>CALXCQ010000090.1 GCA_944386835.1 uncultured Oscillospiraceae bacterium | reverse complement strand
CGTTATGGAACTTAACGCCTTCCCGCAGCTTTACCTGCAGGGTAGCGTTGTCATCAATGTACTCCCAGGAAGTAGCCAGAGCGGGGAGCAGCTCATTGTCGATGTTCAATTCGATCAGAGGCTCATAAACCTGATTCTTGATTTTCAGAGTCTTATTGGTGGTAGAGCCGTGAGGATCCATATCGATAGAGTCAGATTCGTGGGCAATTACCAGGGTATCTTTGGAAGATACCGGTACGGAGCCATCGGTAGTCTCACTGCTCTGTGTATCCTCTGTAGTTTCTTCTTGATTATCTGTGGTTTCTTCTGTGCTGGGGGTAGTGGTGGTAGTCTGGTCTTCTGTAGTCTGGTCTGCGTCATCCGTTGTGGTATCACCGTTGGAGCAAGCAGTCAGAAGCATTGCCAATACCAGAACTAAAACCAGTACTCTGCTAAGTTTCTTCATCCTTAAGGACCTCCCAATTTTGAATTCGGTGTGATAAGTTGCGGATCTTTGCCAAACGTAAATAAAAAGTAAGGATTCTTTCCCAAGGTTACGGGAAGCATCTGAAAACCTACAACGCCCTCCACAGACCTCCTTTCAAACAGTCATTACCTAAAAAAGACGCCTGTAAAAATTGACTGAAAACACGTTTCCAGTCTCTTACAGTATCTTTGCAAAAATTATAGCATTCAATCTTTTCCAGAGCAAGGGTCTTTTTTAACAAAAATTTAAAAAATTTTCTCCAGTTTGGCTAATTGAAAACGCAAATCCCGGCAATTTTTCCGACAGATTTTCTCAATTCTTTCAAAATTCTAAAATCTGTTTTCAAAAGCGTTTTCTCTCCGGCCTCTCATTTCCCTTTCTTCCCCGCCAAACGAAAGCGCAAGTAGGGGATGCCGGGCTGCGCATTCTTACTGCCACGCGAATTTTTTTCTTCAAAAAAAATGTTTATAAACTGCTTTTTTACAACGCAATTCCAATTTTTTACCTGCTTTACAATGTAAATATTCCTAAATGTTTGTTTTCTGTCCCCTTCGAAATTTTCTTAAATTTGCAACGCATAAATATTTTTTATGGAATTTGCACAAAAAATTTAAGACGCCATCGCTCTCCTGTCAAAACAGAAGAGCGATTGTGGAGAAAACAGGACTGCTCCTGAATTCTGAATTCTGATTTTTGGTTTTACAATCCATCCCCAAAGTTTCGCTGCAGATCCCAAGACGATCTGTTTCCATACGGATACGCTTCGGACCGGAACTGTGCAGGCAGGATGCTTTGCAACGGCAAACTATGCCAACTTTCTTCCCATCAGCACGCCCATGACAGACGCCATCATCAGCCCTCTTGTCCAGCCGCTGGAATCTCCCAAACAATGAAGTCCCTCTATATTCGTTCTAAATTCCCCGTCCATTTTCACGCGATTGGAGTAAAATTTTAGTTCCGGTGAGTATAGAAGTGTTTCCTGAGAGGCAAATCCAGGAATTACTTGGTCCACAGCCTGAATAAACCCAATAATATTGACCATAGCCCGGTAAGGCATTGCTGCCGTAATGTCACCGGCAACTGCATCCGGTAAAGTGGGCCGTAAGTTGGATTGGGCCAGCTCTTTTTGCCACGTGCGTTTGCCATCCAGAATATCACCAAACCGCTGGACCAAAATATGTCCGCCGCCTAACATATTGGTCAGTTCCCCTACTTTTTGCGCATAGGCAATCGGTTCATGGAAGGGTTCTGCAAAATTATGGGAACATAAAATTGCTAAGTTGGTATTTTCTGATTTCCGTTCCTTATAAGAATGTCCGTTCACTACTGCCAGATCATTGTCATAATTTTCCTGGCTGACAAAGCCACCCGGATTCTGACAAAATGTCCGCACTTTATTTTTGAAAGGCTTGGGATAGCCAATTAGCTTTGACTCATAGAGGACGTCATTCACCCGCTCCATAACTTCATTTCGCACTTCCAGGCGAACGCCAATATCTACTGTCCCTGCCTGGTGGGCAATTCCATACTGGGCGCACAACCCCTCCAACCATTGGGCTCCCCGGCGGCCGGCCGCTACTACCGTGTGATCGCTCAAGATCTCCTGGCTGTCGTTTCCATTGGTAATCCGTACACCCCGGCATACGCCTTCTTCCACAATCAGGTCTGTACAGTTATAGCCAAACAGGATCTCCACACCGTGGGTGAGCAAGTACTGCTCAATGGCATAATAAATCTCCTGGGCTTTCTCTGTTCCCAAATGGCGGATAGGGCAGTCTACTAATTTCAAACCGGCACCGATGGCTCTGCGTCGAATTTCTTTTACCGATTCCGTTTGCCCAATTCCTTCTACTTTGGGATCTGCGCCAAATTCCAAATAGATCTGATCCGTGTAGTCAATCGTCTGCTGGGCCAGTTCCGGGCCAATCAGGCTTGGTAAGTCTCCTCCAACTTCATAGCTTAAGGACAACTTTCCATCTGAAAATGCTCCTGCGCCGGAAAAACCTGTAGTGATGTGGCAATAGGGCTTGCAATTGACGCACTGCTTGGTCGTATGCTTAGGGCATTTCCGCTGTTCAATTGCTTTGCCCTTTTCCACAATGAGAATTTTTTTCCGGCTCCCCAATTTCAACATTTCCATCGCCGTAAAAATACCCGCAGGACCCGCGCCGATAATAACCACATCTTTTTTCATGATGATAACCTCCGTTTTCCGCAAAAAAACGGCTCTCAGCCGGAGAGTCGTTTCGGGATTGTCTGCGTTTCATACTCACAATTTTTTATTATTTCAGAGATCGATTTTTTTGTCAAGTAATTTTCTAAAATATGTGGCCATATTTGTAATTGTCTGCTTTTTTCATACACTGTGCAAAATTTTTTTCGTCCTCCAGCAAAATTCACCCTGCACAATTGCGGTTTGCAGCACGGAAAATGGGAAGAAAACAGTTGACGCCGGAACGGTCTCTGGCAATAATAGAAAATAAGAAGGGCCTGTTGCCCTTTCTATCGACTGTAAACAACAGAAAATTGAATCTATCTGGGAGGGTATCCATGCGTAACTATGAAATAGAACTACAAAATCGCGTAAAATTTATCCGCAATCTGTTGGATGCCAGCGGGGCACAGGGAATTGTCTATGGCAATTCCGGTGGAAAAGACAGTGCATTGGTTGGAATTTTATGTAAAGCCGCCTGTGACAATACGGTCGGGATTATTATGCCCTGCTCCTCTCAGCGAAATTTTGGAGAAGACAGAGAGGACGGGCTGGCTGTTGCCCGCCAGTTTGAAATTTCCACCCGGACCATCGATCTGACCCCTCAAAAAGAACTGGTGATGCAAACTCTGCAAGACCAATGCAGTCTGACCCAGGCTGCAATCGCCAATATTGCCCCACGGCTCCGGATGTTAACCCTTTACACAGTCGGTGCCAGTGAGGGCCGGCTGGTAGCCGGAACAGGCAACCGTAGCGAACTGTATATGGGATATTATACCAAGTGGGGAGATGGTGCCTGCGACTTTAATCCCATTGCGGATCTTACGGCGACAGAAGTATTTGAATTTCTCCGCTATCTCAATGCGCCGGAACACATTATTACAAAGGCTCCCTCCGCAGGTCTTTTCGAAGGACAGACAGATGAACAGGAAATGGGGATCTCCTATGCCGCGATTGACCGGTACCTTTTGCACGGACAAGCCAGCCCGGAAGATTTGGCAATCCTGGAGCGGTTCCATTCCCGCAACGCCCACAAGGGAACCGGGCCTGTTTTCTATGCTCCGTCTGCCGATAACATGGGCCACACAATCCCATAGCCTATAAACTAAAATGTACCTTATCATGGCCTTTTCTGATACTCTGCCTTTTTGTGTTCTCCTATCATTTTTCGTATAAAGCCTTTTCCCTGCCGTTGATCAACTTGCAGACAAAATGCAGATTCCCTATTTCGGCAGACAGTGTTCTATCAGAACTGATGGAATTGGTTTCCGCACGCTCCCTCAGAGCAGTCAGTTGCGGACACCAAACCTTGTTTTATACAGCTGGAAAACCTTTTGAACGGCCATTCCACCTTTTGAACTTTCAGGTAAAACGAAGTCCTGTGAATCGAAAACGATTCACAGGACTTTGCTCATTTTATGCCAATTTCCCCTGACTCATCCGGGCACCTACACGTTTGCGTACCACAACCCAACAAGATACATGCACCAAAAACGTAACCAGCCAGCTGACAGGATAAGACGGATACAACATAGCCGGAACGGGATTTAGTTGGAAAATGGTAAAAACCCACAATAGCCGCAGGCCACACGCACCCAGCATGCTCACAATCATGGGTACGACAGAAGACCCCAGTCCTCTGAGTGCGCCGGCCATAACGTCCATAAAGCCGCACAGGAAATAGGTAATGCCCAAAAGACTTAAGCGCACCATTCCTGCAGTAATAACGTCTGCCTCTTTGGAGTAGATGCCCAAAAGCTGACGTCCAAAGAAATAGGAGCCAACTCCCAAAATCATTCCTAAAATCAGTGTGTATAAAAGGCACAGGCCCAATACCCGATCGCCCCGTTTTAGTTTTCCGGCCCCCAAATTCTGACTGGTAAAGGTGAGACAGGTCTGATAAATACAGTTGAGCGGACTGTAGATGAATCCTTCGACGCTGGATGCTGCCGCATTCCCGGCAATAATGGTACTGCCGAAACTGTTAATGGTACTTTGAATCACCACGTTTGAGATATTAAATACCCTTCCCTGCAGGCCTGCAGGCAAGCCAATTCTAAACATCTCCCGAAACATCTTTCCATCTACATGAAGCATCTTCCGGTCAAGATGAAGTTCGCCTGTCTCCTCTATAAGGCAGCGGATAATCAGAAATGCGGAAATATATTGGCTGATAATCGTAGCCAGCGCCACGCCCGCCACATCCATATGTAAAACCAGTACAAAAAAGAGGTTCAGAATCACATTGGTCACACCGGCAATGGTCAGAAAAACCATAGGCCGTTTGGTGTCCCCTCCGGCCCTCAAAATTGCAGCGCCAAAATTATACAAAATATTTGCCGGCATCCCGCAAAAATAAATTCTTAAATATGTGGTTGCCAGATGAATCACGTCTTCTGGACTGCCCATCAGCCGTAACAGCTGATGGGCAAAGATCAATCCCAAAATTCCAAACAGGATTCCGCCAATCCCTGCCACTGTTATTGCTGTATGGACAGATTTGGTAACCTTCTCTTTCTCCCTGGCTCCCAAATACCGAGCTACTACTACATTAGCTCCTACCGATAATCCGATCAGCAAATTGATTAGCAGGTTGATAAGACTGTTATTGCTGCCAACCGCCGCCAGGCTTTGGCTGCCGCAAAAGCGACCGACCACAACGGCATCCGCCGCATTGAACAGCAGTTGCAATATACTGGAAGCCATTAATGGTAAGCTGAAAAGCAAAATTTTTCCCAGCAGGGGCCCATTACACATATCGATTTGTGTTGACCTTTTCATAACTCCCTCTCCCATCCAGCGCACATATTGCATTCTATTTTCTCCCGAAACAACAGGCTGTTAGAGCATTATAGCAGCACTCTTCCTACAATGCAAGAGGACTCTCAAGCCGTCAGGCAGTTAAATCCTTATGGCAACTTTCTTACATGGGCCCAGGTATCCGCTTCTTCGGATACGGACCAAGTGTCCGCGGCCGGCCCTTTCCATCTCAGAGATTCGCTCCCAGAATCACACCCGAACACCAGCCACCCGTCTTTTCCTCTTTGCGATCTCACATTGCCCGGAAGCTCCTCCAGGTATTTGCCGCAAGGCCTTTCCACAGTGCAGATCCAAGCATTCTTTTGTCTGCTTTTGTCTGCTTTACCCGCGTTCTTCCTCAATAGGAAGTTGGGACGTATCGTATAGTACCAGTGCATGGTTTTGCCGTAACAGCGTCTTTTCCAACAAATTTCCTGTACGTTTGTCAATCACTTTCCGATACACCTGTCCCTCCCGGTAGATTTTCCCTTGTTCTCGAACAAATCGCTCCCCTTCCACCGAAATATGGTAACTATTATCCAGTGTCTGGGTGCTGAGAATTTGACCACATAAATATCGTCCCTCTATCCAGAGTTTCAGCTGCACCGGCCAAGGCGTAGTATTTTCAAAGCGATAGTCCAAATAGTTGTAAGCAATGGATGTCCCCGTTCCAAAGGGGACTTGCCGGTGAAAATCCGGAAATAAATCCCACTGATCGTGATGATGCAACTCTACAATTTTCATGGGTGTGTGAAGCACCATCCAATGAATTAAATTGGATAGCTGACACAACCCGCCTCCAATACCCGCTTCAGGCTTTCCGTCTGCAATGGTCAGGCCCATGGCATAACCTGCCCGCCGGGACGTGCGACCTACCAAACGCCAAAGAGAAAACACTTCCCCAGGTTCTATCACAATTCCCGTAACCTTCGGCACAGCCAAAGACAAATTGACGGCTTTTCCCGCTTGCAGTTGGAGCTGTGTATTACCCAGAGTGCGGAAAATCAAAGAACGATGGGTATACCAAGTTACCGGGAGTGCCTCTTCCTGACGGTTTACTGCGAAAGGCACTTTCTGATGCCAATCTTTGATCCGGCGAAGCAGCCGCTCTTTTTCTGCGGAAATGGCATATGTAACAGGGGATAGCTGACAAAACAGTTTTCTGGACAAACCCAATCCTCCCTTGTATCTGGGCTTTGTTTCTCTACACAAAATCGATACTGCTTTTTATCGGAATGGAAATGCTCCTATCGGGAGTAAGGCTCTTCGTTTTCTGTCAGAAGTCTTTGATAATCTTTTCCCCACTGTACATAGTGCTGACCGTTGGCTTGAATGGCTGCGACTACATCGCTCCCGTGAATTCGCACAACTTTTCCTGGTACCCCTACTACCAACGCATTTTCCGGAATTTCCATGTGTTCTTTTACCAGCGCACCAGCTGCAATTACGGCGCCGGCTCCAATTTTCGCTCCATTCAAAATTGTAGCATGCATACCAATCAGTACATTATCCCCTACCTGGGCCCCATGGACAATTGCCCCGTGACCAATGGTTACACCCGCACCAATTTCCAGGGGATATCCTTCATCACAGTGCAAAACACAGTTATCCTGGA
>CALXCQ010000089.1 GCA_944386835.1 uncultured Oscillospiraceae bacterium | reverse complement strand
GAAAACCCGGCGGAAAAATAGGACAGGCCTACGTGTTTCAGAGGGACAATTGGAAATAAGACAATGAGGACAGGGGAGCGATTCCCTTCCTTTATGGGCAACCAGTTCCGTTTCAAAGCGTGGTCTTTGTCGGGTAGAGATGGGCAATCAGTTCCGTTCCAGACCGTAGGCTTCGTCGGGCAGATGCGAAGGGAGCGACCATTTTGTTTGGTCAATAAAAGGGAAGGGCGAACGGAAATGTGGCATCTTTATGGGGTGATTCCGAGACGGAAAGTCAGAATGGGAGATGGACGAGATAGGCTCAGAACAAAAAGACCGGGAAGCAAAAGAGTTTGAACTGCACCCCATTTGTTAGACAGTATGATATACTGAATAACAAAAGGGGTGCTTTACTATGCCGAAAGGAATACCAAACAAACGCTATACACCAGGATTCAAGAAGCAGGTAGGAGAGGCTGTGTCAAGATTTATCAGTTTGTGAATGAATATTTCATCTAGAAAACACTGAGATATAGTTTTTGGCTGAGTTCCTCCAATACCTGAATACCTGCTAAACTATTGCCTTTGGTGTCCAAACCGGGAGAGTAGATACCGATTCCCATACGTGTGGGGGTGATGGCCATAATCCCTCCACCAACACCACTCTTGGCCGGAACACCTACCCGAATGGCAAAATCCCCAGAGCCGTCATACATACCGCATGTCATTAGAATAGCGTTAACATAGTGGGCATAGCGGGCAGGAAAGAGTCGTTCTTCCGAGACAGGACGGCGGCCGCGGTTGGCAAAGACAAATGCGATATTTGCCAAATCTTTGCAGTCTGCTTCGATGGAGCAGGCTCGGAAATAGCAGTCCAATACATCTTCTACCTCGTCCTGAATAATTCCTTGGCTTTTCAGGAGAAAGGCGAGTGCACGGTTGCGGTTTCCAGTACGCTTTTCAGATTCATAGACGGCTTCATTGACTTGGATTTCCGAATTTCCAGACAGGTTACGTGTTAATTCCAAAAGGCGCTGGAACTTATGAGAATAGTTTTTTCCTGACAGCAATGTACAAAGCAGGATGGCGCCCATATTTACCATGGGATTCAAATGTTCACTGAGTAGTGCCTGATCTGTATAGTTAATGGCATCGAATGGTTTCCCGGTAGCCTCAACACCTACATGTTCTCGTACCAAATCTTCTCCGTTGTCCATCAGCGCAAGAAGGAGCAATATCGGTTTAATGATGCTCTGCATGGTAAATCGTTTCTGATAATCTCCTGCGAAGCTACTTTTACCATCGCTAGACACAACATAAATGCCAAGTGCGTTTTTATCAACTTTCGTCAATTCCGGAATATAGTTAGCCAATTGGCCTTGATTGGTAAAGGGAAGGTATTTTTGCACTAAATCTTCCAACAATTCGTCCATTTTCACTCATCCTTATATTGGGCATTTCGCTGTAATTTTATATATTCCTAAAGGGGGTGCTTGTTCCATTTTAGCAGAAAACTGAGAAAAAACAATATACCGGCCGTCTGTTTGTTGGTTTTCGAAACGCGTGATGACAGACTGCGGATTAAAAAGGATATGGGAGGAAATCGGGTACTTATGCTAAGGTGGCAAGCTGTGTGAAGGCAACTGCCGGTATGACGTTGTTCATACTGAGATGGTAGTCCAAACAGGGGAAATCTTTTTGAGAGATAGAGTTTTTCGTCAGAGCGTAGTTAGAAAATCAGAAGGCTCCAGTCGAACTGTTTCCATTATTATGAAGGAGCTTTGCTGGAGGATAGTACTGATGATCAGGAAAAAAGTGTGGCTCTCACAGTGTTTACAATAAGTTTCCAAAAACAAATTACTCTTCGTTGAAGAACATATCATAAAGTGCTATAATTAGCTCTAACTGTTTGCCTGAATTATTTGTTAAGAGAGGAACATTATGAACCAAAAAGAATTAAATGAGATTAGGCGGCGTTTTCGGAGCGATAAAAACGCCATAACAAGGGTATACGGCTGCTATGTCAACGGAAATAAAGAAGTAATTTCCTATCTGGATTCGTCTTTGGGGTTGCAGTCTCAGGAAGAAACAGAAATGTATTTAAACATTTTGAAAAAGGCACTGTCGGGAGCGCTGGGAAGAAATCTGTTGGATATTGTATTTTCCACAAAACAGGTTGCGGATAGCGAGGAACATCGACTTTTGCAGACTCTCCGTTTGACATCCTTACAGGATGCAGGGGCCAGAGAAGCTTTCTATCGAAAGATAATTGACTCTTTGGAACTCGGTGGGCAGAATTATTTGATTTTGCTGGCTGCAGATACTTATGACGTACCGTTCCATAGTAAAGATGGACAAAAGCAGGAAGATGCTTCTGATCAGGTTTTTCAGTATATTCTTTGCAGCATTTGTCCCGTAAAAGAAGGAACCTACGCATTGCGGTATTCTGCAGAAGAAAAAGCATTCCATGGCAGTTCTTCGGGGCAGACAGTGGCGGCACCAGTGCTGGGATTCTTATTTCCTGCGTTTGACAGTCGGGCGGCCAATATTTATAATGCACTTTACTACAGTCGGAATCCAGCAGAAATTCATCAAGAGGTGATTGACAGCGTCTTTTGCACCCAGACCTTAAAGTCTCCGGAAGATCAGAAAGAGGCATTTCAAAGCTCTCTGTATGACACCTTGCAGACAGAGTGTAGTTTTGAGGTTGTCCAGTCCGTCCATGAGCAAGTGAGGGCTCGACTTGATGAACACAAAGAGAGCAAAGATCCGGAGGTATTGGAATTTTCCCTTGCTGAAATGGGTACTATATTGGCCAACAGTGGTGTTCCAGCTGAAAGAGTGACGGCTTTTCAAGAGGAATGTAAGCGACAACTAGAATGTGAGGTCCTCAACCCCAAAAATATTTTAGACAATAAAAAATTTGAAGTTTGCACTCCTGAAATTAAGGTTTCAGTAGCACCGGAATTTAGTTACCTGTTGGAGACTCGCGTTATCGATGGAAAAACATATCTCTTAATTCCAGCCGATGAAGGCATTGCGGTCAATGGGATTGATGTTTGTTTGCAAAAAGACAGGGATGGGAACTCTTGAGAGGCAGCCCCATTTGGGTCAGAGATATCATAGACAGATCGTTTGTGTGTAAATTGGAGTCTTGGAATCAGTACTTCTGGATTGTAAAATGCCGGCTAATAGAACTGGAAAATTTCTGTAATTTCACTGCGGAACAAAGAATAACGACATACGCCACAGATTCGGCGTAATTATCTTGCGATCCAAACTGCCCCAGGCAACAGCCTGGGGCAGTTTTTGGTTAGGTTGCCTTAAGAAAGCATACAGGAACTTCAACCCTCGAAGAATTTGGGATCGGTTCAACGGATCCGAACTGGAGACCGCATCGTTGTATACTCAGGTTCTGATTTATGATGAGTTTTTTCTTACTTATCGCTGCGTCTCTTGCCTTACTTTTGACACGCAAACCTAAAATTAACCCATGTTCGGTCTGTGCTTTATGGATGGTCTATGGTGAGCCCAGTATGTTTTCCTATCGGGAAACTCAAATTGTGAGGCTGATTCAATGTCTATCGCAATCTTTCACACAGAACAGTTTCGGCTGTGTAGTTCATCAAGGCTCTTTGCAATAGCAAGACTGAGTCCACTTCCTGCACGAGAGCGTGATGTATCTGAACAAAGATGGCATCCCACACTTTGCTCAGAGCCGCTTCAGACAATTTGTTCTCGATGAAAAAGGTGATGCTCTTCCCAGCCTTTCTCCGGTCCCCGGACAGGACGTTACGCTGATTGTAGTGGATGAGGGCCACGATTTTAGCGCAAAGCGCAGGCAGAGGATAGGAGGGTGGTGTCACAGGCATCAGCCCCAGTTTATAGACCAGGAGTTTATCCTCCTCGTTAAACAGGGCAATAAGAATAATAACAGGCACGCCGTTGCTCTTTTATGCTGCACGGCAAACAGACAAGCTATCCAATTCTGGCATTATCATATCTAAGCACTGTGCCCTTTCATTTTCTTCGATCAAGTCCAGAGGCCTGTACACTTTCCGGGCTTTTAAAGGGCGTTTGCCCTTACCAATCCAGTAATCACACAGCACCTCCCGCAATGTTTCCTCATCTTTCACAGACAAAATTTCGAGATCCATGTGCTCTTCTCCGTTTCGTCTACAGGGCACAACGCCGACGTATATTTTCTGTGTCAATGAAAGTGATTTTTTTGAAATCCATACCCTCAGTCTGTTGGAAAACAAACGCGAAATCAACAGTTAACTCAAATCTGTCAGCCGAGGAGCCAGGAGAAATTAAGAGAAGGCAGAGAGTACTGCAAAAGTGCAGCTGAGCAGGGAGAAAAGCAAGTAAAAGAAACAGGCCTTCGAAATGGGAATTTCGAAGGCCTGATTTTCTTTCTGCAGCTTGTCTTGCAATCAAAGTGCAGCCACGGATTTAGCTCTTACAAAATCCAGAAAAGGAAAGAAAAAACCGCTCTTTCTTGTGAAAGAACGGTTTTATGGAGCTGTTAGCCAGATTCGAACTGGCGACCTCATCCTTACCAAGGATGTGCTCTGCCTACTGAGCTATAACAGCAAATCTCAGACAGCTCTGTCATTATAGCATAATACTGTTAAAAGTCAAGAGTTTTTTCAAAAAAGAGACGACAGCTTAAAAACGCTGGATACACAATCGGGCAGAGCCGGACAGGCAATGACAGGTGGAAGCCTAGAGTGCCCGGTCAAAGAAATCTTATGCCGTCGCAACCATAAAAGAGGGAAGCTATTTGAGCTGAAAATCCACACGAGTGGGAAACCCCATCTTCTTTTAACGAAAAGTCCGCACTTCCAGGAGGTTACTATCTTCTTTGGGAGCGAAATAGGAAAGTGTTTATAGGAAAATACATGAGATTTTCGATTCTGTACAGGCCAATCTCTCTCTTTTCGTTTTAGCTCTGATGAGGTTCTCAAATGGGGTGCAGCCTTAAATAGTAGGTTTGGAATTTCTCAATGGGATAGAAGTAGTATATGAGAAAAATTCAATAAACTTTTTTCGTGGAACGTTTTCCTTCGCGAAGTATATACCGAATGCGGTTGAAGCGTTCTCTTGCAAATGAAACCTGTTTGAAAAAGGATATCTATTCTGGATATTTTATGCATCCTTTTCTTGAATCTGCTTTGCTGTTAAAAATATGAAGACAAATGGGATTGGGGTATGCAGGGCAAGAGAGTATTCCTTCTTCAGCATCGTGAACAGGAAAGACCACAGAAACTCAATTTCTTACAGACCTATATCGGAACGGTTACAAAGTTTATGCAGAATTGCTTCCTTGTTCCGGCGAGACGAATTTGTAGAATACCTCCAAATATAAATGTTTGATATTTGGATATATTTGCAAGTGGAAATTCTTTACATTCTGCGGGGGATATGATAAAGTTAAATACAAACAAAGATCTTTCGAAAAATGGCATAAAAATTGTGCTATTTACGCAATAAACGGCGGACATTTCAGATAAAATAATGAAATCTGATTGAGAGGAGATAACATGATATGGTATACGGTGGGCACGGAACATATGGATTTGCTTTGGGAATTTTAACTTTGGATTCCAAGTTTGCCAGAATCCCGGGAGATGTGGGAAACGCAACAACGTATCAATTTCCTGTTTTGTATAAAATTATCCAAGGTGCTTCTGGTCCAAGGGTTTTGCAAGGAGATCGCACACTTCTGGAACCTTTTTTACAGGGGGCTCGGGAATTGGAAGCTGCCGGCTGCCGTGCAATTACCACCAGTTGCGGTTTTCTGGCGCTTTTTCAACGAGAGCTGGCCGCATCGGTCAATATTCCGGTGTTTTCCTCCAGTTTGATGCAGGTCGATATGGCATGGCGGACGTTGCGGCCCGATCAAAAGGTGGGCATTCTAACGGCAGATAAAACCTGCCTTACGGAGCAGCATTTTGTCAGTATTGGGTGTGCGCATGTGCCCAAAGTGATTTATGGTCTGGAAGATAGTGTACTGCCAGTTGCATTTAACAGTGAAGATGGTGCCTATGAAGTGGCGGAACTGCGGGGTGCCATGGAAGCCAAAGCGGAACAGATGCTCAAAGAGCACCCAGAAGTTGGCGCCATTGTATTGGAGTGTACCAATATGCCACCCTTTGCGGCAGCAGTTCAGAAGAAAACCGGGTTACCGGTTTTCGACTATACCACGTTGGCTAATTTTATATACAGTACTTTATATAGACAGGAATTTACAGGACACATGTAAAAATTGAAAATGCAACCGAAAACGACAAGGAGATGCCATATGGACGATTCGATGCGGATTCAAAATCACCCTATTCTGGGACCATTGGAACCGACCGCTACGGTAACAATTTATTTTGACGGGAGACCGATTCAGGCAAGAAAAGGGGAGCCAATTGCGGCCGCCCTTATCAATGCCGGGATTAAAGCTTTTCGCAGGACGCCAAAGCGCCACGAACCCCGTGGAATTTTTTGTGCAATTGGGCGGTGTACGGACTGTATGATGATAGTCAATGGGAAACCCAACACCAGAACGTGTATTACACCGGTAGAAGAGGGCATGGTTGTAAAAACACAAGATGGGCTGGCGTAAGGAGGGAAGCGTGTGAATCAACAATACTATGAGCCGGATATCGCAATTATTGGAGCGGGGGCGGCGGGACTCAGCGCGGCCTGCCAGGCTGCCAAAGCAGGAGCCGATGTTCTGGTAATTGATGAGAACCGATTGCCAGGAGGTCAGTTATTTAAGCAAATACATAAATTTTTCGGATCGTATGAGCATAAAGCAGGGGTTCGCGGCTATCAGATTGGTCAGGCCTTGTTGGAGCAGGTTCAACAAGCAGGTGCAAATATCATGCTGGACACGGTGGCCTACGGCTTGTTTCCCAATATGGAACTGGGAATCATCCATCAGGGGAAGGCCGGAACTGTCAAGGCAAAAAAATATATTTTGGCTGCCGGCTCTAAGGAAAATTATCTGGCACTTCCGGGCAGCACCCTGCCCGGTGTTATGGGAGCAGGGGCAGCGCAGACGATGATTCACATTAACCGTGTTCTACCGGGGAAAAAGATCGTGATGGTGGGTTCCGGAAATGTAGGATTGATTGTCAGCTACCAGTTGATGCAAGCAGGAGCAGAAGTTGTTTGTCTGGTAGAAGCGGCTCCGCAGATTGGCGGTTATGGTGTCCATGCCAGTAAATTGCGTCGGGCTGGTGTACCGATCTACGTGGGAACGACTATTCAGAGAGTTTTAGGGGAAACACAGGTGACAGGTGTGGAATTGGTGGACCTTGGACCTGGATTCCAGCCTATTGATGGAACCCAAAGAACGTTGGCGTGTGATACGGTTTGCCTGGCGGTTGGCCTGAACCCCATGACGGAACTGGCGTGGATGGCTGGTTGTAACTTTACGTTTCTTCCGGCATTGGGTGGACACGTGCCAATGCACGATGAGAATATGTGCACCACATTGCCGGATGTCTATGTGGCTGGCGACATTACGGGAGTGGAAGAAGCGTCTTCTGCTATGGAAGAAGGCAATTTGGCTGGTATTGCAGCTGCGGAGGCCCTGGGATATATGACGCCGGAAGAAGCAAAGCGGCAAAAGGATGCAGTATGGCAGCGTCTGCAGGTTCTGCGGTCGGGACAGTTCGGTCAAAAACGGCAAGAAGCCAAACAACTGCAAATTGACACGACGCTGGCATTCTTAAAAGGACGCAGGGGAGGTGGACAGGCATGAAAGAGGGAATCCTTTATACTGGCGTACCATCAGAGGAAGAACTGAAAGCGTGCCCGGGTATTCCATCGCAAGACCGTATGGAGCGAGGCAGGGTTGCTGTCATTGAGTGCGTACAGCAGATTCCGTGCAACCCTTGTGAGGCTGCCTGCAAATTTGGTGCGATTCATGTGGGCGAACAGATTACAAATCTTCCGTGTCTGGAGGAAGACCGGTGTACAGGCTGCGGGATGTGTGTGGCCCGGTGTCCAGGGTTGGCAATTGTGATTGTAAACCGGGCATATTCTCCTACGGAAGCGACAATCGATTTTCCGTTTGAATATTTACCATGTCCTGAAGTAGGCGATTCGGTAGAGGCAGTGGACAGGATAGGACAGTACGTCTGCCAAGGCAGAGTTCTGAAGGTGATACAGGCAGGGGCATATGCCGGAACCTGCGTGCTGTCCATTGCCGTTGACAAACAGTATGCAGACAGGGTACGCAGTATCAAGCGATTGTCCGTGTCAGATACCAGACAGGAGGAGTAGAAATGGCACAGGAAAAGGAAGATATTATCATCTGTCGGTGTCAAGAAGTGACCAGGGAGGAAATCCTGCAGGCCATTGCAGAGGGGGCAACTACGGTAGATGGTGTCAAAAAGCGGACCCGTGCCGGAATGGGATTGTGTCAGGGGAAAACCTGTGAAAGGCTGGTTGCCAAAATTGTGTCAGAACAGACAGGAAAACCCCTGGCCGAAGTATTCCCCCCCACATTCCGGGCACCAGTAAGGCCTGTGGCTACTACAGCTTTCTTGGAGGAGGAAACGGATGGAGACAAAATTTGACGTCATTGTGGTTGGTGCCGGTGCCGTAGGTTCCAGTTGCGCTTATGCTCTGAGTAAAGCGGGGCAAAAAGTGTTGGTTGTAGAAAAGCGGGATTCGTGCATGGGCACCGGAGGTGCTACAGGGGGACTGTTGTCCTGGTTTACGAAAAAACCTGGATATCATCTTGCGCTCTATTTACAGAGTCAAAAGTTGTTTAAGCCGTTGGAAGAGGAAATTGGGAAGTTCGGTTTACAGGTAGACGGAACCGTCCAGGTCATTGAGACAGACATGGAAATGGAACTGGTTAAAAAAAGTATGGAGCGGGACGATATCCCATCGGGATACAGCCTGGAAATTCTGGACGGGAAGCAGGTTTTACAACTGGAACCCAACATAAATCCGGATATACCCGGTGCCCTTTGGATTCCTCAGTCCGGCCGGTTGGAAGTTTTTGACTTTGTCTATGGCATGGTCCGCGCAGCCAAGAAATTAGGATGTCAGTTTTTAACGGAAACGGAGGTTATTGGAATCCTTCGGGAGGGGGAACGGGTCACTGGTATCACTACCAATCGGGGGGATTTTTATGCTGGAACCGTTGTCAACGCTTGTGGTGTATGGGGAAATGATTTGGTAAAAATGTTAGGGTATGACATGCCAATCCGCCCCAGACGTGGGCAGATTGTAGCTTTGGAGCAAAGGGCGCCCTATGTCTATCATATGATCACCAGTTCACTATACCAGACCATTAAATTCCATCCGGAACTGATTACAGATGAAGCGATTCAGAGAATTGGGTATTCTTTTGCCATTGAGCAGACGGAGTCGGGAACCACCATTCTAAGCGGTACTCGGGAATTTGCCGGATTTGACAGGGGGGTTACGACAGAGGCAATCGGAAAAATTATAGCGGGTGCAGCAAAAGTTTATCCTTGCGTGAAGGATATGAAAATCATCCGAACATTTGCCGGGCTACGTCCGTATACGCCCGATGGCCTGCCAATTGTGGGGAGTTTGGGACAATACACAGGCTTTTGTATGGCCTGTGGCCATGAGGGTGACGGTATTGCCTTGGCGCCGATTACGGCCCAATTGGTAACAGAGTTGATAGTAAACGGAGAAACGTCGCTGGATATTACGCCGCTTTCCTGGCAACGGTTTGCTGTATCTTAATCGGCTGTGTTGCAATAAGTTAAAAGAATCCGCCGATGGTTAACCATTGGCGGATTCTTTTAAATAATCTAGAATTTGTCGACTGATGGTACAAGAGGCGGCATGGATACAGTCCGGATACAAGCAGTCTGCGTCCAAAAGCTGGCGGGTATTACCGTCTGAGGTGAACTCACAGATTACCATACTGGTTTGATCGCAAGTGCGGCAGAAACCACAAAAGGTCTTTTCCAAAACCTCCAGTTTTTTTCGCCTCCTTATGGAAGAATTTTGCTTTAGTATAATAAAGATGTATGGATTTGTCAACGGGTGGCCTTTTGTGGGCGTAAAGAGGTACGCAACCATTGAATATCTTCTTGTTCCAAAGCAGAACAGATTTGCAGGAGTAAGAAAAAGGACAGTAAAAAGACAATGGGGATCCAGAGCAGGCAGGAGATAGCGGAAAGAATATATTGCTGTATCCAATGGCACAAAAATCCGGAAAGAAGGGCACAGGCAGAGGCTTTGGCGGGAAATGCCAGAGAAAGGGAGTATTTAGTCACCTGCAAAAGTCTGCGCATACTTAAGAAGAAATTGATGGCGTGAGAAACCGTGAAGGTAAAGAAATAACCTGCAATTCCCCACTTTGGTAGCAATAAAAACAAAAAGACTACATCTAAAAAAGAGGTGATTGTGTTATAGCGGACGCAGTAAGCTTGCTGTCCCAGACCCTTGTGCATACCGTCCACCATAGCATCCATATAGAGGATTAGAACTAACGGGGAAAAAATGCGAAGATAGAAACCTGCCAGTTCACTGTGGTAAAACAGCTGACCCAGGGGAGAAGCAAGGCAAAACATCAGCCCAGCAACGGTACACGCAAATAAAAAGCCCATTTTCAGACAGCGGTCGGTGAGAAAATAGACCCGCCTGGAATTGTTTTCCGCCCGGCAACTGGCTAGCTCTGGAACCAAAAGGTCAGATAAAGAAAATAAGACAACAGATGGAAACATTAGAATAGGGAAGACCATGCCATGTATGGTACCATAAGAAGCCATAGAAGACTCATAAGAGGAACCGTTTTTTGCCAGTCCTCTGGGGATAAGAAATTGTTCCAGCGTAGAAAGACCTGAGCGAAGATAATCATTGAGAGCAAGGGGGATACAAAGACGAAACAAGCGTTTCCACATGGGAGGCGATGGCAAATTTTTTCCCAGAGCCCGTTGGTCTTTTCGGTAGAGGAAAAAAAGAATGCAAAGGCCCACAGAAGTACCAATGGAATTACCCAGAACAACACTGGTACAGGAGCGGGAAACATCTTGCTGTGCCCATGTTAAGAGCAAGCATAACGTGCAGGCAATAGAAATTCCGCGATCGACAAATTCGACAATTACCAGTTGCTTAATTTTTGAACAGGCCGTAAAATACCCGTCCATGACGGACCACAGGCAAGAGACAGGCAAAAAAACCCCAACAACTCGAAGACTGGCTGCGGCCTGAATATCCTTTAGCCAGGTTTGGGCCAAATAATCTGCACTGAAAACCAATGCGCCACCTGCAAGCAGGCTCAACGTGAAGCCATATCGCATACAGCATTGTACAGCCTTTCGAATGCCGACCGGTCTTCGCATACCGTATTCTTCTGCACTGAGATACATGGCCCCAACACGGATTCCAGAGGTTCCGATAGTCATGGCAAAGAAGCTTACTGTGGAAATTAGTTGCAATAATCCAACGCCAGCAGCGCCAATGGTTCCGGAAAGGAAGACCTGGAAGAAGATTGAGACGCCTCTGAGAGCCATACTGGCCAAAGTTAAAAGTAACGTGCTGTATAGCAAGGAATGTCGCTGTTTCAAAAAAGCACCCCCTGTCCAATATATATGAGACAAGGGGTTAGAATAACCATAGAAAAAGCCCGACAGTTTTCTGTCGGGCTTTTTGTAACATCTTAGGTCAATTTTATAGTATAGTAGCACGCAGCAATTAATTCGTAAACCATAGCGGCAAACATGCAGTAGTAAGCAAAGGTACTGCCAAGGCAAGCAACGGCAATGAGACACAGGGCCCAGATCACACATGTCGCATATAGAAAAATTGGAGAGAAGTCAGGGACAAACAATTGAAACTGCCGCTTCCCCAGCGATATTTTCCCCCCATGTTTGGAGGCAGTAAACGTAAGAAATGCACAGGTTGCAACAAAAATGACAAAAACGAGGCAAAGAAAATAAAACTTGAAAGAAAGAGGACTAATTTTGGAAAAAATGTAGAAGCAACAACCAGCAAGCGTGGTAAGGCAGGAAATTAGAAAAAATTCATGCTGATAGATTTCAAAAATGATAAATAGCACACCGGCGGCAATATAGACAAAAAACAGAAGAGGAATTACTGTTGTCCAATATACCCGCAACAAAGCTGCCGAAATTGCCACAGTTCCGAAAAGAATCATACCAATTAGACTGATCAGCTTTCCAGCTTTGGCCTTAAAAATCAAATTAGCAATCAAAGAGAGTATGGTGCAAACAGCCGCTGCAATTGCTACATAGATAGTGGCATCGTAGGTTTCTACCATTGTATCAATTTGAATCGCCAATCGATTGACTTGAAGGAGCGCAACTACTGCCAGACAGACCAGACAAAGGGCAATTATAATATTATATATAATAATGTCATCTTTTTTGGAAACTGGTTTTGTATTTCGGGTTTTCTTCATTGCCATTTTCGTATTCATTCCTTATTAAGTATTATGATATTATCATGCCTATTCCAATTGGCCAGATGCATAGAGCACGGCACTCAAAGAACATAAGGGTGCGGTTTCACAGCGTAAAATACGAGGGCCAAGAGAACAGATATGCAGGCCTGCTTCTTGTGCCCATTGGACTTCTTCAGGTGTAAGCCCACCTTCGGGCCCTGAGAAAAGACTGATTGTACGGAATGAGGACGCTGTGAGCACACTACGCAAAGAGTGCTGCTTTTCATTCTCGTATAAAAGAATGGAGATGTCGCTGTGAGAAGCCCGCTGAAGCGCATCTTGAAAACTGCTTAAAACCACTACCTGCGGAATTCGTCCCCGCTGACTTTGCTCAGATGCAGATTGGGCAATTTTTTGCCATCGCTCTTGTTTTTTTATCAGACTGGAAGCATCTGGTCGGGAGACAGAGCGAGCAGTAGGGAATGTAACAATCTCATAAGCGCCCAATTCAGTGGCCTTTTGAATTACATGCTCCAGCTTATCCGCTTTTGGAAACGCCATATATACGCTGCATTGTAGGGTAGGCTCGCCAGGGCAGAGCTGAGAACTTGTAATTTGAACCGTCAAAGAGCGGGAATTCATTTCGCAAATTGTACCCATGTAGTCTTGCCCCTGGCCGTCGCATACGCAAATTTCATCGCCTATGCGCAGACGTAAAACATGGGCGTGGGATGCGCTGTCACCAGTTAGAACGAGAGGCTTGTCTGTCTGTATGCCATCAGTAACAAAAAATCTAGGCAAGCGGCTACCTCCAAAATTCTACAAAAATACACGAAATATTATAGCAAATAACAAGGCCGATCGCAACCTAAAAAAGCACAGGAAAATATTGCGGGGAAATCGGTTGACAAATTAGCGGGAAATGCGTATAATTATCACGCTGTCATAAGCGAGAGTGCTGGAATAGGTAGACAGGCACGTTTGAGGTGCGTGTGACAACCGTCGTGTGAGTTCAAGTCTCATCTCTCGCACCACTGGAGGGAATCTTGCAAATGGCAAGATTCCCTCTCAGTTTATCTGCTGGCTCTGTGGGACGTATGGGGTAGGAAAAGCCCAATATGCCATTTAAAAATATGAGAGTTTTCTCGCTTTTGGTAGGGTATTTTCATAACTGTGTCGGCATTTGCTCATTCGCTGATCGGGTATTAGCAGGTAACAATATGCCGGTGGCACTATGGGGTTGCAAGACATGGGAATACCTTTATACTGGTAGAATAGGTGTTAAATTTTACTGGGGAGAGAATGGAAAGGAAAACGGTATGAAACATCAAAACAAAAAAATCCAATTTCTGACGCAATTTTCAATTCTTCTGGCGATTGAGGCAATTTTTTGCTTTACTCCATTGGGATCACTGCCGGCTCTGGGACCCATTGTGGCGACTTTGGCCATGATTCCGGTTGTGATTACGGCTATTTTATTAGGAACAAAAGCTGGTTCGGCGATGGGAGCATTTGCTGGATTGTTTAGCTTTTTGGTATGGACGTTCATGCCGCCAAACCCGATTACTGCCTTCATTTTTACGCCATTTTATTCTTTGGGCGAATTCCATGGAAATTTTGGAAGCATTTTGATTTGTTTTGTCCCCAGAATTTTGGTGGGAACTGTTACAGGAATTGTCAACAGAGGTCTATCTAAAAAAATGGAAAAGAAGGAGACCTTGCGCTTTGCCATCAGTGCCGCATTAGGTAGCCTGACCAATACTTTGCTGGTTATGGGTGGAATCTGGATCTTCTTCGGTCAACAATACGCTTCTTTGGTGGGGCAGTCGATGTTAATTATTATCGGAACCACGATTCTGACCAGTGGGATTCCGGAAGCTATTGTAGCTGCTATTGCGGCTCCCGCAGTGTGTAAGCCTGTGCGGATAATCATGAACCAGAAATAAACGCAAATATCTGCGGAAGCGTTTTATTACGGTCAGTTAGCGTAAGATGCATAAAAAAGCCACCTTTGCATATGCAAAGGTGGCAAATTTTATGCAGTTAAGTATTGACTTAAAATTTGAAATCTGTTAAAATATCCCTTACAATGCGGCAAAATGCCTGAACGGCATGGCCATAATTTACATACCTAGTTTATCACATGGGTAGATAAGAATCAAGTGGATAGGATGAAAAAAATAGCAACAACTCCGGGCGTGTCAAAAAGTTGAAGTAGAATATAAGACGGCAAGCGCCGAAAGAAAGGCTGTGATGATTCATAATGGAGATGGTCAAGGATGTATACTTTGGCAAGACCCTTCGTAAGAGCTACTCCAAGCATGATGAAATCCTGGAAATTCCCAATTTGCTCAAAATTCAGAAGGATTCTTATGAGTGGTTTCTGAATGAAGGGCTGCGGGAAGTATTTAAGGATGTGGCAACCATTACAGATTATACCGGTAATCTGGAACTGAGTTTTCTGGACTACAGTATGGATGAGAGCCCCAAATACACGATAGAAGAGTGTAAAGAGCGGGATGCCACCTATGCCAAACCGATTAAGGTCCGGGTGCGTCTGCATAATAAAGAGACGGACGAAATTAAAGAGCAAGAAATCTTTATGGGAGATTTCCCTCTGATGACTAATGGCGGTACGTTTGTTATCAATGGAGCAGAACGGGTTATTGTCTCTCAGATTGTAAGAAGCCCGGGAATGTACTATGGCGATACTACGGACAAGGCAGATCAGCATACGTATACCGCTACCGTTATCCCGTACCGCGGTGCATGGTTGGAGTATGAAACAGACAGCAATGACGTCTTTTATGTCCGGATTGATAAGAACCGGAAAATCCCGGTTACATGCCTGATTCGTGCTTTGGGCGTGGAAACCGATGGGCAGATTAAGGAACTTTTCGGCGAAGATCCCAGAATTTTGGCAACCATTGAGAAGGATCCCTGTAAGACAAAAGAAGAGAGCTTGCTGGAGATTTATCGGAAACTGCGTCCCGGGGAACCACCCACGGTGGAAAATGCCCAGTCTTATTTGGAAGCATTATTTTTTGACTCTCGCCGCTATGACGTTTCCAAAGTTGGCCGTTATAAGTTTAATAAGAAAATGGACATTTGGAGCCGTCTTTCCGGCCATATGCTGGCAGAGCCGATTGCCGATCCTATGACAGGGGAAATTCTGGCAATGCCGGGTGAAACTTTAAACCGGGAAAAGGCCCACAGAATTTCTGATCTGGGTGTCAATGAAGCAGTTTTAAATATTGACGGACGTAGAGTGAAAGTATTCTCCAACGGCATGGTCAATATGAAACAGTTTGTGGACTTTGATCCTGCGGAGTATGGGATCAAGGAAAAAGTTTGTTTTGCTGTTTTAAAAGAAATGCTGGAAACTGTGCCAGCAGATGGTTGGCAAGAGGCCATTGAAGAGAGAATGAGCGACTTGGTGCCAAACCACATCACCAAAGACGACATTTTGGCTTCCATCAATTACCTGAACTGCATGGTTTATGGCGCCGGCACCACAGATGATATTGACCATCTGGGAAATCGCCGCCTGCGCTGTGTAGGAGAGTTGCTGCAGAACCAGTTCCGAGTTGGATTCACTCGTTTGGAAAGAGTCATTCGGGAGCGGATGACCATTCAGGACCTGGATGTGGTAACACCCCAGAGCTTAATTAATATCCGTCCAGTTACCGCAGTTATCAAAGAATTCTTTGGCAGTTCTCCGTTGTCTCAGTTTATGGATCAGAATAACCCTCTGGCAGAGCTGACCCATAAGAGAAGACTGTCTGCACTAGGACCGGGCGGTCTGAGCCGGGAAAGAGCATCCTTTGACGTCCGTGACGTACACTACAGCCACTATGGCCGTATGTGTCCCATTGAGACACCCGAAGGTCCCAATATCGGCTTGATTAATTATCTGGCAACTTACGCCAATATCAATGAATACGGATTTATCGAGGCGCCTTTCCGGAAAATTGATAAGGCTACGGGAAAATTGACAGATATCGTGGAATATATGACGGCCGATGTGGAAGACGACTACTATATTGCGCAGGCTTCTGAGCCCGTGGATGAAGAGGGACGTCTGGTCAACAAGCGTGTAACCTGCCGGCATCGGGATGAGATTATCGATGTGGATCGGGACATGATTGACTATGTGGACGTTTCGCCTCGTATGATGACTTCTGTGGCTACCGCTTTTATTCCGTTCTTGCAGAACGACGACGCCAACCGTGCTTTGATGGACGCCAACATGCAGCGCCAGGCCGTGCCGCTGATGGTGACGGAAGCCCCCATAGTGGCAACCGGTATGGAGCACAAGTGCGCCGTAGACTCAGAAGTGTGTGTAAAGGCAGAAGGTAACGGTATTGTCACGAAAGTGTCGGCAACGGATATTACAGTTCGGTATGATGACGGAGATGTAAAGACCTACTACCTGACGAAATTTGCGCGCTCGAACCAGAGTACTTGCGTCAATCAGCGTCCTATTGTGTCTACGGGCGAGCGGGTAGAAACGAATCAGGTCATTGCTGACGGCCCGGCTTGCTGCAACGGGGAAATTGCTCTGGGCAAAAACGTTTTGATCGGCTTCCTGACTTGGGAAGGTTACAACTACGAAGACGCCATTTTGCTCAATGAACGTCTTGTGCGAGAGGACGTCTTTACGTCGATCCACATTGAAGAGTATGAGACGGAATCCCGGGATACAAAACTGGGACCGGAAGAGATAACCCGGGACATCCCCAATGTGGGTGAAGATACCCTGAAGGATTTGGATGAGAACGGTATCATCCGTATTGGTGCAGAGGTAACTTCGGGAGACTATTTGGTCGGTAAAGTTACCCCTAAGGGAGAGACAGAACTGACAGCAGAAGAACGGCTTTTGCGGGCTATTTTTGGAGAAAAGGCCAGAGAAGTGCGGGACTCCTCTTTGAAGGTTCCCCATGGTGAAAGCGGAATTGTTGTCGACGTGAAAGTCTTTACCCGAGAAAACGGTGATGAGCTGTCTCCCAGTGTCAATAAGGTGGTTCGGGTTTATATTGCCCAGAAGAGAAAAATTTCTGTAGGCGACAAGATGGCAGGCCGTCACGGGAATAAGGGCGTTGTTTCCCGCATTCTGCCGGAAGAAGATATGCCCTTCCTGCCGGATGGCACGCCTTTGGATATCGTTTTGAATCCTTTGGGCGTTCCTTCCCGTATGAACATCGGGCAGGTTCTGGAAGTACACTTGGGGTATGCAGCCAAAGCATTGGGCTGGAAGATTGCAACTCCTATTTTTGAAGGAGCCAGCGAAAAAGAGATCCTTCAGACTCTGAAGCTAGCAGGCCTTCGGGAGGACGGAAAAAGTGTCCTCTATGATGGCCGCACAGGTGAGCCTTTTGATAACCTGGTTACCGTTGGGTATCCGTATTTCTTAAAGCTGCACCATCTGGTAGACGATAAGATTCATGCCCGTTCGACAGGACCTTACAGCCTGGTTACCCAGCAGCCTCTGGGCGGCAAAGCTCAATTCGGAGGTCAGAGATTCGGTGAAATGGAAGTTTGGGCGTTGGAGGCATATGGTGCGGCCTATACGCTGCAAGAAATCTTGACTGTAAAGTCTGATGACGTGACAGGACGTGTCAAGACCTATGAAGCCATTGTAAAAGGTCACAATGTACCCAAGCCTGGGGTTCCGGAATCCTTCAAAGTTCTGGTGAAAGAGCTTCAGTCATTGTGCTTAGACATCCGGGTATTGGATGAGCAAGGCAATGAAATCGAACTGCGGGATGACGATGATGACGATTTGGTTTATGCAGGGGGAAAGGTGGCCTACCCCAACGATGAACTTACAATGGAACCGGATGACAGCGAACCGACTCCTGCTCTGTTAGATGAAGAGGCCAATGAAGCCGGCTTTGAAATTCAGGATGAGGACGATGTGTTTGGCCTGCTCAGCGATATTGCCGAAGCTGATGCAGAGGAAGAAGACTAAGGAGGGGGCGATACGATGAGTTATGCAACATTTGACGCCATTAAAATCGGTATTGCTTCACCGGAACAGATTCGTGAGTGGTCCTATGGCGAAGTAAAAAAGCCTGAAACCATCAACTATCGGACCTTGAAACCGGAACGGGAAGGCCTGTTCTGTGAGAAAATTTTCGGGCCTACGAAAGACTGGGAATGTCATTGCGGCAAGTATAAGAAAATCCGCTACAAGGGGAAAATTTGCGATCGCTGTGGTGTTGAGGTTACGAGAGCAAAAGTTCGCCGGGAACGTATGGGGCACATTGAGCTGGCCGCGCCGGCGTCTCATATTTGGTATTTTAAAGGGATCCCTTCCCGGATGGGGCTTCTATTGGACATCAGTCCAAAGGTCCTGGAGAAAGTCCTTTATTTTGCGTCTTATATTGTAACGGATCCTGGTGATTGCCCGCTGGCAAAAAATCAGATTCTCTCGGAAAAAGAATACCGGGATATGCGGGAAAAGTACGAGGACGATTTCAAGGCCGGAATGGGCGCTGAGGCAATTAAAGAGCTGTTGGCTGACATCGATCTGGAAGAGCTCTCGGCGCAGCTACGTAGCGAACTGAAAGATGCCTCCGGTCAAAAGAAATTACGGGTCATTAAAAGGCTGGAAGTGGTAGAGGCTTTCCGGCAGTCCGGGAACAATCCTACATGGATGATTATGGATGTATTGCCGGTAATTCCGCCGGAACTGCGGCCTATGGTACAGTTGGACGGTGGCCGGTTTGCAACCTCGGATCTCAATGACCTCTACCGCCGGGTTATCAACCGGAATAACCGTCTGAAACGTTTGATCCAGCTAAATGCACCGGATATTATTATCCGGAACGAAAAGCGGATGCTTCAGGAAGCGGTGGATGCCCTGATTGACAATGGCCGCCGTGGACGTGCGGTTACCGGTGCAAACAACCGCGCACTGAAATCTTTGTCGGATATGCTCAAAGGTAAGCAAGGACGGTTCCGTCAGAATTTGCTCGGTAAACGTGTTGACTACTCAGGACGTTCCGTAATTGTAGTAGGACCAGAACTGAAACTCTATCAGTGTGGTCTTCCCAAAGAAATGGCCATTGAACTTTTCCGTCCATTTGTCATGAAAAAACTGGTGGAAGATGGGCTTGCCAACAATATCAAATCTGCCAAGAAGATGATAGACAAGGGCAAGACGGAAGTCTGGGACGCATTGGAGGAGATTATTAAAGATCGTCCTGTCATGCTGAACCGGGCGCCGACTCTTCACCGGTTGGGTATTCAGGCATTTGAACCTGTGCTGGTGGAAGGCAGAGCAATTAAGCTGCATCCCTTGTGCTGTACGGCATTTAATGCCGACTTTGACGGGGATCAGATGGCAGTTCACGTTCCTCTGTCCGCGGAAGCACAGGCGGAAGCCCGTATGCTCATGCTTTCGGCCAACAACTTATTGCGGCCTCAGGACGGTAAGCCGGTTACAGTTCCCACTCAGGATATGATTTTGGGAACATATTATCTGACTTATGTGCGGGAAGACGAGCCGGGTGCGGGAAAAGTATTCTCTTCTGTAGATGAGGCGATGCTGGCTTACAATGAAAAGATCATTGGTATGCATGCGCCCATTAAAGTTCGGATGGAAAAAGAGATCAACGGAAAAATGGAGCACAAAATTATTGATGCAACCGTTGGCCGCCTGATTTTTAACGAGCCAATTCCTCAGGACCTGGGCTTTGTAGACCGTAACGATCCGGAGAAAGTATTTGATCTGGAAATCGGATTCCTGGTAGGAAAGAAACTTCTAGGACAGATTATTGACAGATGTATCCGTGTTCACGGCTTTACCATTTCTACGGAAATGCTGGATAACGTAAAGGCATTGGGATACAAATATTCCACCAAGGGTGCCATTACGGTTTCCATTGCGGATATGTCCATTCCGGAACAGAAATATGAGCTAATTCATAATGCGGAAGACGAAACCATCCGGATTGATCGGCAGTACAAGCGCGGCTTTATAACCAATGATGAACGGTACCGTTTGGTAGTTTCGGAATGGGAAAAGACGATCAAGGATGTTACAGATGCGCTGCAGTCGAATTTGGACCGGTTCAATCCTATTTTCATGATGGCTGACTCTGGCGCTCGTGGTAGCATGAACCAGATCCGGCAGCTGGCAGGTATGCGTGGTTTGATGGCCGACACCAACGGCCGGACTATCGAAATTCCCATTAAAGCAAACTTCCGTGAAGGCCTGTCTGTTTTGGAATACTTTATTTCTTCCAGAGGCGCACGTAAGGGCTTGACAGATACCGCATTACGGACCGCTGACTCCGGTTATCTGACCCGGCGTCTGGTGGATGTGTCCCAGGATGTGATCATTCGCCAGAAGGATTGCCATACGACGCAAGGCATTTGGGTCGGCGAAGTGGTGGAAAAAGGACAGGTAATTGACACCTTTGGAAATCGAATTCGTGGCCGGTATCCGGTAGAAGATATTGTGGATCCGGTAACTGGAGAATTGTTGCATCCGAAAACAAAGCTTTTGCAGCCGGAAGACGCAGAAAAGTTTGAGGCTCACGGCATTAAAAAAGTCCACATTCGTACGGTTTTGGGATGTAAGGCCCGCAGCGGCGTATGCGCGACTTGCTACGGCATGAACCTGGCTACCAGTGAAGAAGTGAACATGGGTGAAGCGGTTGGTATTATTGCTGCCCAGTCCATTGGCGAGCCAGGTACCCAGTTGACCATGCGGACGTTCCACACCGGCGGCGTTGCAGGAGACGACATTACCCAAGGTCTGCCCCGTGTTGAAGAGTTGTTTGAGGCACGGAAGCCGAAGAAGATGGCTACCATTTCGGAAATTTCCGGACGGGTGGAAATTGACGAGACGCACCGTACGGCACTGCGGAATATTGCGGTTATCAATGAAGAAACCGGGGAGACGAAGCAGTACCAGGTCCCTTATTCCGTAGGGCTGCGGGTTGAAAATGGCCAGCATGTGGAAAAGGGCGATCGGATTACGGATGGTGCCTTAAGTCCCCATGATGTTCTGCGAATTTCTGGTGTTGAGGCAGTACAGGATTACCTGATCCAGGAAGTACAGGCCGTCTACCGGCAACAGGGTGTTGACATCAATGACAAGCACATTGAAGTGATTATTCGCCAGATGATGCGGAAGGTCAAAGTAGAAGACCCGGGTGATACGGATTTGCTGACTGGCACCGTAATTGACATCTTTGAATTTGAGGATGCCAATGCGAAAATTCAGGCACGGATTGATGCTGGTGAAACCGAACTCCGGTTGGCGACCAACTCTCTCATCCTGATGGGCATTACCAAGGCTTCTCTGGCTACGGAGTCGTTCCTTTCTGCAGCCTCCTTCCAGGAGACCACAAAAGTGCTGACGGAAGCAGCAATCAAGGGCAAGGTTGACCATTTGATTGGCCTGAAGGAAAATGTCATTATCGGCAAGCTGATTCCGGCCGGCTCAGGGTTAAGTGCATACCGCGACTTTGAGCATGGAGTAAGTCCGGAATCTCCTGTGACAGAAGAAATGATTGACAATGAGACACTTTAAAAAAATGGGCTGGATAACCAGCCCGTTTTTTAAGTTCTGTTTGGCAGATAGAAAGTTGGAAAAAAGAAAAAAGTTATTTGCTAAAATGTAGAAATTGATTGACTATTTTCGTGAATTCTGCTATAATCTAAAACTGCGTGAGTCTGTGTAATATCTTCTAATTTTGGGAGGCATTTGCTGTGTGGAATCGGCTCAAAACGGCAAAAAAAGTTGTCGGTGTCAAGCAGCTTAAGAAGGCCTTAAAAGAAGATATGGTACAGGCTGTCTTTCTAGCAAAAGATGCCGATCCTCGTTTGACCGACCCTATTATCCAAAAGTGCCAGGATTTACAAATTGAACTGGTTATGGTGCCTACCAAGGAAGAGCTTGGAAAGGCCTGCGGAATCGACGTAGGAGCGGCTGCAGCAGCAATTATTGTGTGATTGCTGGTATGTTTTGGTCCCAACGGAATAGTTTTACTATTTCGGGATACAATAAATGCTGGAATCCAGCGACTATTTGAGAAAGGAGGAAAAACATGCCTACTTTTAATCAGTTGGTCAGAAAGGGTAGAGAGCAAGTTTCTTACAAGTCCACAGCTCCTGCACTGCAAATAGGGTTAAATACCTTAAAGAATCGTTCCACCGATTTGTCTTCTCCCCAGAAGAGAGGCGTTTGCACTGCAGTTAGAACCACGACTCCTAAGAAGCCTAACTCTGCACTGAGAAAGATCGCCCGTGTCCGTCTTACCAATGGATACGAAGTATCAGCTTATATTCCTGGCGTTGGTCATAATCTGCAGGAGCACTCTGTAGTGCTGATCCGCGGTGGCCGTGTCAAGGACTTGCCTGGTGTTCGTTATCATATCATTCGCGGTACACTGGATACCCAAGGTGTTCAGGGACGTATGCAGGCCCGTTCTAAGTACGGTGCAAAGAGACCTAAGGCCGGAAAGAAAAAATAAGTTTTTGATTTAATTGGTTTGTTTCACGCCTTATTGCAAGGCAAAGCCTTGCCTAGACGTTTTTATATAGAGTTCTCTATGTGGAAACCTCTGAGGCAGGCACCCTACGAAAGTTTTGCACTTTCGAAGTACCTATGAAATCATTTTATGAAGGAGGGAAGCGAAGTGCCCAGAAGAGGTAATGTTCCCAAGAGAGAAGTCCTTCCGGATCCTATTTATAACTCGGTTTTGGTAACTAAGCTGGTCAATAGCATTATGCTGGATGGTAAAAAAGGCGTAGCACAGAAAGTTGTCTATGGTGCTTTTGAAATCATCGAAGCCAAGACCGGTAAAAACGGACTGGAAGCATTCCAGGAAGCTATGGAAAATATTATGCCTTCCTTGGAAGTAAAAACCCGCCGTGTTGGCGGTGCTAACTATCAGGTTCCTATTGAAGTTCGTCCTGAAAGACGGCAGACTTTGGGACTGCGTTGGCTTACGAATTATAGCCGTAGCCGTAATGAAAATACAATGAAAGAGCGTCTTGCGGCAGAAATTATGGACGCTTGCAATAATACCGGCGCGTCTGTGAAGAAACGTGAAGATACGCACAAGATGGCAGAAGCTAATAAGGCATTTGCTCATTTCCGCTGGTAATTCTAAAAAAGGAGCTATCAAATGCCCAGACAATACTCACTTGAGAATACAAGAAATATTGGCATCATGGCCCATATTGACGCCGGTAAAACTACCACCACAGAACGGATCTTGTTCTACACAGGCCGTACCTATAAGATTGGCGAAACTCACGAAGGTAGCGCAACAATGGACTGGATGGAACAGGAGCAAGAAAGAGGTATCACCATTACGTCGGCTGCAACCACCTGTTTCTGGAAAGGTTGCCGTATCAACATTATTGATACTCCGGGTCATGTTGACTTCACAGTAGAAGTTGAGAGAAGCCTGCGCGTATTGGATGGATCGGTTACAGTCCTGTGTGCCAAAGGTGGTGTTGAGCCGCAGACAGAGACAGTTTGGAGACAGGCCGATAAGTATCATGTTCCCCGTATGGTCTATATCAACAAGATGGACATTATGGGTGCAAACTTTTTCAATGTTTTGAGCATGATGCACGACAGACTCAAGTGCAATGCTGTTCCGATTCAATTACCCATTGGTGCCGAAGCTGATTTTAAAGGCGTTATTGACCTGATCAAGATGAAGGCCTATGTCTTTTACGATGAATTGGGAAAAGACATGCGGGAAGAGGAAATCCCGGCAGATCTGGTGGATTTGGCAAATGAGTACCATGAAAAACTCCTGGAGGCTGTCTCTGACGAAGATGAGCAGATTATGGAACTGTTCCTGGAGGGAGAAGAGATTCCCCAACAGATGATCAAGGACGCCATTCGGAAGGCTACCATTTCTGTTAAGATGATCCCTGTGACGTGCGGTACTTCTTATAAGAATAAGGGTGTACAAGAGCTTTTGGATGCGATTGTGGATTACATGCCCTCTCCTCTTGACAAGAAGGCCATCACAGGCGTGAATCCGGAAACCGATGAAGAGGACAGCCGTGCGGCAGACGATAGCGCTCCGTTCTCGGCGCTGGCGTTTAAGATTGCAACGGACCCCTATGTTGGTAAACTCTGTTTCTTCCGTGTATACTCCGGTACTATTGAAGCGGGAAAGACAGTCATGAATACAACCAAGCATAGTCGTGAACGTTTGGGTCGTATTTTGCAGATGCATGCCAATCACCGGGAAGACATTGATACCGTGTATTCCGGCGATATTGCTGCAGCGGTGGGCCTTAAAAATACCACTACAGGCGACACCCTGTGTGATGAAAAACATCCCATTATTCTGGAATCTATGGAATTCCCGGATCCGGTTATTCGGGTTGCCATTGAGCCCAAGACAAAAGCTGGCCAGGAAAAGATGGGCATCGCACTGATGAAGCTGGCAGAAGAAGACCCCACCTTTAAAACGTACACAGATGAAGAAACCGGCCAGACCATTATTGCAGGTATGGGCGAGTTGCATCTGGAGATCATCGTAGACAGACTGTTGCGAGAGTTTAAAGTGGAGGCCAATGTAGGTGCACCGCAGGTTGCTTACAAAGAGACTGTCAAAAAGTCTGCGGATGTTGATTGCAAGTACGCGCGTCAATCTGGCGGTAAAGGTCAGTATGGCCACGTTAAAATTATCCTGGAGCCTAATGAATCGGGCAAGGGGTATGAGTTTATCAACAAGGTAGTAGGCGGAGCGGTTCCCAAGGAATACATTCCCGCAGTAGATGCCGGTATTCAGGGTGCCATGCAGGCTGGTGTACTGGCAGGATTCCCTGTTGTAGATGTTAAGGTAACCCTATACGACGGCTCTTATCATGAAGTAGACTCTTCAGAAATGGCCTTTAAGATTGCAGGTTCTATGGCGTTTAAAGAGGCTTGCCAAAAGGCGCAGCCGGTGATTCTGGAGCCGATTATGAAGGTTTCGGTAATTGTACCGGAAGAATATATGGGCGATGTAATTGGCGATATCAGTGCCCGCCGCGGTAATATTCTCGGTATGACGGCGCGCAACGGCTCACAGCAGATTGATGCAAATGTGCCCCTGTCTTCCATGTTTGGGTATGCGACGGATTTACGTAGCCGCACACAAGGACGTGGACAGTATTCTATGGAGCCAAGCCACTATATCGAACTGCCAAAGAGCTTGCAGGATGACATCATCGCAAAGAGAAGTAAAGGTTAATTGCCAAGAGGCAAATCATGTAAACGGAAAATTTGAAAAACTGAACTACAAGGAGGATATTCTCAATGGCTAAGCAGAAATTTGAAAGAACTAAGCCCCACGTGAACATTGGCACCATCGGTCACGTTGACCATGGTAAGACCACACTGACCGCCGCAATCACTAAGTATCTGTCCTTACAGGGCAAGGCTGACTACACTGACTATTCTTCCATTGATAAAGCTCCGGAAGAAAGAGAGCGTGGTATTACTATCAATACTGCTCACGTAGAATACGAGACCGATGCTCGTCACTATGCCCACGTTGACTGCCCGGGCCATGCTGACTATATTAAGAACATGATCACCGGTGCTGCTCAGATGGACGGCGCTATCCTGGTAATCGCTGCTTCTGATGGTCCTATGGCTCAGACGAAAGAGCACCTGCTGCTGGCCCGTCAAGTCGGTGTTCCTGCAATTGTTGTTTTCCTGAACAAGTGCGATCATGTTGACGATGAAGAGCTGTTGGAACTGGTTGAAATGGAAGTTCGTGAGACTCTGTCTTACTACGAATTCCCCGGCGACGAAATCCCCATCATCAAGGGTTCTGCTCTGAATGCTCTGGCTTCCGAGTCCAAGGATCCCAATGCTCCTGAGTATGCTTGCATCAAGGAACTGATGGACGCTGTTGACAACTATATTCCTACTCCTGACCGTAAGGCTGACATGCCTTTCCTGATGCCTGTAGAAGACGTATTTACCATCTCCGGCCGTGGTACGGTTGCAACTGGTAGAGTTGAGCGTGGCCAGATTAAGAAGAACGAGCCTGTTGAAATCGTTGGCCTGTCTGAAGAGAAGAAGCAGACTGTAGTTACCGATATTGAAATGTTCCACAAGCTGCTGGATTACGCAGAAGCTGGCGACAACATCGGTGCTCTGCTCCGTGGTATCGACAAGAAGTCCATCGAAAGAGGCCAAGTTCTGGCAAAACCCGGCTCCATTCATCCCCACACCAAGTTTAAGGGCCAGGTTTACGTTCTGTCCAAGGAAGAAGGCGGCCGTCATACTCCTTTCTTCAACAACTACAGACCCCAGTTCTACTTCCGGACTACCGATGTTACCGGCATCATCACTCTGCCTGAAGGTGTAGAGATGTGCATGCCTGGTGATAACATCGATATGGATGTTGAGTTGATTACTCCTATCGCTATTGAAAACGGCCTGCGTTTCGCTATCCGCGAAGGTGGTCGTACCGTAGGTTCCGGCGTTGTTATCGGCATCTCTGAGAACTAAGCTTTATGAAAAGACAGGAACGATTTTTCGTTCCTGTCTTTTTTTGTTCACAAACCCATGAGAATCGTGTAAGATAAACATGTTGGCAGGCTGACACTTTTCCTCCTTATTGCATAGGATGGTCTAAGGAGGCGAGAAGATGGTTCTGGAAATTCTGGTGTGTGCCCTGGCAACAGGTGGAATCTTGCTGTTTCTATGGGGCTTGATTGGCTTTTTGGTCTATCCGCGGGGACAGGAGGCCATATTGGTCTATTGTATTTCCGGAGAGGCCCCATACTTAGAAAGTTATTTGCATTGGATTGGGTGGCTGTGTCAGACAGGTCTTTTGCATGCTAAAATTATTTTGGTAGACTGTGGTTTGTCAAAAGAGGCACAAAAGCGTGCACAGTATTTAGCTGCCCATGATTGCCGCGTATTGGAGTTTTGTCAAGACGCAGAGATGTTTACCAGAGAGTAATGGGGGAAAGCAATGGAATACCGGGAGATACTCCACGGCAGCGTGGCTGCCGTGGTCTTTCAAAATCAGGAGAATGGGTACGCGGTGATTCGGTTTGCGATGGAGGACGGAGAAGTAGTCACTGTAGTGGGAGTCATTCCATTGGTGAGTCTCGGGGAGAGACTGACACTTACAGGGAAATGGACGACTCACAGTGCTTATGGTCGGCAGTTTGAAGCTGAGGTCCTCGAACGCCTGCTGCCAGTAACTGGGGAAGAGATGACGGCTTATCTGGCTTCCGGTATTTTAAAAGGTGTAGGTGGCAAAACGGCTCAGCGCATGGTACAAGCTTTCGGCTCAGAGACATTTGATGTTCTTGAGAATAGCCCGGAACGATTAACGGAGCTTCCGGGCATTTCCCAAAAGAAAGCCCAGGAACTCTCCAGGAGCTTCCAAAGGCAAATTGGCATACGGCGATTGATGGAGTTTTTAGCAGAACACGGGCTTGCTATTGAAATTGCCTTGCCGCTGTATCGCATTTTTGGAGAGCAGGCCATGGAAGCGGTTTTAGAGAATCCGTACTTATTGACTGAAGAAGAATTTGGAGCCAGCTTTTCTCAAGTGGATAGATTTGCCATAGAGTTAGGATTCCTGGCGGATGATCCTCGCAGGGTAAAAGCAGGAATTCTGTTTGAATTGGAGCACAATCTGGGAAATGGTCATACTTTTTTGCCAGAGGATAAGTTGATTCCAGCAACAAAAATACTTCTGGACTTGCCAGAAGAGACAGTAGCGGATGGACTTAAGAAGTTACGGGAGCAAGGACGGGTGATTGCCGACACGCTTCAGAATAGGGCAATTCTTTATTTGCCGCTTTATTATGAAGCTGAAACATATGTTGCCAGCCGAATACAAAAGATGACCAAGGTTCCCTCACAAACTGCTCCGCAATTAGCGAGGGAAATAGATGCGATTGAAAAGGAAAAAGGACTGCATTATGCACCGCAGCAACGCGAGGCTATGGCAGCGGCAGTGGAGAATAACATTGTACTGATTACTGGAGGGCCAGGCACCGGAAAGACTACGACGTTGGGGGGAATTCTCCGGCTTTTTGACAGGCGCGGCTGGAAGACACTTTTGGCTGCACCTACTGGACGAGCGGCAAAGCGCCTGACGGAATTAACAGGAAAGGAAGCCTCGACGATTCATCGTCTTCTGGAGGCACAATACAGTCAAGAAACGGGGAAAATGGAGTTTTTCCGCAACGAAGATACGCCTCTTAAGCTGGATGTGTTGGTGATAGACGAGACCTCTATGGTGGATCTTTTGTTAATGCAGGCAATTTTGAGAGCATTGCCAGAGAAAAGCAAATTAATTTTGGTGGGAGATCCAGATCAGCTGCCTTCTGTAGGTGCTGGCAACTTTTTTTCCGATTTGCTTCGGAGTGAAATTGCTCCAGCAGTTCGCCTTTGTGAAATCTTTCGGCAAGCCCGTCAAAGTTTGATTGTTATGAATGCTCATGCAGTCAATGGTGGAGTTATGCCGCAGCTCAATGTGGTGGATAAAGATTTCTTCTTTTTAAGGCGAAATCAGGGTCAAGCAGTGGTAAAAACAATTCAAGAACTTTGCCAAGCTCGTCTCCCGCAACATATGGGAATTGAGTCTTGGGATATTCAGGTTTTATCACCCAGTCGAAAGTTCGAGACGGGAACTTATGCTTTGAACCTTGCGCTCCAGGCGGTGTTAAATCCACCGATTTCCGGAAAACGGGAAAAACAATTTGGCGATTTTGTTTTCCGGGAAGGGGATCGGGTGATGCAAACTCGCAATAATTATGATATACTATGGAAAAAAGTCGATGGAACCAGTAGTGGTGCCGGAATTTTTAATGGCGACATCGGAAAAATCGAACAGATTGATTTTGGAAAAGAACAAATTCGAATTGTGTTCGATGATCGGGAAGCTGCCTATGATTTTGCAATGCTTTCTGAACTGGAATTGGCTTATGCTATGACGGTGCATAAAAGCCAAGGAAGTGAGTACCGCGCAGTAGTCATGGCTGCTTACCAGGGATCTGAAAGATTATTGACCCGCAATGTGCTGTACACAGCAATTACCAGGGCCAAAGAGCTTTTTATACTGGTTGGGAAAGAAGAAATTATTGCAGCAATGATAGCTAATAACCGTCAGCAAAAACGTTATAGTGGTCTAAAACTGCGGCTGGGACAAAAAATTACAGACGAGGGATGAGCGTGAAAGCCAAAGTTAGGTTGTTCAGAAAGGGAATAGAGAAGCTTTGGCGGAAATGATGGCTTGCAGTTAGGAATGTAAAAACTACGGCTAGAACGAAGATGTGCGGGTTGCGACACAGACACTGTGGCCAGGCAGAGCGTGTATGCCCGGGATAAGGAGCTGCGACCATGACAAGGAGCGCAGCCTTGGGATTAGAAGTTCAAACCAGAACAAGGGGATGCAGACAGGTGCTGAAAAAGCTGTGGCTTTGGGTATTGGATCTATTCTTTCCCAGGAAATGTATTTTTTGTCAACGTATTTTAGAATTAGAAGAAAGCGATGTTTGCGCAGAGTGCCAGATGGAGTTGCCAATTTATGACGTTACCCCGAAGTCGGTTACTGGAGCGGAAGCCTGTATATCGGTCTTTTTCTACGAAAAGAACGTAAGAGAAGCTATTTTACGTTATAAGTTTGGCCGAAAAGAGATTTATGCCCAATATTTTGGAAAGCTGATGGCAGCAGCATATTCTGCCAAGTGTCCCCAAACGATTGATGCAATTACTTGGGTTCCCATAAGCAAAGAAAGGATGCGGGAGCGTGGGTTTAATCAGGCACAACGTTTGGCAGAGGAAGTTGGAAACAGTAGAAACTTACCGCTGATTAAGACATTGAAAAAGACGGAAAATAATCCAGCGCAATCTCAGATGCAAAGCGCGGCGCAAAGGCGGGCCAATGTTCGTGGAGTCTATCTACCGGTGGATCCACAGCAATGGGTAGGGAAGCAGCTTTTATTGGTGGATGATGTAGTGACTACTGGCTCTACGCTTGCGGAGTGTTGTAGAGTATTGCTGACGGCTGGAGCTGCGGGGGTTTATTGCCTGACATTGGCGGCAACTAGAAATACAGAATGATGAGGTAAAAGCAGGAATGTTTCAATTATCTAAAGACTTGGGAATCGATTTGGGTACGGCCAATGTGCTGGTTTATCAAGAGGGAAAAGGTATCGTTTTGCGGGAGCCCAGCGTGGTTGCCATTGATAAAAATACAGGGAAAGTTTTGCGTGTAGGTGCGGATGCCCGGAATATGCTGGGAAGAACGCCAGGAAATGTGATTGCGCTCAGGCCTTTACGGGATGGCGTGATTTCCGACTATGAAATGACGGAAAAAATGTTGGCCGCATTTATGAAAAAGATTATTAAATATGCATTCGTAAAGCCAAGGGTGATTATCAGTGTGCCAAGTGGTATTACTGAGGTAGAAGAAAGAGCAGTCATCCAGGCTACCCTGGAAGCTGGGGCTCGTCGCGTATATCTGATTGAAGAACCATTTGCTGCAGGATTGGGTGCAAATTTGGATATTACCGGACCCAACGGCAGAATGGTAGTGGACATTGGAGGAGGTACTACAGATGTAGCGGTTTTAAGCCTCAATGGGATTGTGATTTCCACTTCCATCAAAGTGGCGGGGGATACATTTGATGAGATGATTATTAAATTTGTCCGTCGGCGCTATGGGGTTGTAATTGGGACCAACGCGGCAGAAGAAATAAAAATGACAATTGGGTGTGTATATCCACGGCCAGAAGAGGTAACCATGACGGTAAAGGGGAGAGACTTGAAAACTGGGCTGCCAAAAGATGTTTTACTTTCTTCCAGTGAAACGTTTGAAGCCTTACGCCGTCCCGCGCGCCAAATTGTAGATGAAATCCTATCTGTTTTAGAGCAGACACCTCCCGAACTGGTCTCCGATATTTCACAAAATGGTATTGTTTTGACTGGCGGAGGAAGCCAAATCTATGGCTTTGCGCAGTTGCTTCAGGACAGGACGGATATTCGCAGCATGATTGCCGATGATGCGGAATCCTGCGTGGCTTATGGTTGCGGAAAAAGCCTGCGATGGATTAATCAAATGCAGGAAGGAACGATCAATTTGGCTCGCAAAAAATTAATGAAAGAATGAGTTTCCCAAAACGGGAAATCTTAAAACCAAGAGAGGAAAGTCAGTTGTATACCCCTTGACAAAGTAGTGTAGCGTGTGTACGCTCAATGGTAATTATATTTTTTAATAGGTCCTGCACTGAGAAAAGGGCAGGGAGCCTCTCTGGAAAGAGAGAAAGTGAGTAGAATACAATGGAACATAAGTTAGAGCGGAAGTATGGCCTGTTTACTGCAATCTGTATGGTAGTGGGCATTGTCATTGGTTCCGGCGTCTTTTTCAAGGCTCAGACAATTTTAGAGAAAACCAATGGGAATATGCCTTTGGGCATTTTAGCCTGGGGAATCGGCGGAGCCATTATGATGGTATGTATTTTTGCCTTCGCCAACATGGCTACTAAGTATGAAAAAGTAAACGGTATTGTAGATTATGCAGAGGCTACCGTAGGGAGCAAATATGCGTATTATATTGGCTGGTTTATGACCACGATTTATTATCCTACTATGACTTCCGTTTTAGCTTGGCTGTGTGCACGGTATACTTTGACATTTCTGGTTTCGGTTAATCCGGATTTTCCTTTGAGCATCCCGGCCACAGAGGGTGGGTGCCTTTTCAGCCCTGAATGTTTGGCACTTATGCTGTTTTATATGTGTGCATCGTATACGATCAATGCCCTTTCTCCCAAACTGGCCGGAAAATTGCAAACGACTACAACGGTAATTAAATTTATTCCGCTTTGCCTTATGGCTGTGGTGGGGACAATTTACGGGTTAATCTTTGGAATGACCGGGCAGAATTTTACCAACATGGCAACAGTATCTCCCGATGCAGTTTCCTCTCAACCTCTTTTTACGGCCGTGTGTGCAACAGCGTTCGCTTATGAGGGATGGATTATTGCAACTGCGATCAATGCTGAGCTCAAAGATGCTAAGCGGAATCTCCCGAAAGCTCTGGTGTTGGGAGGACTGGTTGTTGTCATTACCTATATTGCATATTACATTGGTGTTGCAGGAGGAGCAACCAACCAGGAACTCATTGATTATGGCGCAACGATCGCTTTTACTAACATTTTTGGAAATGTGCTGGGCAATGTTCTAAACCTGTTTGTGGTCGTTTCGTGTATTGGTACAATGAATGGCTTGATGTTGGGGTGCTGTAGAGGTATGTATTCTTTGGCAGCACGAAATCAAGGTCCAAAACCTAACGTATTTCGTCAGATTGACAGTGCTACCAACATGCCCAATAACGCGTCTGTTGTAGGATTATTCTTTTGCGCATTTTGGGGACTTTATTTTTTCTTATCCCAGTTATCTGCTAGCCCCTCTAGTTGGCTTGGTCCTTTCGTATTTGACAGCTCGGAAATTCCGATTGTGACAACCTACTTGCTCTACATCCCGATTTTCCTTATGTGGATGAAAAAGTCAAAGGATGTAGGAATTGTGAAGCGGTTTATTGTGCCGGCCCTCGCTATTATTGGTTCAGCTTTTATGGTCTGTGCCTGTATTGTAGGCCATGGTATAGCCAATTTGTACTTCCTCATTGTATTTGTAGTTTTTATGGTAATTGGTAGAGTTATTGCGAATCGCCCGTTAACATAGACGATAGAAACAGACACGCTCACAAATTGCGTGTCTGTTTTTAAATGGAACTTTGGTGTTAGGGAGTCCTTGCGAAAAAATGAGGGGCAGTATATGATATAGTAGAATCAAGGGGTGAATGGAAAATGATGATTTCCACAAAAGGTAGATATGCACTTCGCGTGATTTTAGATCTGGCGCAGCAAGAAGATGATGGATTCCTGTCTTTAAAGGGAATTGCGCAACGTCAGGGAATCTCTCAAAAATATTTGGAAATGATTGTAGCAATCTTACAAAAAGCAGAAATTGTTGTCAGTCAACGGGGAAAGGAAGGCGGATATCGGCTGCAGAAAGCACCCAATTGCCTTACTGTGGGAGAAGTGATCAAGGTTATGGAGGGATCTCTGGCGCCGGTAGCGTGTCTGGAGGGAGAAGAAAATGTGTGTGTGCGAGCAAAAGAGTGTCTGACCTTACCCATGTGGCAGAGGTTGGATACTATGATTGACCAATACCTAAACGGTATTACCATTCAGGACTTACTAGACGGAAATCTTGTTTAGTATGAATGGGGAAAAGAACCGGAAGATTGCCAACTGCATTTGTTTGCCCATAGTGGCTAGATAAGATACGAAAAATGTTATACGCAAAGTTGGGCCATTTGTAAAGCAGGCGGTATATGGAAATACCAGTAGAGGTTATTTTGCGTGATTACAGGCGTTACTGAGACAATCTGTCTGCGTGCTTTGATTGGGGAACTAGCCGAATCATCACTGCATGCATGTGTTTGTGGTTCTGTGAGTTCTGTAGTTCTGAAAGAAAGTACGGCCTTTTGGGCGATTCAGTCGTGGGAGTGTTCCCCCTTTTATGAGTGTCAGAGGGAAAGTGTGGCCGCGGTTTTGTAGAGGTCTAAACAATATTGCCAGTCTTGGAAGCCTTTTGGGCAAACAAGGTCAGCAAGTGGTACAAGATGTGTACTCTATGATTTGTTTTTATTTTGAAACTTGTATACAAGAGACGAGCCGCTTGTAAGCAAGTGGGATCATAGTGAGCGATCTTTGAAAAAGCAGGATTGGCTATGGGAAAAGACAGTTTTTAGGAGGACTTGCTATAGCAGGTTCTCTTTTTTAACTCTAATTCCTATTGACAAAGTAGGAATTATGTTGTATTATATTCCTAGTAAAACAGTAGGAAATAGAATCAAAGAACAGAAAAAGTACAGCATAAGAAACCGTATAAGAGAAACCGTATAAGAGAAACGTATAAGAGAAACGTATAAGAGAAACGCAAGAAACTGGGAGCTGAGTTCGCGATGATTGTAATTTGGGATTTGCCTGGTTGAGCGGGATAGGAAGGTGCCTATGAAAATTTATGTTGATAATGCAGCTACAACAAAAATGAGCCAGAGAGCAATTCAAGCGATGATGCCGTATCTAGACGGTGTATACGGCAATCCATCCAGCCTACACACCTATGGACAAGAAGCTGCAGAGGCTTTAGAAAACGCAAGGGAGGCTGTAGCCAAGGCGATTGGTGCTGAGGCAAATGAAATTTATTTTACGTCAGGAGGAACAGAAGCCGATAATCAAGCAATTCTCACAGGGGCTATTTTGGGAGAACGCAAGGGGAAGAAACATATAATTTCCTCAAAATTTGAACACCATGCAGTGTTGAATACTTTAAAACAGCTGGAAAAGCAGGGTTTTACTGTCACCTTATTAGAAGTATATGAAAACGGATTGGTTCGCTTGGAAGATGTAAAGCAGGCAATTCGGGAAGATACCGGTTTTGTCACAATTATGATGGCTAATAATGAAATCGGTACCATTCAACCAATTCGGGAAATTGGAGCATTATGCAGAGAACGGGGGATCTTATTTCATACCGATGCGGTACAGGCTGTAGGCCATATACCGGTTGATGTCAAAAAACTGAAAGTAGATCTGTTGTCACTCTCTGGGCATAAATTCCACGGCCCCAAAGGTGTGGGTGCCTTGTATGTACGGAAATCCGTACCATTGCAAAAGTTTATAACAGGTGGTGCACAAGAACGGGGAAAGCGCGCAGGGACGGAAAATATTCCCGGCATTGTAGCTATGGCTGAAGCGCTACAGGAGTCTATAGAGAACCTGTCAGAATCGCAGAACCACATTCTTTCCATGCGGGATCGACTGATTGAAAAATTAAGGGAGATTCCCCACAGCAAAGTGAATGGAGATTTACAATACCATTTACCAGGTACCGTCAACATGTGCTTTGAAGGCATCGAAGGGGAGAGCATGCTGTTATTACTGGATGCCAAAGGGATTGCAGCGTCCTCTGGAAGTGCGTGTACATCAGGTTCTCTGGACCCAAGCCATGTTTTGTTGGCACTGGGCCTACCCCATGAAGTGGCGCACGGTTCCCTCAGACTGTCACTGGATGCCGCTAACACGCAAGAAGAAGTTACGTACATTTGCGAAGTATTGCCGGAAGTCGTTGCATATTTGCGAAGCATATCTCCTGTTTGGGAAGAATTAGAAAAGGGGGAAAGAAAACATGTTATATAGTCAATTGGTGATGGATCATTTTCAGAATCCGCGGAATGTAGGCAAAATGGAAGATGCCGACGGTATTGGCGAAGTAGGAAATGCCAAGTGCGGCGATATTATGAAGATGTACATCAAAGTGGAAGACGGAAAGATTTCGGATGTAAAGTTCAACACTTTTGGATGTGGTAGTGCAATTGCCACATCCTCTATCGCAACAGAAATGATTAAAGGCAAGACGATTCCAGAGGCGCTTCGTTTGTCAAATCAGGCTGTTGTGGAGGCATTGGGAGGACTTCCTGCCCATAAAATTCATTGCTCAGTTCTGGCTGAGGAGGCGGTAAAAGCCGCTGTTAAGGATTACTACGACCGTCATGGAATCTCCTACGATGAGAAATTGTTCCGGTTTTGCGACCATGAGCATGATGAAAATGAGGAAGATAATTAAATATGCAAAAATAAGGGAGCCCTTATAATTAAACCGGCAGAATCTCTACTGAGATTCTGCCGGTTTTAATTGTGAGGAAAAACATCACGATTTTTTTCTCCCCGGAGATTTGCGGAAAAAGCCAACATAAACGATTAAGGCGGCAATCATCCAGAAATAGGCCATCATATAGGGCTCTTCAAAAATATTTTCAAAATAACAGTGAACCAAAACACCGCTTAATCCGGCGGTCATGCCGGCACACAGCGGATACATAGAGTCCTTCTTGACGTTTGAGGCACGGTACAGAGAAATACTGGCAGTGACTGCAAGCCCGAGCAACATCAAAATAAAAGCAATAAAGCCGCAATAGCCCATTTCAACCAAAACTTTTAAATAGTAATTATCTACATAGAAATAGGAAACCCAGCGGTAAATTTGATGCTGCATGGCAATGGCGCCTCCGAACATACCCAAACCAACACCCCAGAATGGGTTTTCGGCTAAATAGGAGAGTGCCAAAGCCCAACGGCTTCCACGTCCGCCATTGGAAGTTGAAGCAGCAAAATCCTCCGTAAATAAATACCCAATTCTACTGGCTACAAAGGGCAAAAACATTGCAACAATTCCCGCAATTATCATCAGCCCCAATAGTCGGCGGTCCACTAAAACTGCAAAGACAAGAATGGCCACAGCCATGGCCATCCACCCGGCCCGGGACATAGTGAACAGGCAGCTTAAGCACATACAACATGTACAAAACCAGAATAACAGCTGCAGCTTTCGATTTTTTGTGTAATAGGCCAGAGCTGCCGTCATAGGGGCAAACATCACCATAAAGTCTGCCATAATATTGGGACTGCCAAAAATGGAATACACACGGGTACGCACAGATGCCTCTGCCTGATCGGTCCAGTGCTCAGGGATTGGGGCCGCAACAATATACTGGTAAATGCCATGCAGTGAAATCACAAATGCAACAGCAACCAATGTCAAATACAAGCTCATGAAATCGTTGTCATTTCGAAGCAGACGCGTCACAACAAAGAACCAAAGAATATATTGCACTGTCGCCCGATACCCTGAGAGCGCAATGGAGAAGTAGGGGCTTACGATCATCATAAGTGCGAATCCCACTGTTAAAAACCAGGTAATAGAGATATCCAATGGATTTAAGCGAGGTTGTAAGGCGCGTGAGGCACACAGATGTTTATGCAAAATCCAAACAAGGCATAAAAGTAAAAGTGCTTCGTCCCAAACAGAGGAGATAACGGGAATGGTTAAAACATCTCGCAAGCCATAATCAATCAGAACATACAGACCTAAAATGAATAAAATGATACCCGTTAGGCCACGCCGGAAAAGCCAGCCTAAAAGTATACTGGATTGTCCCCACAGAAAGACTCTGCGGTAACAACGATATAGAAAGCTACTTTGCAAAGAGCGTGTCCATTTTTCACCTTTCTGACACCAAATTTCATTCCGTTTCATGAAACGTGACTGTAATTTGGAAGCCGAGACTGCAGATGGGACAAAGATGAAAAATTGAAGCACGTGCCTTTTTAAAGAAGAATTTGCAAAGGCAATCTTCAAACGACGGCCAAGTTGAGAAAGTTGACTATTGTGAAAAGAGAGTATCAATCGTAAGAGAAATTGCCAGAGCAAACTGTTTTGCAGTGCTCTATTCATTTGTAGTTACTTCCTCCATACGGGTAATATATCCTGTGACTTCAATGTTTACGCTTTTGACGATATGGCTTTTTCCAACCCGGATTTCCTGTGAGCCAACTGCGTAGGGATTTTCTGTCTCCTCGACTTGGGTCTGAATGGTGAACCGGATGTTACTGTTTTGAGGGTCTTGTGCGTTGACGGCATTTCCTTCGGAATCAATACAGACAATATAGTAGGGTTCTACGCTGACGTCGGTAATATATCCATCCAACATTTCTCCGTTGCTCATGAGCTGGTCTCCGATACGGGTCTCGGCGTATTCACAGACATCGTTATTGACACCGTAACAAATGACTTCATATTCCATGGTTGGTAGTTCTTTGGTGCTTTCCATTGCCTGGCTGATTTGGTTACCTCCCAGCTTCCAGGCGACCGCTAACACGATAATCAACACCATAACGACAACCAGCAGATCAATCAAATTGACTTTGCCGAACAGACGTCCTTTTTCATCTAAAAATTTCATGGTTGTTCCTCCTGATGATTGCCATTGGGATTTTAGTTTGATTCTAGTGGCAATCTATACTATAATATACCGAAAGACGGCAATAATGTAAATATTAAACAAAAAATTAATGGCTTTTTATGGCATTCGACAGAGGAGTTATGATGAGAATTATCCATTTAATATCCGGGGGAGATGTGGGCGGTGCAAAAACGCACGTGTTATCCCTATTGCACGGACTCAATCAAACAGAAACAGTACAATTGGTTTGTTTTATGGAAGGGCCTTTTGCGCAGGAAGCCCGTGATTTAGGGATCCCCGTAACAGTAATTACAGGCCGAAACCCAATCTATGTGTGTCGGCAAGTAGCGGAGTTAATTAGACAGAAACAATTTCAAATTATCCATTGCCATGGCTCTAGGGCCAACATGATTGGCGCAATGTTGCACAAGACTTTGACAGTTCCAGTTGTTACGACGGTGCATAGTGATTATCGTTTGGACTATCTGGGACGCTTCTTCTCTCGAATCACATATGGCACAATTAATAAGATTTCCCTACGTTGCCTGGATTATCACATTGGTGTTTCCGACTCCATGGTAGAACTGTTAATTTCTCGGGGATTTGACCCACAGGCCATGTTTTCCATTTATAACGGAGTAGATTTTACGCCGGTGATACCGATCCAGGATAGAAAAGCGTATCGTGACCAGATAGGGTTACAGGTGCCGGACTGCGGAGTTGTGTTTGGAATTGCTGCACGCCTTTCCGCTGTCAAAGATGTGGGTACGGCCATACGGGCTTTTTCCCGAGTTGCAAAAGAGAAACCGGATGTTCGGTTGCTGATTGCAGGTGACGGAGAACAAGCAGAAGAATTGAAAAGATTGGCAGAGCAAACTTGTCCAGAAGGTAGCGTTGTGTTTGCTGGCTGGGTTTCTGACATGGCTAGTTTTTACGGAGCCATTGATGTGAATATGCTAACTTCTCTGTCAGAGACCTTCCCCTATGCCCTGACAGAGGGGGCACGGCAACATTTGCCGACCATTGCATCTTGTGTTGGTGGGGTCCCAGCTTTGATTGAGCATGGAATTACGGGGCTCCTGTTTGAAGCACAAGATGATGCGGGATTGGCAAAATGTATGAAAGCAATGGCGGAGGATCCGGCCCTGCGGAAAAGGTTGGCAGAAGGGTTGTATCAGAAAGCATCCCGGGAATTTTCCGTGGAGGCGACAGTAGAACGGCAAAAGGCAATTTATCAGATAATTCTGTGCCGTGAATCGAGAAAAGATGGGAAGCGAAAGGGTGTGCTCATCTGCGGGGCCTATGGAAAAGGCAATGCCGGAGACGATGCTATATTAGAGGCAATTATTCAGCAAATGCATGAAATTGATCCGGATATGCCTCTGTTTGTTTTGTCCAGGACGCCCAAGGAGACAATGATCCGTTACCGAATCGGTGCCATTCACACCTTTCATATTCTCAAGTGGTTAAAGACGTTGAAAAAAACAAAACTATATATCAACGGTGGCGGCAGCCTGATTCAGGATGTAACCAGTTCCCGATCGCTGCAATATTATCTGTGGAATATACGGCTCGCCCACTGGATGGGTAACAAAGTGTTGATGTATGGATGTGGGATTGGCCCTGTCAACAGGCCGCGCAATCGGAAACGAGCTGGTAAAGTAATCGATCAGTGTGTAGACGTAATTACGCTAAGAGAAGATAATTCCCTTCAGGAATTGCAGCAGCTGGGAGTGCAAAAGCCGGTTGTCAAAGTTACTGCAGATCCGGCCATCCTATTACCACCAGCATCAGATGACCAAGTGGAAAGTTTTATGCTGACCAATGGTTTAGAGCCTGGTCAGGCTTATATGCTAATTGTATTGCGACCCTGGCCCATGGTACAGGAAAAGATGGACGCAGTACTTAACATGATTTGTTATGCCAATAAGAAGTACGGTTTGCTTCCGGTATTTTATGCACTTGAGCCAAAGCGGGATTTGCCCTTGGCAGAGGAAATGGCCAAGAGACTGGATTTACAGAGTTACATTTTAACGGCTCCTAATGTGGGCGGCATAATTACAGGCCTGATGGAGCGAATGCAAGTCGTAGTTTCTATGCGCCTGCATGCACTGATTTTTGCGGCAGGGAGTTCAGCTAGACTGATTGGTATTGTCTATGATCCAAAAGTGCGAAACTTTTTAGATTATATGGGGCAAAAGCATTACTGCGACTTGCAGGACATGACGGAGAAGTCTTTAAAAGCTTTGCTGGATGCCGCTATGAAAGAAGAGCCCCAGAAAAATACGGTAGACAGCTTGCGCCAATTGGCACATGAAAATGAAATTATTGCACGGAATTTGTTGGAGGAGTCAACATGAGACAGATTGTGTGTCTTTCTACGTCGCCTTGGTACCCGATTCCCACAAGGAAACAACAGGTTATGAGCCGAATGGAAAATGCAGAAATTTTATATTTTGACCCTCCTGTTACGTTACTTGCGCCATTGAAAGACAAAGAAGCCAGAAAAAAGCTGTTTGCCTACCGGAACCCGGGAGAGAAGATCAAAGACAATTTGACCGTCTATGCGCTGCCGCCGGTGCTACCATTTTTTAATCGTTTCCGGTGGATTAATAAGATTAACCAGTTTAGAGTGGCTCGCTTTGTTCGAAAAAAGATGCGACAAGCGCATATGGAGCAGCCAGTTTTGTGGACCTATTCGCCAACGAGTTGTGATTGCTTAGCAAAGATTCCCCACAGGGCAATTGTCTACGATTGTGTGGACCGGCACTCGGCATATGGGGGACTTATGAATCCGAAGCTTGTGGATCAAATGGAACAGGATTTAGCCCAAAAGGCAGATCAGATTTTTGCTACAGCACAGGGATTATGTGAGCGTTTGCGACAATTTAATCCTAAGGTACAGTTCATTCCCAATGGGGCAAACTATGAACGCTTCTCACAGGCTGCGGAACCTCAGGACAAGCCGGTTGATTTTCCCAATATGGACGGCCCTGTTTTCGGCTTCGTAGGAGCATTACAAGATTGCATTGCCTATCAATTTGTGGAAAAAGCAGCCAAAGCAAAACCAGAATGGAATTTTGTGTTTATTGGGGGAGAAAAACCTGGTGTTGATTTGTCAGCTTTAAAATCCTGTAAGAATGTCTATTTTTTGGGACTCAAGGCAAACGAAAGTTTGCCGGCATATATGGCCCAGTTTGATGTTTGTTTGAACCTGTTTGTGGCCAACGACCTGAGTAAAGATGTCAGTCCTTTGAAATTTTTTGAATATTTGGCAACTGGAAAGCCTATTGTGTCGACGCCACAGCCGGATCAGATTTTACAGTTTTCTTCAATCATTTCCATTGCATACACAGAAGAGGACTTTGTTGTCAAATGTGCAGAAGCGCTTGCTGACGATTTACCGGAAAGAAAAGCGCTTAGAATGGAAGAGGGGAGAAAAAGTTCCTGGGATTCCAGGGTTAGCCAGATGTGTGCTTGCCTGCAACAGGGGAAGATCTTTTTTGAATGAGAATAGGCAGTACAGAAAAGCGGAGAACACGGGAAAAGTGTCGGTTAGATAGTAAGATGTTTGCGTTTCGCGGAATATCTAGTTGGCAGAGAAGTATCCTTGTTGTATAGAAGTATCTGCGAGGAGAGAAAGTACCTAAAAGCACTTGTATAGCAGATAATAGTTTCTATCGTACAGAAGTGCCTGCGTGACCAAGAGGTATGGAAAGATATGGGCGGCATAAAGCGGGAAGATTTGTTGGCAGAAAAGGCGTCTATGCTGCAAATAAGAAACACCCCCACACTGCTTGGCAGTGTGGGGGTCCCAAATAATCGTTCAGAAAATAGCTTTGTGAGTTAGCCACCACAGGTCCGATACCCACAAGAGTTGCATCCACAGTTGTTATTTGTATTGCCGTTGCTGGTGGAGTTGCACCCGCAGGGTGGGAAGAAGGTATCCATGGGGAATTCAATCTGACTGAAAACGTCACAGGGAGAGGTGTCGGTATCCCCGGAGACAGCGCTGCATTCTTTGCTGGGAATGCAGTAGTCAAAAGCAGGCATGAGCAGCTGTGTATCTCTCTCAAGACGGATGATGGAGAATTGGCCGATGGTGACATATAGACGCTTTGCTTCTCCGCTGAGAACCAACTCATCGTCAAAGCAGCCACAAATACAGGACGGGAGATCAACCAGTTCACAATCAGTGCGGCAGCAATCACATACGTCCAGGACTTTTCCGGCCAAAATCATGGGATCGACTACTTCTACAACTGCTTTTGGCAGATTTCTCTTCATCATGGACTGAGGGTCCAGCCCATCCAGGACGGTACAACTGCTGTAAATTTTGGCGCCACCTTCTCCACCGCATAAAATGACACGTTTGGTGAAGACGGCAAGACCATAAATGGTGGAGGGGCGTACACCGCCAATCATGGCGTCGGCGATTACACGATAGTAGTAAGTTATGTCCACGCTGTAGTGACCAGAATTGTATGCGATAGGTTCCACATCAAGATATACGTGCAGGAGTTCTGCGCTTCTGGCCTTGGCAGAGCTGGCACGGTCCAAAATGGACTGGGATTCACGGGTCAGATAGACACGCAGATCCTCAATGCAGTCTTTATCAATACAGGCATCACAGATCTTGTTTGTATGGATGCAGACTGCTTCACGAATTTCATTCAGATCGCAAGTAGATGCAACCTGGCATTTTTCAGACATCGAATTACCTCCTAAAACGGATTAAAGCAAGATGCTTTCATAACAGTTTATGCGCAAGTGGGGACTTTGTGAGACACAGGACCATGGACAAAAGAAGAAAGATATGGTAAAATTACCAAGTTATTAGTTTGGCGGTGGTGAAAAACCATGAAGATCCAAGTAATGGGGGTCAATTTTGACAATGTAACCATGTCGGAGGCGATAGAAAAAGCGAGATTTTTCTTGTTTGAAGGATCTCAGCCCCACTATTGTGTCACTCCTAATGGGGAAATGGTCTATGAGGCAATGCAAAATCCTCAATTTTGCCAACTTTTGAATCAGGCTTCGTTAGTATTACCAGACGGAGCGGGAGTGGTTTTGGCTTCCAAAATTCTCAAAACACCGTTAAAAGAGAAGGTAGCTGGAGTAGATTTTGCAGAGAATCTCTTGGGACTTTTAGAACAGACGGAAAAGACTCTTTATTTACTGGGCGGAAAACCGGGCGTTGCGGAATTGGCTGGAGAAAAAATGAAAAAGAAGCATCCAAAGCTTCAGATTTGTGGAATTTCCGATGGTTACTTCCAGGATGAATTGGCAGTTGTGGCCAAAATCCGGGAAAAAAGGCCAGATGTGGTTTTCGTGTGTCTGGGTTCTCCCAAGCAGGAGTATTTTATTCAGAATCATATTGCACAGATCGGTGCCAGCTTCTTAGTAGGTTTAGGAGGAAGTCTGGATGCCTTTGCCGGGACGGTCAAGCGGGCACCGCAATGGGCTATCCGGATGAATTTGGAGTGGCTTTATCGGCTGATTAAGGAGCCGAAACGATTTAAAAGAATGTTGCGTTTGCCCAAGTTTTTGTGGGCGGTTATTGGTAAACGGATAAGAGGGTAGGAAATATGGGGAAACTAATTGTATTGGAAGGTACAGATGGTTCCGGAAAGAGTACGCAGTTTCAGAGTTTGTGTCAGCGTCTGCAAAAAGACCAGATCCCTTTTCGAAATGTTACGTTTCCACAATATCATGAGCCGTCCTCTGCACTTATTAAAATGTATTTAGGAGGCGAGTTTGGGCAGAAACCAGGAGATGTCAATGCCTATGCAGCTTCTACATTTTATGCGGTGGATCGTTATGCTTCTTATCGTAAGGTATGGCAAACGGAATATGAACAAGGAGTTCTGATTATTACCGACCGCTATACCACTTCTAATGCGGTTCACCAAGGAAGCAAATTGCAGGGAAAGGCGCGCAAAGAATTTTTCCAATGGCTTTATGATTTGGAATATGTAAAAATGGGGCTTCCAAAACCGGATATGGTGATCTATTTGGATATGCCACTGGAACTGAGTGTGCAACTTATGCGTAAGCGAGAGTGTGATACACAAACAACAGCAGATATTCACGAACGTGATGAGGCTTATTTGTCCGCTTGCCGCGAAGCGGCGCAAGATGCAGCAAGTTATTTTCACTGGAAAATTATTTCCTGTGCACGAGAGGGAAAAATTCGTACCATTGCAGATATTCAGAATGAAATTTTCCATCTGGTGCAATCTTGTCTTGCGGATTGAGGAACTTTAGGAGAGGGCCCTGAAAGAGAATTGTTGAAAGGAGGCCAGACATGGACGAACATAAGTTACCGGAAGACGACATGGAGGATATCGGCAATTTTCCATTCCTTGATGATCAGGAGGCTCGTAATATTGACGAGTTGATTCAGAGCACAAAGGCAGAGTTGGAACACAACGAGGAGATCCTGAATGGGAAAAAACAATCGGAACAGATTGCGGAAAGTATGAAATCCTCCAATGAGGAGCCATTTACGCCAAAACTTCCGGTGGAATATGCAGATTTGACGTTGGAGGAAGAGACTTCAGACGAGGAGTTACCCCATGCCTCTAAAAGACTTTCAGCGGGAACCCGTGTGTTTTTATATGTCATCAGCGTATTGGTTGTCTCGGCAGTTTTGGGAATTTTCGGTTGGGTATGCGCGGATGATGTGTTGGCTTTGACAAAAGAAGATAGAGTGGTTACGGTGACTGTAGATGAATCTGACACTGTAAAAACTATTACGGAGCAGCTCAAAGAAAAAGGGCTTATCAATTACCCGTGGCTTTTCCGCTTCTATTGTTGGTTCTCCCATGCGGAAGATAAAATTGACCCCGGCACTTATGAGCTAAATAATGTCTATGACTATCACGCGCTGGTCAATGGCATGATTGCCACAGCACAGACCCGGGCTACTAAGACGGTTACCATTCCGGAAGGCTACGAGTGCCGGCAAATTTTCGAACTGTTAGAAAAAGAAGGAGTTTGCTCTCAGCAGGAGCTGGAAGAGTGCGCTGCCAATTTTGATTTTGAGTATCCGTTCCTGGAAGATCTGGAATATGGAGAAAGCAATCGGCTGGAAGGGTATTTATTCCCGGACACCTATGAATTTTATGTGGGGGATGATCCGGAAAGCGTTTTGCGCCGATTCCTGAGAAATTATAATAATAAATTTACAGATGAGATGCGCACGGATATTGAAACATTAAACACAACTCTGGCTGAAAAAATGCGGGAGAATGGTTTTACAGAAGAAGAAATTGCTGCCAGCATGATGGATGAGCACAAAATTATCATTGTGGCGTCTTTAATTGAAAAAGAAACGGCAGGAAGCTCAGAAAGTGCTGACATTGCGTCCGTCATTTATAACCGGCTTTGCAGCAAGCAGTACCCCCTTCTGCAGATTGATGCCACCATTCAATATGTACTGGAAGAGCGGAAAGAAGAATTGTCGGCGGAAGACTTGGCGATCAGTAGTCCGTATAACACTTATACCAATCCCGGCTTGCCGGCAGGACCGATTGCCAATCCAGGTTTGGACAGTATTCGTGCTGCCTTGTATCCTTCCGATACTTCGTATTACTTCTATGCTTTGGATACAGATGGAAAGCATCATTTCTCCACCACCTACTATGAACACCAGACGTTCTTGGAGGACTTGCAGAATGCACAGGAATAAACCGGAATTACTCAGCCCGGCGGGGGACATGGAGCGACTGAAAATGGCGGTGGCCTATGGGGCGGACGCCGTCTATCTGGCGGGCACCAGTTTTGGTATGCGCTCTTTTGCGGGTAATTTTACAGCTGAGGAACTGCCACAAGCGGTGAAATATGCCCATGAACACGGTGTAAAAGTGCATGTGACAGTTAACACGATGGCCAGAAATCAGGAGATTTCCCGATTGCCTGCCCATCTGGAGCTCCTGAATGAGATTGGGGTCGATGCACTGATCCTTGCAGATTTGGGAGCGTTTCGCATGGCGGAAAAGTATGCACCTGGCTGTCACCGACACATGAGTACGCAGGTAAGCATTGCAAATTATGAGTCGGCCAGTGCTTGGTATGATCTGGGCGCCAGTCGTGTTGTCCTGGCAAGAGAACTGTCTTTGGAGGAGATTCAGGAAATTCGCCAAAAGGTGCCAGCGGAACTGGAGCTGGAAGTCTTTGTCCATGGCGCCATGTGTGTGTCCTATTCCGGGCGTTGCTTGTTGTCAAATTATATGACAGGCCGCGATTCCAATCGGGGTGCATGTGCACAACCATGCCGCTATCAGTATGCCTTAATGGAAGAAAAGCGGCCGGGGGAATATTTCCCAGTTTTCGAAGACGAGAAGGGGACTTATATTCTTAACTCCCGGGATATGTGCATGATTGACCATTTAGAGGATCTTTGGCACTGTGGTGTGGACTGCCTGAAAATTGAGGGGAGAGCCAAGTCTGCGTATTATGCGGCAATTGTCACAGGGGCATATCGGCATGTTTTGGATGCTGTAGTGAGTGGCGAAACCGTGGATCCTATTTGGCGCGATGAAGTGGAGCATGTCAGCCACCGGCACTATTCAACAGGCTTTTATTATGGTGAGCCAGGGCAGTACTATGCTGACTCCCGGTATATTCGGCAGTGGCAGGTGGTTGCTTTGGTAGAAAGCTGTGATGATCAGGGTAATGCGGTGCTTTCCCTGCGCAATAAGTTTGCCGCAGGGGACAAGGTGGAATTAGTGGGGCCGGATCAAAAGCCGGTTTTCTTTACAGTACCGCAAATGGAAGACATGGAGGGGAATCCGCTTTTGGAGCCGAAGACGCCGCAAATGCGATTTCGTATGCAATTGCCGTTGGCAGTTCCGGCCCTGTCAATTTTGCGTCACAGTGTGGAGCTGTCTGGATAACTTATGTTCTCCAGATGATAGTATGGAAAACAAAAGCGAGCGCATATTCAATGCGCTCGCTTTTCCTTTCAGCCACGGTTGGGAAAGAACCGTTGTTTCCATGCCCAACAGGCGAAACCAAAGCTGGCTCCTAAATCGTTAAGGATAATGTCGTCGGTTTCCGCATAACCCAACCAGAGTATCAGCTGAAGGGTTTCTATACAGGCGATAAGCAGGGTTGTGGTCAAAAGAAAATATCCGAATTTTCTCTGATGCCGAAAAAGCGCGGGGAAAAAAAGCCCAATGGGAATAAAAAGGAGTATATTCCCAAACAAGTTTTTAAAGGCTTTATAGAATGCAGAAGTGCTGGACGTAGTCAGAAGGATATGGGCGAATCTTTTAATATTATGAAAAGGCGCCAAAAGCAGGTGGGTTTGACAATAGTCAGAAAACGTTATATTCCCAGTATAAGGGGAACGGCCTAACAGAAGCAGATGCAGCATACCGTAACTGTATATGAGAAATAGAAGCCAAATAAGTGCCTTTTTTCCGGACGAAGTTCGGCTGCCACTGGGGGATGGTATGTTATTGAATTGATACAAGTGAAACCTCCAATCGATAACAGAGCAAGCGCAGCGCAATTTAGACGGGGATAATGGAAAGTCCGGTTTTCTGGGTTAAAAATTTAGCCAGTTCTTCCGCTGTTCCTCCGGTGATGCGGCGTTTGTCCAGAGCCTGTGCATGATATTTGCTTAGAATGAGAATGAAGTAATGGGAAGATTCACACAAAAAGAGGATTTCTCCATAGTTCCATTGAGAAACTGCGGCTTGGGTCTGGAATTGATAAAAAAGGGGAGAAAAGGTGGCGATTGCTTCTTGTGTGCCAGGAACCAATCGCCTGCCGGCAATCTTTCCATTCAGTTTATCTTCATACAATAAAACAACAAGGACCAGAATGGCGGCAAATAAACTCAGCCAATCCACAGAAGCCGTAACACCAAGCCAATAGAAACCGATCCCTGCAAAAAAGCCCAGAATGATGACAAAAAGGGCGAAAACTTTGGTGATACGATTTCGCCGTTTGCGAATACTCTTCCGAAGTGCGCGGGCCATTGCGGTCAGCGTCTCCTGATTATAGGTAGTTTCAACTCGAACATCCATAGTTCTCCTCCTTTGCAGATCTTCGTAAAAATTCTTTTCCTGAGTTTACCATAAGAAAAAGTGGGACACAAGGCTTAAAATATGAAAAAAGATTTAGGATTTAGAAAATGGTGAAGAAATTTTGCAGGCTTCTGTTATGAGGACAAAGTAGGGAGAAATTGCGTCAAATAGTTGACAAAATATCAAAATGTGATAGAATTAACTAAACTGAACAGGAAAAATGTGATGAGGAAATCAGCCAATAAAGCGGCCTTCAGAGAGAAGGGGATGGTGGAAGCCTTTCGGTGCAGCTTGTTGGCAGCCACTTCCGAACTGCTTGCGAGGAGTAAGCCGGCTCATTACCGTTAGCAAATGGCTTAAGATGCAGAAATTCTGCAATTAGGGTGGTACCGTGAAGCATGCTTCGCCCCTATATGGGACGAGGTTTATTTTTTTGTTTATGGAGGCAATTCCAATGGCAACCTATCATGGTGTAAACGAATTACGAGAACTTTTTTTATCCTACTTTGAAAGCAAAGGGCATTTGCGTTTGCCCAGCTTTTCCTTGATTCCGCAAAATGATGCATCTCTTTTGTTAATCAATTCCGGGATGGCTCCCATGAAGCCGTATTTCAAAGGCGAGCAAACGCCTCCCAGTAAGCGGGTATGTACTTGTCAAAAGTGTATTCGGACGGGAGACATTGAAAATATTGGAAAGACGGCCCGCCATGGCACATATTTTGAGATGCTGGGAAATTTTTCCTTTGGAGATTATTTTAAAAGGGAAGCAATCACTTGGAGCTGGGAGTTTTTGACAAAGGTTGTGGGGCTGGAGGAAGACCGGCTTTATCCGTCTGTCTACCAGGATGACGATGAGGCCTTTGCCATCTGGAATCAGGAAATCGGAATTCCGGCAGAGCGGATTTTCCGTTTTGGGAAAGAAGACAATTTCTGGGAACATGGCTCCGGCCCTTGTGGGCCCTGTTCAGAAATCTATTATGACAGAGGCGAAAAATTCGGTTGTGGAAAACCAGGGTGCACTGTCGGCTGCGATTGTGACCGGTATATGGAGATCTGGAATAACGTCTTTTCTCAATTTGACAATGACGGCAATGGAAATTATACAGAGTTGGTTCAAAAGAACATTGACACAGGTATGGGCCTTGAGCGGCTTGCTGTAGCGTGCCAGGGTGTGGAGAGCTTGTTCGATGTGGACACCGTAATGAATGTTACCAACCGGGTATCTCAGTTGACTGGGGCGTATTATGGGAAAAGTCATAAAATGGATGTGTCGTTGCGAGTGATTACGGACCATATCCGTAGTGCAACGTTTATGATTTGTGACGGAGTGCTTCCGTCTAACGAAGGACGCGGCTATGTTCTGCGCCGCTTATTGCGTCGTGCGGCACGCCATGGGAAGCTGTTAGGAGTAGAGAAACCGTTTTTGTATGAAATTGTAGATACAGTAGTTCATGAAAATGAAGGACAATATCCGGAGCTGCGAGAAAAACAGGCGTATATAACCAGAGTAATTCAAGTGGAAGAGGAAAACTTCTCTAAGACCATTGATGGCGGCATGCGAATTTTTGCAGAGCTACTGTCTGCCCACAAGGCAAAAGGTGAATCTGTCTTTTCCGGTGCAGATGCGTTTAAACTGTATGATACGTATGGATTCCCCATTGACCTGACGACTGAAATGCTGGAAGAAGAGGGCATGCAGGTAGATCAAGAGGCGTTCGCGGAATTGATGCAGGAACAAAAAGTGCGCGCAAGGGAAGCGAGAAAAGCTTTAGGGGATCTGGCTTGGGCCGGGATTGATTTAGGTCTGGACAACACCCCAACTGAGTTTACCGGATATACAAAATTGGAAGACACCGGTAAGATCCTGGCGTTGGTTTCCGATGAAGAACCTCAGGAATTCTTTGCCGCTGGCGTGGAAGGAATTCTTGTATTGGACAAGACTCCATTTTATGCGGAGATGGGCGGTCAGGTTGCCGATCAGGGAACTATTACCGTTGGGAATGCGGTATTTGTCGTATCTGATGTGCAGAAAGACAAGGGGGGGAAATATCTCCACTACGGTGTGCTGCAATCCGGTACGTTAAAGGTTGGTGACCTTGCTGTTGCAAAAGTTGATGTTGCCCGCCGTCAGGCCATTTCCAGAGCCCACAGTGCTACACACCTGCTACAGGCGGCGCTGGTGAAAGCGTTGGGAGAACATTGCCATCAGGCAGGTTCTTTGGTAGAACCGGATCATCTGCGCTTTGATTTTACTCATTTTTCTGCAGTGACGCCGGAGGAAATTCACACAATTTCCAACGATGTCATGGAGATGATTCTCAACGGTATGGATATCCAAACAATGGAATTGCCTTTGGCGGAAGCTAAAAAATTGGGAGCCACGGCACTGTTTGGAGAAAAGTATGCAGATATGGTTCGGGTAGTGAAAATGGGAGAGCGATCCTTGGAATTTTGTGGAGGAACCCATTTGGACAACACGGCAAAGGTCGGACCGTTCCGGATTGTATCGGAAAGCTCCATTGCCTCCGGTGTACGGCGTATTGAGGCTTATACTGGTAAAGCGGTTTTGGAGCAGACAGATCGGATGAGTCGGCAGATACTGGCAGTATCGGAAGCACTCAAGACAACCCCGAAAGAATTGCTCCACAGGGCGCAGAGCATGGTCAATGAGGCAAAAGAACTGAGACAGAGCATTGACAAAATGAAAGACAAGCTGTTCTGCGGCGAAGTGGAACGCTGCTTGTTTGCGGCAAAAGTAATTAAGGGACTGCGGGTTTTGACCTTGTCCAGAAATGATTTGGACAGTGGAGATTTGCGTAAGATGGGAGACTTCCTGAAAGACCAGGCACCCAATGTTGTGGCAGTATTGGCCAGCATTCAGGGCGAAAAGATTACCCTTCTGGCGGTCTGCGGAAAAAATGCCGTTAGCCGCGGGGTAAAGGCGGGGGCCCTGGTGAAGTCTGTTTCCGCAATCTGCGGTGGTTCTGGAGGCGGAAAGCCAGACAGCGCAATGGGAGGCGGAAAAGATGTCCTGAAATTGGATGATGCTTTGGCAATTGTAGATGACTTTGTGGCACAAAACGCATCGGATGAGGCCTGAAAAAGGCGGCAGTAAGAAAAACGCTGTCTGCAAGATCCCTGACAGCCAGTGTCAGGGACCTTGCGGCAGATAGTTTCTGGAATTCTATCAGAAAGAAATATGTATCCCATAACCTGTTTGGAATTGTGGTAGAATGGAGGATTTCTATGAACGATTGTCTGTTTTGTAAAATTATTGCTGGCGAGATTCCTTCTCAAAAAGTATATGAAGATGAACAATGCTACGCTTTTTATGATATCTCTCCGCTAGCGCCAACCCACTTTTTAGTGGTACCCAAGATACATTTTGCATCGGCGGCAGAAGTTACGGAAGAGAATGCCGCAGTTGTGGGGCATATTTATCTGGTAATTGCCCAATTGGCGAAAGAATTGGGGTTCCAAGATGGATACCGCGTGGTAACAAACGTTGGGGAGCAGGCAGGTCAGACTGTGCATCATATCCATTTTCACGTATTGGCCGGAAAACAATTGGGAAGTTTTAACTGAACTACCTGCCAGATCAATTCGTTACGATTCCCGGCACAGTTTTAGAGAAGAGAAGCGATGAGAAAATTACTGCTTTTCACAGTAGGCTATGGCGTGGCGACAGCCGCTTTCGTCTACTGGCTGCCAGTCACATTGATCTGGGGACTCCTCATAGCATTTGCTGTGGGGAGCCTTTGTGCTGCATTCTTTTATGGGAAGGTTTCACGACGCTTAAAAAGGCTGGCATGGGTGCTCTGGGGCCTGACCATGGGCACGGCCTTTTTTGCAATTTATTGGGAAACGAGTCTGAACCCTATGTTGGAGCGAATCGGAACTACCCAGGAAATTACTGGTGAAGTAACGGCGGAAGCCAGCGAAACGCGGTTTGGAAGCAGTGTAGTCGTTCGGTTATTGGAAAATGGAAAACGGACTGGGAAAGTCTTACTCTATACCGATGCCCTAGCCTCTTCGTTTCATCCGGGAGACCGGTTGTCGCTTACTGTGGAATTTCGCAGCGCCATGGAACCAGACAGTTCTTTTTACTATCTGTCCCAGGGAATTTCTTTGATTGGTACACAGCGGGGAGAGTGGCAATTAACGCCCTGTGAGAAGATACCGTTGCGCTATTGGCCAGCCAGTCTGGCCAGTAAGGTGAAAGAGAAAATTGAGATGATTTTTTCGCCTGATACGGCAGGATTTATGCAGGCCTTGCTCACAGGAGATCGGAGTGAATTAGATTACCAAGTGAGAAACGAGATGTCCATAACAGGTGTCTACCATACAGTGGCAATATCCGGTATGCACGTTGGCATCCTGGTATCATTGCTTCTATGGGTAACGTGTCGGAAGAAACAGATTGCTGCCCTTGTGGGATTTCCGGTGATCGTATTTTTTATGGTCTTTGTAGGAGGGGCACCTTCTGTCATACGTGCTGGAATTATGGCCATGTTGCTGCTTTTGGCCCCTCTGGTCCGACGGGAGGAAGACGTTCCCACTTCACTGGCTCTGGCGCTTTTGCTTTTGCTGGGGAATAATCCCTATGCACTGTCAAGCTGGGGCCTTCAGCTTTCCTTCGCATCTGTCATTGGAATTCACTTGTTCTCTCAGCGGCTTTTTCAGTCGACTTTCCAATGGGAGTGGATTCAGAAAATCTATGAGGGGAAACGATGGAAGAAGAAAGTTGTCAATTTCCTTTTGAGCGGCATGAGTGTTTATCTGGGTGCAAATGCGCTGACACTGCCGCTGTCTATTCTTTATTTCGGAATGGTTTCTCTGGTTGGACTTTTGGGGAATCTATTGATCCTGTGGGCCATTACAGTCTTGTTTACTTGTGGTGCTTTTGCCTGTGGGATAGCTATGTTTAGCCCATTTTTGGGAAGAATTCTGGGATGGGGTATTGACTATCTGGTTCGCTATGTATTATGGGTTTGCCGGGGTGTGAGTCAAATCCCAAACGGAGCCGTCTACGTAGACGGTCCCTATATGGCGCTGTTTCTTCTGTTTTACTTAATGATATTCTACTGTGTTATGGCAGGATGGAACGGGAGAATTTTGTTTCTGGGAACCTGTTGTTCTGTCAGCATATTTTGCCTTTGTTTTTATTTGGCGGCACGGGAATATCAAACAGCCCAGTTTACCTTTAGTGCTGTGGATGTGGGGCAGGGGGAATGCTTGTATTTTGAGACAAGTGGTTTTTCGTGTATCTTCGACTGTGGCGGCAGTGATGCAGATCTTTCTGGAGAAGCTGCGGCGAGATACTTGCAGACCATTGGACGGAATCATTTGGATTGCCTCATTTTATCTCATTATGATACGGATCACATGGGCGGAATTCCGCAACTACTAAGCCGGGTTTCAGTAGATACGCTATATCTGCCTGATTTTGACGATCAAACAGGAAACAGGGCCTTAGTAGAGAAAGCTGCAGAAGAGGCAAATACTAAGGTTATCTATTTGTCCACTGGGTTGACACTGACTTACCCAGGAGGTCAAATGCATATTTATCCGCCTCAATCGACCCAAAGCAGCAACGAAGCCAGCGTCAGTGTCCTTTGGAGTGTTGGTGATTTCCATATTTTATCTACAGGTGACATGAATACTTCTTCTGAGGAACAGCTCCTGGAAACGTATAAAATACCTGATTTGTCTATTCTGGTTGCCGGTCACCATGGCAGTAAAAGCTCTACCGGTTTTCCCCTGCTAAAATCGACCTTACCAGAAATTGTCATCATCTGCGTAGGAGACAACTCTTATGGACATCCAACTGAAGAAACCCTTGCCAGGATCGAATCTGTCGGTGCAGTTTGCTACCGGACTGACCAACATGGCACGATTACTATCAGGAGGTGAAAGTAGATGGCAAAACGTGAGGAAGAAAAAGCGGTTTCCGGCTTCAGAAAATTAAAGCAGGATTTAAAGCAGCACAGTTTACAGCGGGGGTACGTCCTGTATGGAGAGGAAGCTTATTTAAGGGAAACATACTTTGAACAAATAAAAAAAGAATTGTTGAAGGGGCCGGCTGCAGATTTAAATTACCACCGCTTTCACAAGGAGAATATCGCCTGGGAGCAGGTTGTAGATGCAGTAGAAGCGTTCCCTATGATGGCGGAAAGAACTTTAGTGCAAATTGAGGACATAAACTTTTACAAGGCTTCCGAGGCAGATATGAAATATATTTGCGGTATTTTGGAGGACATTCCTGAGCACTGTTGTTTAGTATTCACTTATGGAGATGGGTTTGAACGGGATAAACGCAAGAAAAAGCTGGACACACTTGTAGAGGAAAATTTGTGCCTGGTAGAGTTTCCAAAACAGTCGGTTACGGATCTGTCAGCCTGGGTGCGCCGGCATGTGAAAGCGGAGGGAAAAGAAATTACCGACGCCAATTGCCAATTACTGTGCTTCAGAACAGGGAATTCCATGACCACTATGGCTTCCGAAATCCCCAAACTTTGCGCGTATGCCTCCGGTGCAGAAATTCAAAAACAGGACATTGAAACTTTGGTAGAGCCGGTTTTAGATGCAGTTGTCTATGATATTACCAATGCCATCGCTTTGAGGGAATTTGATACGGCAATGTTGCGGCTGCATCAGGTGTTGCGTATGCAGGAAGAACCGATTGCCATTTTAGGTGCAATTGGGAGCAATTTGCGGAGAACTTACTGTGCAAAAGTGCTCTTACAGCGAGGGAAGGGGAGCGAAGGGCTAATGCAGTTGACGGGCCTTCGTTCAGAATATGCGGCGAAAAAAACTATGGAAGCAGCCAGACGTGTATCTGTGGAATTTTGCCAGAAGGCTTTATTGGCAAGCATGCGGACGGATTATGCACTTAAGAACTCTGTGGATGACCCCCAGCGGCTTTTGGAACTTTTCCTGATTCAGTTGGCACAGGAGGCACAATGTGATTAAAATAAGAGAAGCAATTGTGGTAGAAGGACGTTATGATAAGAACACGCTATTACAATTGGTAGAAGCACCGGTGATTACCCTGGAAGGATTCGGCGTGATGCATAATAAAAAGCTCCTTGGATTTTTACGGCAGGTGGCGGAGAAACGGGGCCTTATTATCCTGACCGATTCCGACGGGGCTGGATTTGTAATCCGAAACTACCTAAAAGGGGCGCTTCCAAAAGATAAAGTCCTTCATGCCTACATTCCGGATGTGTACGGGAAAGAAAAGAGGAAGGCCAAGCCAGGTAAAGAAGGGAAACTGGGGGTGGAAGGGATGCCGGCGGAAGTTTTGCTGAAGGCTCTGCAAAATGCAGGTGCGACAATGGAAACCGCATGGAGTGCCAATACCCAGAAAAAGGAAGAATTGACCAAGGCTGATTTAGCCGGTTTAGGCCTGTCCGGTGGACGAGACAGCCGGGAAAAGCGGAAAGCGCTATTGCGGTCTTTGCAGTTGCCGGAACATATGAGCGCCAACGCTTTGCTACAGGCGCTGAACGCATTGTACAGCCGAGAGGAATTTATGCAAATATGTTGCCAAATTGAGGAAGAAAAATGATTGATATTTCCGTCAAAGACCTGGTAAAGGCCTTTGAAATTGACAAAAATTTATTAGATGGTCTTTCCTTTGAAATCCAGGAAGGGGAGCGAGTCGGCCTGATGGGACGCAATGGGGCCGGTAAGACTACCTTATTCCGGATTCTCACAGGAGAAATCGAGTATGACACCGGTGAAGTAGCCATTGCTGCAGGGAAAAAACTGGGCCTGATTTCCCAGATTCCCCGATACCCTGCGGAATTTACGGTAGAAGATGTACTGCGCAGTGCATTCCGGGAGCTTAAAAATCTCAAACGAAAGATGGAAGATTTAGAAGAAAAAATGACAGTACATGCGCCAGCAGAGATACTGAAGCAATATGATGAGCTGTCCAGCCGTTACCAAGTTGGTGGCGGGTATGAAATGGATGTGCAAACAGATAAAATCTGCAACGGCCTGGCGATTGGAGAGTCCATGCGCCAACAACTGTTTTGTGAGCTTTCCGGTGGAGAAAAGACCCGGGTAAATTTAGCCCGACTGCTTCTGGAGCAAACGGATATTTTGCTTCTGGACGAACCGACAAACCATTTGGATTTAAAAAGTGTGGAGTGGTTGGAAGAGTATATTCTGAAATACAAGGGGACGGTTTTGACAATTTCCCATGACCGGTATTTTTTGGATCGGGTTGTCAGCCGTATTATCGAGATTCAAAATGGTAAGGCAGAGTTCTATTCGGGAAATTATTCCTTCTATATGGAGGAAAAGCAGGCCAGGTTTAACTTGCAACTCAAGCAATATGAACAGGAACAGGCAAAAATCAAACAATTGGACTATACCCTTCAGAGAATGAAGGGATGGGGAATAAACAATCGAACGTTATATCGCCGTGCCATGGCTATCGAACATCGGATGCAGCGAATTGAGAAAACGAAACGTCCTCAAAAAGAAAAGTCCATTCATGCCCAGTTCAGCCAAAAAGAGTTTTATGGTGATCAAGTTATGGTCCTAAAGGGGCTGACAAAGTCCTTTGGCCAACGGCTACTATTTTCTGATGTATCTCTTTTGGTTGAAGGAGGAGAGCGAATTGCGCTCCTTGGAGATAATGGTACAGGGAAAACCACATTTTTGCGGGTTATTTTAGGAGAGGAGCCGGCCGGAGGAAAAGTAAAATTCGGACCGACGGTAAAGACGGCTTATCTGCCACAAATTATACATTTTTCCCATCCTGAGCGGTCTTTGCTGGATACCATGGTGTATGAAAAGAACTGTTCGGTACAGGTCGCCAGAGATCGCCTGGGGGCATTTTTATTCCAGGGAGAGGATGTGTTCAAACCGGTAGGCACATTATCAGGCGGAGAACAGTCCCGACTGCGGCTGTGTATGCTGATGGACGAGAAAATCAACTTTTTAATTTTAGATGAACCGACCAACCATTTGGACATTACGGCACGGGAATGGGTGGAGTGTGCCATAGAGGAATATGACGGTGCTTTACTCTTTGTTTCCCATGACCGTTACTTTGTGAATCGTTTTGCCACTCGAATTTGGGAGTTAGAAGATGGCGTAATACGGGATTATCCCTGTGGATATGAAAAATATCGCGCCATAAAGGCTCATGAGGCGCAGCAGAAAGTTCAAATTCCGAAGCCGGCAAAAGAGAAAAAAGAGCGGCCCAAGAAACCGGGTAAGAATTTAGAAAAACAAATTGAGCGGTTGGAGCGTGAGATTGCCCAGCAGGAGAAAAAGGTAAAGGAATATGATTCTTTAATTGCACAAACGGCAACAGAGTATGAAAAGTTGAATACGTATTTGGAGGAAAAGGCCCAGGAAGAGGCGGTTCTTGACGGACTTTATGAGCAATGGGAGCAATTATCCAGTCAGTTGGAGGATGGAGAATGAAGTCCCGGATTACGATTTGTTTTGGTGTCTTCTTAGTGGGACTGGGGGTAATTCTCTGGATTTTACCGTTTACACTTCAGGTTAGCAGCTGCCTTTTCCTGTTTTTCGGCGGGGCAGTTTTAGCCCTGGAATGGATTGCAAGAAAAACGGGAAAAAGAAGATTGCAAAAAGTACTTTCCGCAGTTCTTTGGGTGGGAGCTGGGATCCTGGCAGCACTGTGTGTATGGCTGTCGTGGGAAGGCCGCTCCGACGATATCAGTCAGGTGGATGTGGAGTTTGTGGTAGTACTGGGAGCTCAGGTTCAGGGAGATCAGCCATCGCGTACGTTGCAGGAGCGTCTGGATTTGGCGGTCAGTTACCTTCAACGTAAGCCAGATGCCTGCGTGGTAGTCTCAGGCGGACAAGGCCCGGACGAAGCATATACGGAGGCAGAAGTCATGTACCGCTATCTAGAAGAACAGGGTATCAATCCTGAGCGGATTTTACTGGAAAAAGAAGCGACCAATACGCGAGAAAACTTACAGTTTTCCATGGATGTGGCCCATGCACAGGGAATAGATACGCATCGGGTGCTTCTTATCACCAGCGAGTTTCATATGCCGAGAGCAAAATATATTGCCTCTACTTTGGGGATGGATCCGCTGGGCCTGTCCAGTGAGACAACCCCAAAAATTCTGCTTTGGAATTACTATTTACGGGAAATTTTTGCATTTGCCAAAGCAATAGTTGTAGCAGCGCTCAGCGGCACCTCTTGACTTTAAAAAGGGGAGTGCATACAATACGGTAAGAAAGTGGCGTTTTGTAACAAAGGAGGATATAACATGAGTGAGGCCTGCAATGGTAATTGTGCCGGCTGCAATGAAAATTGTGCAAGCCGGACAGAAGAAAGCCTGTTGGCGCCGTCTAATCCCAAGTCTAAAGTAAATAAGGTTATTGCGGTAGTCAGCGGTAAAGGCGGTGTCGGAAAAAGTACGGTTACGGCCATGCTGGCGTTGGCCATGGAGAAAAAAGGGTATCGTACAGCCATTCTGGATGCGGATATCACCGGTCCATCGATTCCGCGTGCTTTTGGCGTCAATGAATGCCGGCAAGCGCGGGAAGACGGAATTATACCGGCTATCAGCCAAGGCGGTGTACAGATTATGTCCATCAATCTTTTGCTGGATGATGAGAGTGCGCCGGTATTGTGGAGAGGACCTGTTTTGGCAGGTGCTGTTAAGCAATTTTGGAGTGACGTAATTTGGGAAGATGTAGATTATATGTTTGTAGACATGCCTCCTGGAACAGGGGATGTCCCACTGACCGTATTTCAGTCTTTGCCGATTGACGGCGTTGTGATTGTTACTTCTCCCCAGGATCTAGTGTCTATGATTGTGGGTAAAGCAGTTAACATGGCGAAGATGATGCACAAGCATATTATAGGCTTGGTAGAAAACTACAGTTTCCTTCGTTGTCCGGATTGCGGCAAAGAGATTTCTGTTTTTGGCACCAGTCATCTGGAAAAGATTGCTGCAGAATATGCCCTGCCCGTGCTCGCGCGCCTGCCGCTGGATCCTGCAGTGGCGGAATTAAGCGACTGCGGTCGGATTGAAGAGATGGATGTCTCTGCAGTGGCTCAGGCAGCTGATTTAATCGAGCAGCTTTAAATTTTGCCGCTAGGAACTGATGGACAAAAGGTATTGGTTATCGGCAATAAAGGAGCAGCGAACGTAATCTCATGCGTTCGCTGCTTTTACAATATCCAGATTGGAAGGCTAATCTGTGGTAAAATCTCTGTATAGGCTGAGACAATTTTGGCATAGGGTACAAAAGCGCTTCTTCACTGAGTCTGGATATAAAATTTGAACTTGTTCACCAAACCCGGCCAACCAGCTGAGGAAACTGGGAGAGACAGAGATTTGGGTTGTCAGCAAAAAGGCTTCATCACCGTCTGGAATTAGCATGGCCTCTTTTCCGAAACGATCCAGGACCACACCGGCTAAATTGCGCTGGAACCGCAATTTCACAGTTGTTTCTTCCCCGCCAAACATGTCAAAAACTTTTTTTCCATAGGCTGCCAAATCTAAATTTTGGGCTTCGGGCGGGAATTCTCTTGGCAGATCGGTAAGAGATAAAGAAGCCATTTTGTCGACCCGGTAGTGAGTAATACCGTGGGGATTTGCATAAGCAATCAGATAATAGTTTTCATTTGTCCAGCAAAGACCATAAGGGCTGGCCTGGTAAAGTTTGGGACGGTAGTGCCGCTTTTTGTCAATACCCCAATCAAAATAACGAAATGTAATTTGCAAATTCTCGGCGATTGCCTCATGGAGATAGTCGACATTATAATAAATGCTCTCATTCATACTCTTGACCCGTCCTGAGACAACAACCTGGCGTCGCAGCTTTTTCGCATTATGTTGACTGGTCAAACAGGAAAGCTTTTTAATCAATTCCAAAGATTTTTTCTCTGTCAGGAATCGGGATGAGAGAACGGCATCTACCAAAAGTTTTAATTCCGGTAATTGGAACAGGCGACTGGCCAAATAATATCCACCGCCTTTTCCTTTTTGCAAACCAATATCCATCCCCAGAGCCTGGAGTTGTGCGATATCGGAATAAATACTCTTTCTTTCAGCGGGAATTCCGTGGCTGTTTAAGTATTTCAGGATTTCTCCCGTAGAGGCAGGATGGTCTTCATCTGTGTACTGTTCTAAAAAATCTTTAATATAGAGAAGCTTACCTTTTTGATTTTCACACTTTGCCATGGTGCCACCTCCTGTTCTCAGTGTAACATAAAACGCGAGAAACACAAGCGGGAGAAAAACGCGAAGAAACTGCACAAAAGGATTGGATTTTGGAGTGACCAGCTTTGACAGAGCAAATGCAGACATTTTCGTGTCGGACGGAAACTTGAGTATTTCACTGAGGCAGAATCTTGCGTAGCAATTGGCGAAGTCTCGTTTGATACCAGAGCAGCCCATCAAACATCAAAAAGCAAACTTATAACATTTATGGAGGATTCTTATGCCATATATTGGTTGTCATCTCTCTTGTGCTAAAGGGTTTTACCACATGGGGCTTACGGCATCTCAAATTCACGCGGATACGTTCCAGTTTTTTACGCGGAATCCCCGGGGTGGAAAGAGTAAGCCGCTGGATTTGGAGGATTGTGCAAAGTTGCGGGAACTGATGAAAGAGCAACACTTTGGTCCCATTATTGCCCATGCACCTTATACTATCAATCCGTGTTCCCAAAGTGAAAGTGTGCGCGAATTTGCAGTGCAGACTATGGCGGAAGATTTACACAGGATGGAATATTTACCGGGGAATTTCTATAATTTCCATCCAGGCAGCCATGTGGGACAAGGAGCGGCATATGCCATTCCAGTGATTGCGGATGCGCTGAATCAGGTGATGTTTCCCCAGCAAACGACAGTGGTTCTACTGGAAACCATGGCTGGCAAAGGAAGTGAAATCGGAGCTACGTTTTCACAGCTGCAGGAGATCCTGGAAAAAGTCTGTTTAAACGACAAAATAGGAGTTTGTATCGATACTTGTCACATTCATGACGGAGGTTATGATATCATTCAGGATTTTGATGGGGTACTCACCCAATTTGATAAGGAAATCGGGCTGAAACGGTTGAAAGCTATTCATTTGAATGATAGTCGGAATCCCAGAGGGAGTCATAAAGACCGCCATGCCTGTCTGGGTGATGGATATCTGGGGTGGGAGACTGTCAGAAGAATCATTTGTCATCCTCAGATCGCAGGCCTGCCGGTAGTCCTGGAGACGCCGAACGAACTGGATGGATACGCGCGGGAAATTATGGCTCTGCGGCAAATTCTATCCGGTTCCGGGAACTGTAGGATTACAATACATATTGGACAGTCGAATAAAAAGGGATGAAGGATAGGGCCTCATCGGTTAAAGTTGGAGCTGTGGACAACAACTTGACGAGAGGGGGCCATATCCTTCATGAGCAAGAGT
>CALXCQ010000088.1 GCA_944386835.1 uncultured Oscillospiraceae bacterium | reverse complement strand
TGCTCGCCTTCCCAGTTCGCCGTCCAATATGTTTGACAAACCTACATCACCAAAATCTCACTACATCCTGATGATCCTGAGAAATGACAAATGTAACCGTTGGGAATGCGCTTTCCAATTGGGAAAGCAGATACTGGCACACAGGGTTCTCTGTGGAAAAATGTCCGGCATCAATCATATTGACACCCAAATCCACACTGTCTGCAAAACCATTGTACTTGACATCAGAAGTCACAAACGTATCGCATCCCAAAGCCGCAACCTTTTCCAAATAGCTGGCGCAGGCCCCACCGCCCACCGCAACTTTTCTGACAGGACGGCCTGCGTCAGCATACCGCAAGCCATGGCATCCTAACCTTTCCTTCACTTTTGTCAGGAATTCCTGTAAAGTGCATGGGGACACTTCTCCAACACGACCGCAGCCATATTCCCGTCCGCAGGCATCCGTTCCTTCCACATCCAAAACGGTACAATTGGAGAGACCCAAAGCCTCTGCCAGGCAGTCGTTGACACCGCCAGGTGCCGAATCTAAATTCGTGTGCATGGCAATGGCCGCTATCTGATTTTCAATGAGATAAAGCAGCGTCTTGCCTATGGGTGTCATATCATTGACCGTCTTTGCCGAGAACATCAGAGGATGATGGGTTACAATCAGCTCCGCGCCCAGTCGTTTTGCTTCCTCCGCTGTATCCATAAAGGGGTCCAGCGCAATGACTACTTTTGAGACCTCCTTGTCACCGTGACCGCAAAGAAGTCCCGCATTGTCCCATGATTCCTGATATTCCAGCGGTGCGATTGTTTTCAGAAATTGTAAAACCTCGTTAACAGTGGTCATAGTTTCTCTTCATCTCCTCTACTTCCTGCAATGCTTGTTCATAATAGTGCAGACGCATTTTATCATCAGACTGTGTCAGGCCTTCTACCGCTTTCACCAGGCCTTTCTGAACCCGGTTTAAATATTGGGAAAAAAGTGGGTTATGTTTGCGTTGCATTGCCGGCGACACGTATTGTTCACCAGGGGTTAATATTTTCCCGCCACCGTAGCAAACCTGCATAACGGTATACAAAAAACGTCCGTCTTGTACCAACTCTTCTTCCAGGATGGAAAAATTATGTTCGCCCAACCATCGACGTAAATCGTTTCCCGATGCCTGGGGCTGCAAAATATAGCGGATATTCCCATCACAAACCCACGGGCATTGGTCCAGGAGAATCGATATCAGCTCACCACCCATACCTGCAAAAACGACGGTGTCCACTTCCCCTGGTGCAACAGGTGTAAGACCGCTTCCCAGGCGGAATTCCAGCCCTTCCTGGACCCCGTATTTCATTGCGTTCTGCTTGGCACGCTGAAGAGGTTTTGGCCGCAAATCGCAGGCAATGACATGACTGGCCAGATTTTGCCGAAGTAGATAAATTCCTAAATAGCCGTGGTCACAGCCAATATCTGCCACACGGCTTCCTGGCTGAATTTTATCTGCACAGCCGAGGAGCCGTTTGGAAATCGGTAATTTCATACAGTCTCCAATCTAGCGAAAATAAAAGGGAGCCGGAGCTCCCTTTTATACACCTGCCGCTTCGCAAGCTTCGATAAAACGGTTGACCTGAGCCAGGAAGGCATCTGCGTCCACTCCGTGTACTGCACAGGCTTCTTCTACCGTTTCACCCCGGGAAGACGGGCACCCAAGGCAATGCATACCAATTGCCATAAACAAAGGCGCCGTCTGCGGTGCAATGTCCAAAACATCTCCGATAATTGTGGATTTTTCAATTTTAACGGCCATATGGAAGACCTCCAATCTTTTGTTTTTTTTATTATACGCAATAATCTTATTCTTTTCAACAAAAAATCCTGGAAATCATTTGAAAGTGAATTATGGATTTGTACCTTTCTTTATAGTATCCACTCTTTTTTACCAAAGAAATCAGCTGCGTGGAAATGATACCTGATCAAAACCAATATTTTCTGCAGGACCAATTTATGGAACAAGAAAACCATCAATTAAAGTTCCAATGGCCTAAGCCGCGGCCAAAAAGCTGAATCATTTGGCTGGACCAGGAGAGCAGTTTTGCACTGGAACATTCAAATTCTTCTTCTGTAATACCAGACGATTCACGTAAACGAAAGTACCACTGTAAAATTTTTTGGTCTTCTTCATCGGCTGTTTCCAGAAGTTTCTTCATCTGTGGAGTGTATACGCCACTTTTCCAGAACTGCCGCATACGGATGACAAAACCAGCCAGTTTATATAACATCCGCAAATTTTCTTCGGATCGTTCATGCACATAGTTGTGGCAGCAACCGTGATATAAATTGCAGGCGCCAATCAGAATCGCCCGTTCCTTGTCCCGATCAGAGAAGTCACCCACTAAGCGTTTCCAGGTTCCAAATACTGGAACTGTATCACTGACCAGCTGGATTAAGTCACCTCTTTCCCAGGCCTGCAATTCGGATTCTCCGGCTACAAAGCCACAGATTTTTTCCCATTCCGGCAAACCACGAATTGCAGTTCGGTATGCCTTTAAATCGTCAAAACCGAGTCCTTGAATAATGACCACAACATCCAAATCACTTTTTTCACTGGCCTCACCTCGCCCATAACTGCCTTGAATTCCAACAAAGCATAGCCGCTCCTGGAAAGTATCCTGCATTCGTCTGACAAACAGATTCAACCACTTGGTAATGTCCATGTTCCGCCTCCCCAGTATTTTTCTGTCCGATGCCTGCCTTTTCCGGTTTGATTTTCAGCTCTCTCCCACCTAGTTTCCCCCGGCAACTCACAATGGTATCCCGCTGTCTGACATTCAGCGGTAAGAGAACCGGTAAGTTCCATGTAACTGTGCATTCTATGAAAGACAGGGCTGCCCTATGGTTTCCAATCTTCCCGCACAAGCTTTCTATTACTTTCTAATATCAAGAGTAACACAAATTTCCGGAAAAATGCAGAAATAAAAGAGTGAGTTCAGGTAACACCTTTCCTCACTCTTTTTTATCAGGATACCATTTTGGTTTTATTTGTTCATATTCATTTGCGCAGCAACTTCTGCAGCAAAATCCTCTTGCTTTTTCTCAATGCCCTCACCTTTTTCAAAGCGGACAAAGGAGTTTACTTTGATCGTTCCACCCAATTCCTTGGCGGTAGCTGCAACATACTGTTCAACTGACAGTTTGTTATCTTTGACAAAAGCCATCTGCATCAGGCAGTTTTCCTCATAATATTTCGAAATACGGCCCATGACCATTTTTTCAATAATATTCTGGGGCTTCGGTTTTGCGGCTTTTTCGTTCTCATTCATTGCCAGCGCCATTTGAATTTCTTTTTCTTTTTCCAAAGTCTCTGCATCTACATCGGCTTTGTCACAGAAGCTGGGATTCATTGCTGCTACTTGCATGCACAGGTCTTTACCCATTTCCGTTACGGCAGAAGGATCAATTCCCTCTACTTCCATATTGACCAGCACACCGATTCTGCCACCCATGTGGTTATAAGCAACTGTTACCCCGGTATCGTAACGAGCAAAGCGGCGTACCTTCAAATTCTCGCCAATTACCAACACTTTTTCCGGGATCATGTCCGCAATGCTCTTTTCAGAGCCAGGATATTTGCAAGCCAGAAGAGCGTCCAAATCTGCAGGATTCTCTTTTACAACGACTTTTGCAATATCGCTTACCATTTCCACGAAAACGGGAGATTTCGAAGCAAAATCTGTTTCCGCATTGACTTCTACAATGGCGCCAACGCCATCTTCCACAATTGCGTTTACCATACCTTCTGCAGCAATTCTGCCAGACTTCTTTGCAGCAGCTGCCAATCCACGTTCCCGCAGCCATTCAATTGCTTTATCCATATCACCATCAGAAGCAGTCAGAGCCTTTTTGCAGTCCATCATGCCAACGTTGGTCATTTCACGCAGTTTTTTTACGTCCGCAGCTGTAAATGCCATAGTTTTTTCCTCCTGTTTTATCTTTTGAAAGTGCCCGCACTGGGCGGGCACATATCCTATACAAACTAAGTTCTTAAGCCTCTTCTTCCGCAGTTTCTTCAACTGCTTCCACCGCTTCTGTAGCTTCGGTTGTTACTTCCGGAGCAGCCATTTCTTCACCCTGACGGCCCTCTACAACAGCATTCGCCATCGTTGCAGCAATCAAACGAATGGCACGGATTGCATCATCATTACCGGGAATTACATAGTCGACTTCATCCGGATCACAGTTGGTGTCCACAATTGCTACTACCGGGATGTGGAGCTTCCGAGCTTCTGCAATGGCATTTCTCTCTTTGCGGGGATCAACAATAAACAGAGCGCCAGGCAGTTTCTTCATCTCTTTTACACCGCCCAGATACTTTTCCAGTTTTGCAATTTCGCCCTGGTGCTTAATCACTTCTTTTTTGGGAAGCATGGCAAAAGTGCCGTCTTCTTCCATCTTCTTCAGCTGAGCCAAACGATCAATACGCGTACGCATGGTCTTAAAGTTGGTCAGCATACCGCCGAGCCAACGGGCGTTTACGTAGAATTGGCCAACTCTTTCGGCTTCTTCTTTAATGGCATCTTGCGCCTGCTTTTTGGTTCCGACAAACAGAATGGACTGACCATTGGCGGCCAATTCCCGGACAAAACTGTAGGCCTCTTCCAACTTCTTCACAGTTTTCTGCAAATCAATGATATAAATACCATTTCTTTCTGTGTAGATGTAGGTTGCCATTTTGGGGTTCCAACGTCTGGTCTGGTGGCCAAAATGCACGCCAGCTTCCAAAAGCTGTTTCATAGATACGACTGCCATAAATTTATCCTCCTAAATTTGTTATTCCCGCCACCCCTCTCATCTCTTTCTTCTACCGAATCCGGCACCAGAAGGAAGATCCTCGGGTGTGTGTGGTAAATCGCGCGTCGCACACGCGGAGTTTATTATACAATAGATTTTTCCTGTTTTCAAGGTATTTTTTGCAATTTTTCTCCTT
>CALXCQ010000087.1 GCA_944386835.1 uncultured Oscillospiraceae bacterium | reverse complement strand
TTTTTGCCAATCAGACTTATGTAGCCGTAGCCAGAGATAGCCAGACCTGCAAACTTATGGGACTTTATATTCTTCACCCCAACAATGTGGGCAGATGTGGACACATTGCCAATGCCAGTTACGCCGTGGGAAAGCAATGGCGTGGCCTGCATATCGGTGAAAAACTGGTTTTGGACTGCCTGCGTCAGGCAAAAGCACACGGTTTCCGAGTGTTGCAGTTTAATGCAGTAGTGGCAACCAATTTCCATGCCCGCCATTTGTATGAGCGGCTTGGCTTTGTCCAGCTGGGAGTCATTCCCGGCGGTTTCCGCATGAAAGATGGCACCTATGCCGATATTTGTCCCTATTATCATTGCCTTTAACATTTCCGATAACCGGCGGCGGTTTTTTCCACAGATTTCACAGAGCATGGATATCCCCCCCGGCGGCTTGTTTTTCTGTCAGCCATGCTTTATAGTGATCAATAAGATCCGTACATTCCTTCAAAGCAATAGACAGACCGGGCCTGGGGGGTAGGCCCGGTCTGTCTGCATAGAACATGCAGCATTTGCCTTAGCGGAAAGGTAAGTTTTGTAGATAACGAGGGACGATCTTTCTGCGTAGAACATGCAGCATCTGCACACTGGGATACAAAGACAAATGCTGCCATCCGCCTCTTGCCGGCAGGCAAACTCCGAAAATTTGCTTTCAGGCCTGACGTTCCCCCTGCATCGGATTGGGCAGGAATTGCTGCAAAGAGGATGGTTCCCCCATTCTGACTGCCATTTTTACCAAGGTGTACCTGGTACTTTTATGGATTCTTCCGAATTTTTCCAAACCCCTGGAAATCCTTTTCAAAATGTGGTATTCTGAAATTACTTTAAATATCCTATATTTAAAGTAATAAAAATTCAGGAGGGTCTGCTAAATGAAAGAAGGAAGAATCCTGTTTCTCAACGAAGCAGAGTGCAAGCGGCTTTTACCCTTACCAAAGGTTTTGGAGCTGATGGAAACGGTTTTAATTGAGCATGCGGAAGGCACCGCCACCCTGCCGGTCAAGCTCCACATGGGTCTGCGTCCGGATTACAACGGCTATATCAACTCCATGCCGTCCTATCTGAAAAAGCACCACGTCTATGGGGTAAAGTTGGCAGGCTGCCACTATGAAAACCCCAAAAAGGGACTTCCCACCTCCATTGGTACCATCAACTTGTACAATCCGGAAAACGGTCTGCCCTTTGCCATTATGGACGGAACCTATATTACCGATATTCGAACCGGCGCCATGGCAGGCGTGGCTGCCAAGTTCCTCTCCGGCCCCGCTCCCCAGGTGCTGACCATTGTGGGAGCCGGTATGCAGGGCCGTACCGCTTCTCTGAGTATTTTGGCTTCCTGTCCCACGATCCAGGAGGTTCGCCTGATAGAAATCAATCCCACCATGCTGAGCGTCTATATGCAAACCGTTGGCAAAGCCTATCCCAACGTCAATTTCCGGCATCTGCAGGATATCCAGCAGGCCTGCACCGGCGCCCAGATTGTCCATGTGGCTCACTCGGCTCCCAAACCGTTGGTGCGGGATATTACCTTTGACAAAGGCGCCACCGTCATTCTTACAGCCGAGCCCTTCATTGCCCGGCAGTGGCTGGATACTTTCGACACCCGGGTCACTGACTTCCCCGAATGTCTGGTCACCCGACTCAATCAGGAGGCGGAATATTATTCCCAGCGGGACGGCCTGCCCTATGATCCCCTGACTCCTGATTTTTCTGACGTCACCATCGGAGAAGTCGTTGCCGGAAAACACCCAGGACGCAAGACCCCGGACGAAGTCATTGTGGCCGTCTTCGTAGGTATGAGCATTGAGGACGTCATCTGCGCCAAAGAGGTCTATGACCGGGCTGTGGAACAGGGATTTGGAACGGAACTGCGTCTTTTGGACCTGTAATTTTCCCGCGCTTCCCTCCGTTTCCCAAACGGTTCTCTGGAGGAACGGCGCACACAGCCGGTAACGTGAATCATGGAACAATCCCCCGACCCAGCTTAAAAACTGTGTCGGGGGATCATTTTTTGTCTTTCCAGCGGGGTTCTTCCGTCAGCCCCAGCAAATAGTCCACACTGACGTGGTAAAACTTTGCCAGCCGGATCAGGGCCTGACTGGGAATGTCCAACACGCCGCTTTCATAGCGGGAATAGGTTGCCTGATTGACATGGAGAATCTCCGCAAGTGTTTTCTGCGTATAATTCCGGTCTTCCCGTAAATTTCGGATTCGCTCATACATTCTCATCACCACGCCTTCTATAGTAGTATATGCAATTACTGCATATTGACTTTTATGCAGTAATTGCATATACTAAAGTAGGTTTTCCCGTTTCTTCTTGCAGAATTTCTAAAATTTTACAATTTTTAAGAAAAGAGTTGACCCCTGCATAAAATATGCCTATCATAAGGGAGAGAACTGCGATTTTATGTAATAAGGAGATACCCCTATGCATCCTCCCAAAAATTTCTGGATTCTATGTTTGCGTGCCTTTCGTGCTGTCGGCATTACGCTTGCCGGCTGCGGCATTTTGTGCTTAGCCAAGCTTTTACCGTTCTTCGCCAATTTTACCCATAATCCTGGTGGAACCTTTATTCTATTGGGATGTGTGTGTTTCCTGCTTTGTTTTTTGTGTTACGGTCTTTCCCGTCGTCTGGAATCCCGGCAGGCGTGGCTTTGGGAAAATGGAGAAGATGTTGTCGGCACCGTAACCGCGATTGAGCGGCGCCCCTTCTGCCGCTGGAACGGATACTGCCCCTATGTTCTTGCCATTGGGTATACCGTTGGAGAAAAATCCTATACCTGCCACAGTCTGTATTTGTGGGAGCGCCCCACTTGCCAGGTAGGAGAGCCCATTCCCCTTCAGGTAAACCCGCAACTGCCCAAGCAGGCCACTATTGCTCCGGGATTTTTAGCAGGCAATTAGGACTTTAAACAGAAAGTCCGGTGTCAGGGCTGAATTTGGCAACAAAAAGCCTCGGGGCAAATTTGCCCCAAGGCTTTTCTCCGGAACTCCGGAAACTGAAAAAAGTTTACTGTTCTTCTATGATTGACTGTCAGAAGCTTCTGTTAGTTCCTCCCCGGTCTCATCCTGGCCGGCAAAGGTACTTTCCGTCTCGGAGGTGTCAGCGCTCTGAGCTGGGGCGTATTCTTCATAGTCCCACGCTTCTCCGTCAATCTCCGCTGTGTACATCTCTCCGGTCTGGAGTGCATCGGAACAAATGGTAATTGCCTGACACTCGCTTTCCGTGTCCAATGTCACAACTGCTTCGCTGTTGGGATTCAGAACCGATACCTGACTTTCCGCAGGCACCACCTGTTCAAAATTCATCTCCAGATATCCTTGTTGAGAGGCATTTAAAATGGAGCTGTTTTTTCCGCCCAAGGCATAGACCGTGCCACCGTCTGTCAAAATCCCCTGTTTGGCATACAGGCCATACCCGGCAGACCCATCCTGCGTCGCAGCCCAAAGCGTACCGCCATTGACTGTCAGGAATCCATTGGAATGGATGCCGTTGCCTTCCCCACTGTTGCCGGCATTCACTGTCAGATTCCCACCATTGATGGTCGCAACGCCAATTTCCTCTTTTCCTGTGTAAATACCGTTGTCCTGGCTGTGAATGGTAATATCTCCGCCGGAAATGGTCAAATTCCACTGGGATTCCAGGCCGGCCCCGTCGCCTGTAATGCTTAGGTAGCTGGTCGCGTCGTCTTCGCCTGTCAAATTCATCGACACGGCAGAGCAAATAGCGCCGTCATAGGCATACTGGACTTGGGTGCTTCCCTCTTCGTAAACCCCTGCCACATGAGACCCGTTTATTTTATTTTGAGAATTTGCCGCAATCAGAATGTTTGCACCGGCATCCGCAGTATCCACGGTAGCGGTCGCGACTTCGGGCTCTTGGGCACATTCATATGCATGGTAGAATAAAATTGCCGGTGCAACCGTGCAGGTAATATCCACGTCATCCAGAATCAGGGTCACTACTGCCTCCGGATCCGTGTCAGCTTCTTCTCCCAGGTCCACAGCGATTTGTCCCTGTGACAAAGTACCGGAAAGACGGTAGGTACCGGGCTGGGTAATCGTCACAACCGTATGCGCCTCTGCCTCCTCCTGGGTGTGCATATCGTCTGCGGTTCCTTCTCCGTAGGTTTGATCGGTGCCATCCTGATAGTATAGAATCGGCTCGCCGGTATAGACGGCACTGGCAGAATCCGTGGAAGCCGTCTGCCCGTCTACCAGGACTTCTTCACGGGACAAAACAATTTCCGTCTCTTCCTGGGTCTCGGCGGAAGTTTCGTCCTGTACTTCCTGAGATTGCGTCTCATCCGATTGGGAAGTGGTTGTATTGTTTTCGGTTTGTTCCTCCTCATTGTCGGTATTTGAGGCGGCACAAGCACTGAAAATCATGGCCATGGCCAGAGCCAGGGCAAGAATTCATTTTTGCATCTATTGAACACTCCTTTTTTTCCGGTGCTGCCACCTGCCCCCTAAAAAGGGAAGGCAGGCAGCAACGATTTTCCATCAGGCCGAATCATTCCGGCCACGCTTCGGCGAGCATGTGGGGAAAAGAACTTTCCGAAGCTTACGGCTAAGATACCGGCAGAACTTGAAGGAGCTATGAAGTTTATGGAAACAGTTTGTAAATTCTTCCGGATTTCCAATCTATAAATTCCAACCGTGTACAAACTGTGGGATTTTATCTGCATTATATGGATGTCTGGCAAAATTTCTTGTACAATTTTTACAAAGTCTCCACCAAAAAGCCAGCGGAAATCTGCTCATGCTGGAGGAAAATTCCTGCCGCGCAATGTAGACAAAGCCTGCTTACAGTGTTATAATGTATTCCGAATTATCTGATTTTTTTGTATAATCAACCAAAAATCGGGAATTTTTCCTTCCAAAAAATACCCGTAAGTTTCATTTTTTTAACATTAAAGTATAAATTTTTATCCTGTTTCAGCCTATCATTTGAGAATCCTTTCTACCGCTGCTATACCTGCAGATCTGGATATTTCAGAGGCAGTACTGTCCTTGCTGCGGAGACTACAGGCAAAATATCCGTAGTTATCAGACAAAATTACCGTAGCGACCCTTTGGCCGGATTTTGATTGGCGGGTCTTATAAGAAGGAGCTCCGGCAAAATTTTGTATTTGATCTTAGAGAGAAGAAAGTTCCATTGACAGGAGATGAAATCCATGCAAATTCTGCTTGAAAAGCTGCGAACGCACCGGCAACTGGTCTTTAATTTGATGGACGCTTTTTTGTTGGCGGTTTCTTTTTGCCTGGTGGCATTTTTTCATAGCAGTTACAGTCCCTCAGGTTATCGGTTCTATGGTTTGACCTATGGCATCTGCCTGGTCATAGTTTTGTTGCTGCTTCGGCTGTTTCGCACCAACCGTAACCTTTGGCGGTATGCCGGTCCCCGGGAGTATCTGACCCTCATGCATGCCTATTTGGCAGCCTTTGTTCTATTCTTTGTTCTCAACAAAACCATCCTGCGCTTACCGGTATCGGAGCTGATGGTCCTTCTGGCCAATATGGTTGCTCTGTTTGCTTCTTTGTACATCCGAATCAGTTATCGGGCCGTCTATGCCCGCCTGCAAAGGAAAACAGACAAAGCCAAAAACAGCAAGCGGCCCCTGGCCATTATCGGGGCTGGCGCCGCCGGCATTGCCCTGCAGGAAGAAATCAGCCGTAACCCCAAAAGTCCCTATACGGTCTGGGGCTTTTTTGACGATGATACCAACAAAGTGGGTATGGCCATTCATGGCGTTCCGGTTCGGGGCCGGATTGACGACCTGCCGGAACGGATGAAGCGGGCCGGAATTCAAGACGTGGTTCTGGCAATTCCCTCCCTGGGTTTAAAACGGCGCCAGGAAGTTCTGGAATTGTGCAACCGGTTTTCCTGCCGGCTGAAGATTATGCCGGACACCATTGTCTCTCTGGTAGACCAGAAGGCCAGTATGGAACGGTCTATGCGTCCCATTAAAATCGAAGATCTTCTGGGCCGTACCTCCGTTCACTTTGACCGGGCGGAACTGGACCCCTTTATCAAGGGAAAAACTGTCTTAGTCAGTGGCGGCGGTGGTTCCATCGGTTCCGAAATTGCCCGGCAGCTGGTGCAGCTGGGCGTTAAGAATCTGATTATTTTTGATATTAACGAAAACGACTCCTATGTGCTCTTCCGGGAACTGAAGCCAAGCCTTCCTGCCGATTGCCATGTGGTAATCGAAATTGGCTCCATGGTGGACAACAAACGGGTTTTGGATATTTTCCGGCGGTATCGGCCAGATATTGTGTTCCACGCCGCTGCCCACAAACATGTACCTTTGATGGAAGGCTGCCCTTACGAAGCAGTTTACAACAACATTTTCGGCACTTACCATCTGGTGCAGGCGGCCAAAGCATTCCACTGTGAGAAGTTTGTCCTGATTTCCACAGACAAAGCCGTTAACCCGACCAACATTATGGGGGCCACCAAGCGGTACTGCGAAAACCTGCTGCGGGCCATTTCCCTGGAAAAGGACAACCAAACCAGCTTTGTCTCCGTCCGGTTCGGCAATGTGCTGGGCTCCCACGGCTCGGTCATCCCTCTGTTTCAAATGCAGATTGCCCAGGGCGGCCCGGTCACCGTGACAGACAAGCGAATGACCCGGTATTTTATGACCATTCCGGAAGCCGCCGGGCTGGTAATCCGTGCCGGTGCCATGGCGAAAAATTCCGAGACCTACATATTGGATATGGGTTCCCCCGTAAAAATTCTGGACCTGGCAGAAAACTTAGTCCGTCTGTCCGGGTTTGAACCCTATAAGGAAATTGACATTGTGGAAACCGGCTTGCGGCC
>CALXCQ010000086.1 GCA_944386835.1 uncultured Oscillospiraceae bacterium | reverse complement strand
GATTGTACTCTTCGATGTAATCCGCGATTTGCGTGGAAAGCGATTCTACGTTCTGTAGGGCGTTGATTCCTGCGGTACGGTTCCAGTGGTTGCTCAGAAATGGCACTACCTTGATCCCGCGATCGTGCATACTTTTAATGAAATAGGAACTCAAATAATTTAACTTTAAGCTTCCGTCCTCACGAATATTGAAGTAACTTGGAGAAACCGTGTCCAGTGCATTGTTAGTTTGATTAACATATTCAATCTGCTGGATGTCATTTCCTCGGTATAGATACCCCATGATATACCGGTCCGTTGTTGCAAGGGCCGATAAAAAAGAGGAAAAAGCTACTGTAGCTACCAGTACGCCGGAAACCAACACCTTTACACTTTTGATTTTTACCTTTTTGGCCTGTGATAAGATGGATTTTGTAATGGTTTTGGAATGGGATTTAATGCTCTTCTGTACATCCAATTCTTCTGCGAATTCGACATCGATTCCATTGTATTCAAGAATCAGGTCATATGTCTCATCACTATTGGGGACGAGCTTGATACTTGGTGTCAACACAGCATTCACCTTGCCTTCCTGCTGGAAAATCGTTTCTACTAGTATGGATACATTCCTCAGAAATATCCAGGAAGCGCCACAGCATCGGCTGGAATTTTAGAGTTTTTACGTGGATCGGAGGCGGGCGTTGTTCCTATTTGAAGTACCTAAGAAAAAACCGGGGGCTTCCAATTTTTTCGGAAGCCCCGGTTTCCCATTTCTTTTATATTGTAACATGTTCTTTTTTGGATGAAGAAGAGGTGGTCATTTGCGCGATCACTTTTTTGAATTGGAATGTAAAAAGGATGGCCGTAAAGCTGACCGCAAGAAAATCTGCAACGGGTTCGGCCATATACACCGCCATAGTTTGGTTGGAAGTGAAGAGCGTTGGCATGATATAGATGAGCGGGATCAACAGAATAAACTTACGCATCACCGCCACAAGGATGGAAGCCTTTGCCTTTCCCAAAGAGGTGAATGTCATCTGGCAGGCCATCTGAATACCGAACAGAAGCAAGCAAGCCATATAGATGCGCAGCGCAGTTTTTGTATACTCCATCAGGGATGCGTCCGAAGTAAACATGGCGGCAAACGCCTGTGGGAAGAACATTACAAAGAGCCAGAGCAATATAGAATAGCAGAGGCTGGCTTTCAATAGAAGTTTAAAAGCTGCTTTTACCCGTTCCACATTACCAGCGCCATAATTGTAACTGATAATGGGCTGTGCGCCCTGTCCAAGCCCCTGTAGAGGGAGCATAGCGAACTGCATGACGCTGGTTAGAATGGTCATCGCGCCTACAGCGATATCACCGCCGTATTGCAGCAGCGATGAATTAAAGCAGACAGAGATAACGCTTTCACTTGCTTGCATAACGAAAGTAGAACATCCAAGTGCAAGGCTAGGCAAAACAATCTTTGCCTGCAACCCCAAATTTTCTTTTTTAATCTTTAGATGTGTCCTCTTGCCAAACAGGAAGGCTAAAACCCATATGCACGACATAGCCTGCGAGAGGATAGTTGCTAGGGCAGCGCCCTTGACGCCCATCCCGAATCCGAAAATGAAAATGGGATCAAGGATGATATTGGCGACAGCACCGATCAAGACAGAGAGCATCCCTGTTTTGGCAAATCCTTGCGCGGTGATGAATGCGTTCATCCCAAGGGTAAGCTGGACAAAAATAGTGCCAATCGCATAGATGTTCATGTAGTCGACACCATATTGGATGGTATTTTCGCTGGCACCAAACGCCATGAGGAAATCACGGTTCCAAAGCAAGAGGGCCGCTGTTAGTAAGATGGAAATCAAGATCTGAATGACAAAACAGTTTCCTAGCGTCTTTTCCGCAGAGGTATGGTCGCCTTTTCCCATAAAGATAGAAGCCCTTGGCGCGCCGCCATATCCCACAAATGCTGCAAACGCCGTCACAATCATAATCAATGGCATACAGACTCCTACTCCTGTAAGAGCCATGGCCCCTGTTTCAGGAATATGGCCGATGTACATACGGTCGACAATGTTGTAAAGCATATTGATGATCTGTGCGGTAACCGTAGGAAGGGCTAAGCGCAACAAAAGCTTTCCAACCGGTTCTTTTTCCAAAAAATCTTTTTCCTCATTCATAGCTTTTCTCTCCTTGCTATGGCGTTTTTTGTGTTTTCTATAATCCGATCATTCATCCGTTCCAGCAGCTCCAACTCCTCCTGAGATAGGCCGGAAAAGACCTCTTCGAGGAACTCTTTGCTGATGATTTCCAATTCTTGTGTAATAGGATGGGCGGCTGGCGTTAAAGAGAGATGAATTTTTCTTCGGTCTTCCGTGTCCTGTTTCCGCTGAAGAATCGATTTCTGAATCAGACTCTCCACCGCTTGGGATACATTCCCTTTGGATAACATACGTAGTTCTACAATATCTGCGGCTGTGTCCTTTCCAGGATTGTTGTACAAGAAACTGATGATTGTTGCCTCAATTAAAGAAAGGTGATAATCCTGGCAGATTTGCTTTAGCATAGTCTCATGCAGCTTGATAATCCGCCGGATATTTACCAGGAAATTGCTCTTTTGGCTCACATAGGAATCCCCCTTGGTGTCATACGTTAAATAGTTTCTATAAAAACTGTTCTATTTAAAACTAATTATAGTTCCAAATTTCTTTTTGTCAAGTGGAAGCATAATTTTTGCATTCTCCTCTTGACATGGAGTACACTCGAAATGCTAAAGTCTTATTAAAAGAGATTTATGCAAGGGAGTATGTTGCCAACGCCCCGGCTATGTGTGAAAGGAGATCCGGAATATGGCAATTACAGAATTTTCAAAACGGTACCTGGAAAAAATGATTCCTGGGTATTCATCAAAGCTCTCGGAAACAGATCCAGAATTCATAGAGAGGTTTACCAACTTCGCTTTTGATGAGGTTGTGAACCAGGACGCCTTGGATGGACGCACCCGTTTCATGGCAATTTTAGCAGCGCTTTTGGGGTGCCAAGGGCTGGATATGTTCAAAGTTATGGTGCCGGCGGCACTCCGTTTTGGTGTTACACCGGTCGAGATCAAGGAAATTGTTTATCAGTCTGTTGCCTACTTGGGGATTGGGCGGGTGTATCCCTTCCTAGACGCAGTAAATGTATGCCTAATATCCGAGGGTGTTCTGCTGCCGTTGGAGGGGCAGGCGGAAACCACTATGGAGAACCGGTTAGAGGCAGGGGCCCAGGTACAGGTGGACATTTTTGGTGAGGGAATGCGTGGCTTCTATCGGTCTGGCCCGGAGGAGAGCCGCCATATCAATCGTTGGCTGGCAGACAACTGTTTTGGGGACTATTACACCCGAAAAGGGCTCGACTATCAGCAGCGCGAGATGATTACCTTCTGCTTTTTAGCCGCACAGGGGGGCTGTGAGCCGCAGCTCACCAGCCATGCAGCCGCCAATATGCGTATTGGAAATGATAAAGCCTTCCTGATAAGCATTATTTCCCAATGCTTGCCCTATATCGGCTATCCACGCAGCCTCAATGCCTTGCGTTGTGTCAACGATGCAGCAGAAAAGGAAGCTTGACGGAGTACCATATGGTAGGCAGTGCCTGTTTAAAAATGAAATATTTTTAAGATTACTTGACATGGAGTGCGCTGCATGTGTTAGTCTTAATAGGAAAAGAACGGGAGGCAGCCATTTGAGGCGGACTTGTCCCCGATGGTTTATCCGAAAAGAAGGAGCGATCGCTATGAATAAATATTTGATTGCGTATTTTTCCCGCAAAGGCGAAAACTATGTCAATGGCCAGATCCTGGATCTTCCTGTAGGAAATACGGAAGTTGCAGCAAAAGAGATCCAAAATCTGACCGGAGGGGATCTCTTTTGCATTCAACCCGCAAGGGAATATGCGGAAAATTATCGCAAATGTGTAGCCGAGGCCAGGGAAGAGCTGCAAAGCGGGGCCCGTCCGGAGATATTGGATTGTGTTCGAAATTGGGACGCCTATGATACCATTTTTTTGGGGTATCCAAATTGGTGCGGAACCATGCCCATGCCAGTGTGGACTTTTTTAGGGTCGTACGATTTTGCTGGAAAAACCATCCTGCCATTTTGTACGAACGAAGGTAGTGGCATGGGCCATAGTGAAGCGGATATCCGAGGGTTGTGCCCAACAGCGGCTCTGAAAAAGGGGCTGTCGGTCCGTGGAAGTTCCGTTGGTACAGCGCGTGCAGAAATTGCCGCTTGGCTAAAATCCGAGGGAATCCCTGTAGCAGGAGATTAAATGGAGTTCCTAAAAGGGCGTAGAAGTGAACGCACGGATCCTACACAGGGCACACTAAGCAGGCGGCAGAGATGTTGCGTCGGCAGCTATATGGATATGGTGGAGATCTAGACCGTTACTTTCTATGAGAAAAGCCATACTGTTGTGGTGGAGCAGGGGAAGAAGTAGAGCATGGGTATATGCCGGCGTTGAAACCGTGGATACCGACTTAACGGGCGATTCGCCTATGACCAATAGCGGATGGCTAGGCCATGCGGAAGAGGATGTCGAGGCCGCTTGCTCCACAGGGCAAAGGTAGAAAAAGGGATTGGCATCCAATTCCAGGGGAACAGATTTTTGGCCTCTGTGGAGGCAATCCGAAAATGGGCAGGCCCTTGGAATAGCATAAAATCAGAACGAACCAGGAGGAATTCATATGACGATTGCAGAAGTGAGCAGAAAATATGAAATATCCGCTGATACCCTACGTTACTATGAACGTATTGGGTTGATCCCACCCGTGCCCCGCACAAAGAGCGGCCTTCGGGATTATGATGAGGAATCCTGCGGCTGGGTGGAATTGATGAAATGTATGCGGGCGGCCGGCGTACAGATTGAAGCTTTGATCGAGTATGTGGCTTTATTCCAACAAGGCGACGATACGATCGATGCCCGCAAGGCGTTATTGATCGAACAGAGGGAGCAGCTGCTTGCCCGTATGGAAGATATGCAAAAGTCCCTGGACCGGCTGAATATGAAAATTGAGCGGTATGAGCAGGGATTAATGACAAAGGAACAGCAGCTTAGACGTTTCCATGAGGAGAAACAGACCGGTTGATGGTCCTTTGAAGGAACAAAAGATGCTGTAAGATAATAATATCTTAAGAGGATCTAGGAGGTTCTTCTATGTTGCAGTTCCGTGCTATGCAAGACGGGGATCTGGATGCTTTGACACGGATTGTGGAGAGAGTATGGAAGATGGATTCCATGTGTGGAGGCCATACAATTGGGTGGCACATGGCGCGGGAATACCTGCTGAATACTTTAAGCCATTCAACATCCGTGCAGGTGGCCCTTTGGATGCAAAAGATCGCCGGCTTTTTGGCCATAGACGACAAATTCTGTTTGAACCCCATTCGGTTGGGTAAAGTGGAATTTCCGCAGAAGTTACATACAAAGGCCGTTGAGGTTATGCGGACACGAATGGCGGAATACGACCAACTGTGCGCCAAACTGTTAAAAGAGAGTGGGCGCCAATTTGATGGGGAGGTCACACTTTTTGCAGTGGAACCAAGTTTGCAGGGGAAGGGGATTGGAACAGCACTCTTTGAAAAGGCACAGGCATATTTTGCACATAAAAACTTCTTTCTATATACCGATACAGGATGCAATTATTCATTTTATGATACCCACGGAATGCACTGCGTGGCAAAACAGAAAAATCAGAATCCATATCAAAAAAACAAACCATTTTATATCTTCCTATATGCGGCAACCGTCTCCTAAAAATGGAATGATTTGGATCCTGCCAGGGACGATGCCGGATTAAAAGCCGAGGGCCTTGATTTATTTAGGGCTTTCGGCTTTTCTTATGTCGGTTACAGCATGACAAAACCCCCGGTTCTACCGGGGGCGCTAAAAACCTCAGCAAATAAATTAGTGGAAGTTAGGAATGAGGCAAAGGAAATGTATTCATAAGTATGGAAATTCCATTTGCTGGTGATCCAAAATAGCAGATTGAATACTGTCAATTATGTAGGAGACTTTTTCATTGCCTGGCTTCATACAGCTGGATAAGCTGACAAACCCCTTGAGCTATTCTGCCTGATGGATACTCGTCAAGCATCCCAGCTTTTGTGCCAGAGCTTCCGACTTTTTTGCAGAAATAATTTTGGAAGATGCAACTGCATCCGCCAGCATTTTCAATTCTGCATATTCGAAAAGCCTATTCCCAATGAAATACTGATTTTGTGTGCGATTGACCGCTACAATGTCAACCCCAGCAAAGATTAAAGCGTTCGAATTATCATAGACAGTTTGGCGTACTGCATAAAAAAATCAGCGGCCTCCCGAGGCGTATTTCCCCATGTTGATATCCAGCACCTCTCTGGGCGGCTGGATTAGCGCGTCCTCATATTGGCACTTCCACTGAACCCTCCAGCTTATCTGACCATCCATGATACCGTCCATGGTTTCCCCGTCCTCAACAGGGTTGTCATTTGCCAGGATATATGACGCCACATTGTAGGCATGGTTCACCACCCAGTTGGGGTTCATACCATGGAAGTGGTACTGAAGATCCGGCAAGAACAGGGTGCTCATGCCCACAGTGTCGATGAGCATATCCTCGGTGCCCTGAATGTTGAAGAAACGGACATTGACCCCGAAGCGAATGAAGCGATCCGGTCCCTCAATCTGGTGGGAACGCACATCCTCAGCCAGAAAGAGCTTGCCGCAATTTTGGAAGTAGAATGCCTCACAGGTGGGATACAGTTCTGCAAGAGCGTCTAAAAAGTCAGCATCCAGATTTGCCCGTTCCAAGGCCGGAAGCGCCGCCGCCAGCATATCAATGGCTACGACCTGATACTGGCACTCTTGGAAAATCCGTTCCCGATCCTCCTGGCAGTCCCACATCTGGCTCATCAGGAAAGCGTCGAATCCATCGCCCTTAAAACTGGTACAACCCATCACCATGAGCTGTGCAGGGCCTTTGCCATCCTTGAACTCCGCAATATGCTCCAAGGTTGCAAAGCCCGCAGTCTTATCATTGTGGCAGAAACACTCTACCGCCCCGATATGCTTTTCGATCACAGCGGTCATTTCATCCTTGCCGGGCATTGCCACCGGCTCTTTGAACAGCATCTGGATGAGAAAGGGGCCGCCGGGCCGAAGGCCTCTTTCATTGTCCAGATTTTGCTGGAATACTTCATCGCTCATTTCTTTTCCTCCTTTTTGTCTGGGATAACTTGAATCTAAACTGCAACGCTTGATGGACAATCTCCTTAGGCAGATTACGGGAGTGGCCGATCAGGCACCAGACCCGGTAGTCCGCTTTTCCGTATCCGTTTCCTGACGGTAGAGTTGATAGTCCGCCTCGTCCTCCGCGCTTCATGTGTCATACTGCTTTTTCGCCCGGACAAAGTCCTCTATAAAGGCATCCAATTCCTCGACAGTGCGGCTCGCAGCCCAGTCATGATCCACATAGTGGGCATGGGAGAAATGGAAGATTTGTGCCCCCATCCACTGGCGCACTTTGTTTTCCGGCATCTTGCGCAATTCCTCCTGCCGCCGGTATTCCGCCAGCTGCTCCGGCGTTCCATAGCTCTCGATCATCCGCTCTTTCACTTGAATGGTCCAGCTGTAGTCCTCCGGCTGAGTAAAGGGAGCGCAGACCGGTTGGAGCGCCTTCGCCCGGCCAGCCTCAAAGAGGTCGATATAATCCAGGTAGTTGGCCTGGACCAGCAGGATGAAGGTATCCAGCATCTATGTGTCCAGCTGTAGGTCCTCTGTCAGCAGCTGGAAGCGGGTGCCACCCGTGGGTACTTCCATGGCGAAAGAATAAGGGAGGTCATCCCCTTGATAAATTGTATAGTGGAAGCCTACCTCGATATTTCCATGGCTGTTCTCATAGTCCAGATAGTTGTGGCGGATTCGCTCAAACCAAACCAGGTAAGTTAGGCCATTTTTCCCTTCCTTTGGAAGTTGCCCTTCTTCGGCCGCTTCCCCTCTTTTTCACCCAGGCCCAGCCCACAGGTAGGCCAGGGCATTCGCAAATTATCGGATGGGTGGTTTTGCTCCATGGAATCGGCCTCCGCTCAAAACTTCATCAATAATCCAGCACGATGGGCACCTGCTGCTCCTCTGCAAACCGCATAGCCTGCCAAAACATGGAGAAGGAGAACTTGGCCAGGGACTGGGTATCGTACTGGGTATGTTCAGGAATGTCCGCTTTGCTGTACTGCCCGTCCGGGCCTATGGTGCCATCCGCTGGGTAGCCTTCGGTTTCGGTCCAGCGGAGGATGGTGACCTCATCGGCCCGCCACGCCAGCTGGTTCAGTTTCTCCAGTTCCTTCCGCAACCCACCCAAGGTACCAATTATGGTTTGGGCGTCAGTGGGCAAGGGCGCCTGGAACATAAAGCTGTCTGACAGGGGAATCCACCAGGTGGCCCCACGAAACAGGGACCACACCCGCTCCGGATCTTCCGCAAGGCGGGCGATCAGGGGATGTTCCCCAAAATCCCAGTCCTTTTCTACAGTGGGCGGCACCGGCTGCCCATAGGTATGACAGGCGGCTACAAGCAGCATAGCGCCCAAGGCATCCCAATCGGGCTTGTCTGTGTAATAGGGTTTCTCATTGTCCTCCGGCCAAGGGGCATAGGGCGGCTGGTCCGGCTGAGAAATGGCGTCCAAGATTTGATCTCGCCAGTTCTCCACTGTTGCCTGGACCTCCGCTGGGGAAAGCTCCTCCTCGTTGCCGGCGGGCTCCCCATCCGGGGAGATCCTGCTGAAGGAATATCCGTTTTTCTCCGCCCACTGCTGAACAACGGTTTTCCAGTTGTGGGAATAGTACCGGGTCAGTGTCCCGGCATAGATGTCAAGTCCCATGGTGTGCCTCCTTTTCTGTTCGGTCAAAGATGTTCCAGGGTACAGTCGTGCCCGGAATTGTCCGTATCCAAAATGATTTCCGCAATGGTGTCCATGGTCTCTTTGCCGAGATCACGGACGCTTTTTTCATAGGCCAGCCACTTGATATGGATGGGCTGGCCATACCCATGACGCCCAAGACCGCCCCGGAGAATATCATTGAATGCGTTCAGGTTCCGGCCAATCTTCCAGTCTAAACCGCAGGTGAACACCCACTCCGCCTCTCGGTAGAAGCCAGCCATATTGGAAAAGCGGCGGCCATCGATAGTAAACACCTCTCTCATCTTCCAAACACCTTCTTTTCACATTCTATGGGGCCTCGCCCTGTCAAGTCATCTCATACAGCAGAACGGTATCACCTTGCACCTGTTCCAAATGGGAGCGCAGCGTTTCCAACCCACTCTGCACCACCTCGGCGGGCAAATCCCAGTCCGGGGCGATCTCGGCGGCCAGCTCCGGTAGACCCTGCTCCTCCAGCGCCGCCAGCAGTACCTTTGCCAACTCCCCTCAAGCAGGACGCAGTCCAGGGTGTTATCTGTCTGGGGTGCAGGAAAGCGGACGTCCATGTCCAGCTCACTTTCGCACCAGTCCCAGATGGCTATGTAAATCTCACCGGAACAGTTGCCATTGGACAGTTCCTGCCGCTGGCGGCCCTGCTTTTGACCTGGAAGGCAGAGTCACAGACCAGCTCTTTGACCTTCCCGCCGTTCAGGCAGGTTCGGATGGTTTGGCCATCTATTTCGATTCGCCATTGCTTGTTCGTGGCAGGAATGAGAAAGATTTTTTCCATGGGTGCGGAAACCTCCTCAATCGAAATCCATCCAGACCAGGTGCTTTCCGCAGTGGAGGCACTGGAACAGATAGCATTGCAGATGCCCACCATTGACGGATTCCTGGATCATATCCTTCTGCTCCTCGTCCCACATAGGGTCGTCCAGCACTTCCTCCAACACGCCCATTGCCCGCAGTTCTCTGGCGCCTACATAGCCCAGAAAGGCGCAGTAGTCGTTGCAGTGGGCCCGCCAGTATTCCTGCTGCCAGCCGGAGTAGCCGGGGGTACGGTGGATGAGCTCATCCAGTTTCTCTGGATTGTCTACGCCATCGTCCAAAGAGTAGTTGTCCTGAAAACTGCCATGATATTTCCGGGCGGCCTCGCCACTGGCGATGCACGCAGGGCACAAATACGCAATATTCTCCACGGAGAAAAAGGGCGCTGTATAGAAGATATGTGTAGTCTTGCCGCAGCAGTCGCAGACAACGCCCTCCTGGGATTCCTCAAAGGCCCCGGTATCCAGAGGGTCAGGATGATATTGGAAAGCGGGCAGGCCCAGCTGGGCCCACCGCTCTTTCTCTTTCCGTTTTTCCTCCGGCGTTTTTGGCTTGGGGAGGGCGTAGTGATTTCCCCATTTCTCCGAATAGTCCTTCAGTGTGCCCAGCTGCTTGAGGATCTTTTTATCGGAGCGGTCTCCGATCTGGCAGAGCAGGTCGTAGGCGCTTTTTTTGAAACCCAGCAGGTCGTACACATCCACCAGTATTTCCTTAGCCTGTTTGTCTTCGGACTGTTCCAACTCGTCTTTGAAAGCGTAGAGGGCGCAGACACTGTCCGGGTTTCCCTGGGTGACACGAAATGGCTTTTGGAGTTTGATGTATTGTTTCAGGTATTCGTTCATAGAAACACCATCCGATCAATCCCACCAGAAGTACCAGACGGTGGACTGCTGCAACACATCTGCTAAAGTGCCCACGGTGGCGTCCTCCGGCCCCTGGTCGATCACATCGGGGCAGAAGCCGTATTGCTCCACGGCCACATCCATGGCCCTGTCCTCAGCAAGCGGAGCCGGTAGGTTAAATTCCAGCTCGTCGTGGGACATCGCGCCAGGTACAGCGCTGTACTGCTCGAACCAGTATTTGGCGACGGCCATGAGATCCTCTGTGCCGGGGCACTCATTCCAGTTGCCGAAGGGTAGGTAGGCAAAAATCTCCCAGGGGTTCTTCACCGGGATCTTGGCTAGAATGAGGGGATAGGTCATCTCGGTATCATCGTCCCAGTAGCTGGAGAAGCGGCAGTTGACATAGCCACCCTCCATCTCGCCCAGGCGCTCCTCCTTCCAATCCATATCGTCATCCTCGGCTTCTGCCTTGCGCTGATCCGTCAGGGCATCAAGGACTGCCTTTCCGTCCTTGATGGGGGCAGAGAGCATCTTCTTACGGTACTCCACTACGGTTTTGGGGTCAAATTCATAATAGTCTGCATCATTTTTCGGGTCGGCGTTCATCACTAGGCACTCCAGCAGAGACTCCTCCGGCTTGATCAGCACTGGTAGGCTCGGGCCAGCTCGCTGTCCATTTCCGGGGTGCGTTCCTGGGCGGGAACGGCCTCCAATGCGTCGATAATCTTCTGAAATTCGTCGTTTTCATGCCATTTCTGGCACTGCTGCAAAATGTCCATATCAGGTTCCTCCTCATCCTGTTGTGGTTTCCAGTCTTTGATCTGCTGGAATACGCCATTCTCATCCCGCGCAAAGCCGCAGGGGGCGGGGATAGGGTTCGTCCTTTCCCGTCAGTGTTGTTTCTGGTTCCATTCTTCTTCCGTCACCTGTTTATTCTGGATATAGAAGTGCTTGGCATCCCATCCGAAATAGCCGTCATCGTTGGAAACAAAGGTAACAGGGTCAGCCTTTTTCAAGACTTTGATCTTGCCGACAAAGTTCTCATAGTACACGGCTTTGCTGTCCTTGGCATATCCGTAAGGAACACCCACCCGGACGGAGCGCCGTGTACCATCAAATCCACCGTGGACTCAAAAGGATATTTCGCGGGAAAGCGGAACACCGTGCCGCTCCAAAGTGCTGCTTCCTGATATTCCGTCAAGTGCATTTTTACCCCTCGATCACGAGATTTGGGACAGCATTTTCTTCATGTCCGCCAATCTCCACCTCATAGACATGAAACACTTTTTCCGTGCCATAATGGGGATCGATTACCGTTGCTGTTCCCCGACAGTCGAACCAGCGGTACTTGAAAATGTTCACGCCAAACAACTCACACTGCCCATCTAAACCGGATGCTTCAAATTTCGATGTCATTTTGTATCCCTCACAATTCCACACGCTGCCAGCCGTCCAGCCGCTCCTGCACCGCGTCGATTTTCCAGCCCTCGCCCACCCGTTTCATGAGGAAGCGGCGGTCAAAGCCAGTGTATTTCTCTCTGGTGTAGATGTAGAGCTTGTTCCGGGTGAGCTGCTCCGCGTCCAGAAACTGCTCGTCCTTGTAGGTGCCTTGGACGCTGTACGATAGGCCCAGGGGCCGGTAGCCCGGGCGGGGCTTTTCGCTCACATACTTCTCCCAGATCGCCAGTAAGCGGGACACAGCCTCGGCATCCCCAAACTCGGCCTGCTCCATATACCGCTCCCACGCAGTCATTTCTGCAAAGAAAGCGGACAGCACCCTGCGGCATTCCTCCGCCGCCTGCTCATCCAGTTGGACGGGCTTTTTGGCCTTCTCCCGCTGGAGCTGGGAGAAGTGTTCCATCTGCTCCTTGGTGAACTGCACATGGGCCACCGGCTCGATCCGGCTGTTGCCGGCGATGGCCAGCAGGCCCTCGTATGTAACGGCGGTATGGTCGATTTGGATGTGGGAGAGCTTGGGGATAGAGGCTGCCTGGAGCAGTCCGGCATCGTCCAGCCCGGTGCGGTTGAGGGTCAGAAGGTCCAGCTTGCAGTTTTGGAGCGCGGCCAGGCCGTCACCGTGGATGGCGGCATTGCCGTCCAACAGCAGATAGCGCAGCTTAGGCATGGCGGAAAAGGCGGGGAAGCAGGCGTCGGTGAGCGCCCCGTCCTCCACGCCGAAGTTGACCATGCTTTTATGTCTGGCAAAGGGAGCGAGCAGAGTATCCGTTACCGGGCGACCCTTCACATGGAAACCCACCAGGACGTAGCTGGCTAGCCGCTCCATAAGGTCCATAGTCAGCTCCGGGATCTCAAACCGTTTCTCTCCATCCAGTGTCAGGACACCGTTTTTCCAGTCCGCTGTCCGCGCTCGTTTCGGCCATTCCATCGCTTACCTCCTTACGCCTGCTCCTTGTAGCTGGCCTCAATGTCGATGAAGCGCACATACACGGCGCAGACTTCGCCCCTTGCGTCATAGCCGAAGTAGACGGGATAGTATCCGTCCCCCCAGCCGGAGGCAAAGATAGGCAGATCGCAGTCCGTGTCCGGCACCGTCCAGTTGAGCCAGTCGCCGTAACTCCCCTGATACTTGGGGTGGGCTTTCGCGTTTTCCTCCAGCAGGTCACAGAACAGGTCATTATAGGGGTCGATGTCCGGGTCCTCCTCCAGCCGCTTGGTCGCGTGCTTCGGGCGTATGCCGTTTAATGATATTTTGCATTTTGGCCAGCCCGGTTTAACACGGCTGGAATTGGCGAAATAGAAATCGCAAGGCCGTTTTTGCCGCATCTCACGGCGGCATTTGTC
>CALXCQ010000085.1 GCA_944386835.1 uncultured Oscillospiraceae bacterium | reverse complement strand
GATCATCCTATTGCTGCTCTGCCCACAATACTGGCTTCTATTGACAGTGTTTTCTGTTTTCTTTGGTTTTAGCTTGTGCTATGCGTTTGAATATTTTGCGAAAAATGCAGTTGCGGTCCGGGACTACCTTCGCATTTCGCTGGTCTGTCTGATTGCGCTGATGCCGCTGTTTCTAACAGGTTTTTATTACGGTGATAGCTATTGGAGCAGATATGCAGGTAAGACTGTGGCAGAACAAATTCATTTGACTGTGGCCATGAAGCGGCCATTTTTTGGAATCATTGCTGCGTTTTTTAGAGATATATCTGTAGAAAATTCGTATATTATGCGGATATGTTTTGCTGTACCGCTATTGTTTAGTGCACTTCTGTTGTATCAATTTGTGGAGCAGAAACTGAAAAGCCGGACGATCGCATACCTATTATCCATTTTTACGTGTGCAAGTGTGGTTGCGGTGGAATGCGTTGCTTATCTGGAAATATTTCCCATAATCTTCTCCCTGCTTTTTTCCATTATCGCTTATCTGGCTTGGGAAGAGTTTGACCGTAAAATAAAAAAAGGACTCACTCGAGAAACAATTTGGAATGTAGCGATCTTTGCAGCTAGCATAGTGACCGCATTTTATATGTATCAGATAGGAACGCCTATTTTCTTTGTATTGTTGGTGATTTCTGTTGTATCTGAGCAACAACAGGACAAGGACGTCTTGAAAAAGGGAATCAAGGCAACCCTTTCCTATGGCGTGATCGCGATAGCGTACCTGCTGTCCACATCTTGGATCCAAACCGTTTATCATGTTGCAAATATACAAGGTGAAAGATCCAATTTCATTCATTCCATTCCGCAGGCTGTGGAAAAAATCGCATGGTTTACTGGAACTGTTTTGCCGCAGTCTATTCACAGAATCTGGGCATCAATTCTGCCAAGGAGCAATTTTACAGCAAACAACCTGTTTTACCTCATTTTTTATAAATCTGAAAATTTGGGGATCGCACTGGTAGTAATAGCTGCGATTGTCATTCTGGTATTCCTGGGCAGTAACCTTCTGCGCGGTCAATGGCAGAAAACGCTGGGCTGTGTATGTGGTATTTTCCTCAGTTTTTACCCGTTCCTGCTCCTGCCGGAAAGCACGGTGCTGACCTATTATATGTTGCCACTGATTATCCTGCTGGAGGTTTTCTTTGTACTGGGCCTGCGGGAACTCTTTCACTGGGCTAAGCGCATCCTGAAAAAAAGAGAAAAAACGATAGAATCAACTGTAAAGGTCTGCGTTACGCTGTCAGTGACGTTGCTTGTGCTCATCAACAGTGCAACGTATTCGAATTATTGGGTAATGTATTGCCGTGATTCCTACCAATATATCAAACAATACATTTTATCCAACAGGACAGACGAAACGAAAAGAATCCATGTGTATGGAACGATCGCACCGCAAGTTGGAAGCGGACCCTATGTTCTGGGGGCAGTGAGCCGCATTTTTGAGGAAATTGGAGAGGATCCCGCTCAGTATTCTGTTACGCAGTCTGATACAGAGTATGTAATCAGTCAACTCACACAGGAGAATGTACAACTGCTGGGCGAAACACTGCCGGAATCTGAGTATGTACGTTTTATGAGTTACTATGTATTTAGTCCGTTTTATGATTGCTATTATGTGAAAACCAATAGCTTTACGCCAGAAGAACAGGCATTCCTGCATGGATGCTTGGCGCATTCGGGATTGCTTCCTGATGAGAATGATGAAGCTACACTTATTATTTCTATGTCAGGGTTCAATCAGACACACCCATTTTAATACGCCTAGGGGGCAGTTAGAATTATGAAAGTGGTTATCTTAGCAGGTGGCTATGGTACCCGGATCTCCGAGGAAAGCCAGTTTAAGCCAAAGCCAATGATTGAGATTGGTGAGTATCCCATCCTGTGGCATATTATGAAAGGCTACAGCCATTATGGGTTTAACGAATTTGTTATCTGTGCCGGATACAAGCAGCATATTATCAAGCAGTATTTTGCGGACTATTTTCTGCATACTTCAGACATTACTTTCGATTTCACCAGCGGTAAAAACGAAATGATTATCCACAATAATGTTTCTGAACCGTGGAAAGTGACGGTCGTGGACACCGGGCTGAATACCATGACCGGCGGCCGGATCAAGCGGATCCAGCCATATGTCGGAGAAGAGCCCTTTATGATGACCTACGGCGATGGGGTATGTGATGTGGATATCCAGAAACTAGTGGCGTTCCACAAGTCACATGGGAAACTGGCTACGCTGACAGCGGTTGTACAGAAACAACAGAAGGGTATTCTGGATATCGGCGAATATGGTGCAGTTAAGAGCTTTCGTGAAAAGCAGAACAGTGACGGTGCTGCCATCAACGCCGGCTTTATGGTTCTGCAGCCGGAGGTATTTGACTACCTGGAGGGAGATCAGACAGTCTTTGAGACAAAACCGCTGGAGCGGCTGGTAGAGGACGGGCAGCTGATGAGCTACCGCCATACCGGCTTCTGGCAGTGCATGGACACGGCACGGGAAAAAACGCTGCTTGAAAATTTGTGGGCTTCCGGAGAGGCCCCCTGGAAGGTGTGGAAGGACTAATGGTGGATTTGACTTTTTACCGTGGGAAACAGGTGTTTGTGACTGGCCATACCGGTTTTAAGGGAACCTGGCTCTGCCAGATCCTTGCAGAGGCGGGAGCGAAGGTTACGGGCTACTCCTTGCCCGCTCCCACTCAGCCCAGTTTGTTTGAACTGTCCGGCCAGGAAAACAGGATTACTTCTGTCATTGGCGACATCCGCGATCGTGAGAACCTGGCAGCGGTATTCGAGAAGGCGCAGCCTGAGGTGGTTCTGCATTTGGCTGCCCAGCCCATTGTCCGTACCAGTTACGAAGATCCGGTATATACCTATGAAACCAATGTAATGGGAACCGTGAATTTGTTGGAGTGTGTGCGGACCGCCAAAACACCGGTGCAATCTGTTTTGAATGTCACAACCGACAAGGTTTATTTGAACCGAGAGTGGTGCTGGGGCTATCGGGAGGACGAGCCTTTGGACGGCTATGACCCCTATTCCAACTCCAAATCCTGCTCGGAGCTGGTTACTCACAGTTATTTCAACAGCTTTTTCAAGCAAATGGGCATTCCGGTTTCCACCGCACGGGCTGGTACTGTGATCGGCGGCGGGGATTTTGCCCGGGACCGGATTGTTCCGGACTGCGTCCGTGCAGCAATGGATCACAAGCCGATTATCGTACGCAATCCTCATTCCACCCGGCCGTATCAGCATGTGCTGGAACCGGTGATGGCCTATTTGATGATTGCCCAGCGGCAGGCAGAGCATCCGGAACTGGCAGGATATTATAACGTTGGCCCGGATGACTGCGACTGTGTGACCACGGGAGAATTGGTGAATCTGTTCTGTCAGGCCTGGGGCGAGGGCGCATCCTGGGAAAACCGGGCGGAGAAAAATGCCCCTCATGAAGCAAATTTCTTGAAGCTGGATTGTACCAAGCTGAAAACCACTTTCCGCTGGCAGCCCCGGTGGCACATCCAGGAGGCGGTGGGAAAAACCGTGGAATGGACGAAAGTCTGGGCAGAACATGGAAATATTCCAGAAATCATGAACCAACAGATTCAATCTTATTTGGAGGAGTAACCATATGTCTTATCAGTGGAATAACGAGGCTGAGGCCCGCAAAGAAATTTTGGATGCCGTGGCAGCTTATTACCAGGCTTACAAAAAGAACACCAAGGAATTTCAGCCGGGAGACCGCATTACCTATGCCGCCCGGGTGTTTGATGAGAAGGAGATGTGCTCTCTGGTAGACTCCGCTCTGGATTTCTGGCTGACCACCGGCCGGTTTGCTGAGGAGTTTGAACGGGAGTTCGCAAAGTGGATTGGTGTGAAGTTTGCCCATCTGGTCAACAGCGGTTCCTCTGCCAACCTGATTGCCTTTTCTGTCCTGACCGCCCCGGAATTGGGTGAGAGACAGATCAAAAAAGGGGACGAAGTCATCACAGTTGCCTGTGGATTCCCCACCACGGTTACCCCTATCCTTCAGTACGGCGCCATTCCGGTTTTCTTGGATGTGACTGTGCCCCAGTATAATATTGATGTGTCCCAACTGGAGGCCGCTCTGTCTGAGAAGACCAAGGCAGTTATGATTGCCCACACCCTGGGCAATCCCTTTGACCTGTCCGCAGTAAAAGCATTCTGTGACCGGCACAATCTGTGGCTGGTGGA
>CALXCQ010000084.1 GCA_944386835.1 uncultured Oscillospiraceae bacterium | reverse complement strand
AGGGAGTAGCGCATCCGGGGAAAATCGGAATATTGTGACTGACACAATAGGAGACAGTTGTCTCACTCAAACCGGGACTTACAATAAATTCTGCACCTGCATCTATTGCCTTTTGCGCCTGCTCCGGCGTCAGTACGGTTCCGGCGCCCAGCAACATCTGGGGAACCTCTTTATGAATGGCCCGAATTGCCGCTTCAGCTGCGGCGGTACGGAAGGTGACTTCAATGCAGCCAATTCCTCCGGCCAAAAGTGCTTTGGCCAGGGGCACAGCATCGTCCGCCCGGTCCAGCTTTACTACCGGTACAAGTCCGCAATCATAAATTTTCTGGGCAATTTTTTCCATAGTATCCTTCCTTTCTGGGTATAAAACCGGTTTCAAAATGAAAGATCTCCCTATATTTCTCAGAGTACGCAAGGAACAAGATAAAATGAAACCGTTCCCACAATTGATACTACATTAGGACAAAACAGTTGTCAACGCCCATACTGGCTAAATTGTTGGGCAAAACTATAGGCAAAGTGTATAGAAACCGAGTTTCATAATCTGGTTTCCACCTGCTTCCCGGCGGGGTTTGGAGGGAAAGATTCAAGCGGTGGCATCAAGATGCACCGTTGTGGCTTCCCTGAACAGTTGAAAGGAAAACGAAAAGGGAACAAATGTTACCGTTTTCCACCGGGTTCCAACAGGGTGAGAAACGGAAAAATGGAAGACACACAAAGTTCTGTCAGATCGTTTAAAAAGAGTGGAGACAGTCGGATGGGAAGGCGGGGAAAGGAAAAGCAGCGGACTGGCGGGAAAGGGGAAGGAAAAGAGAAGGTGGCTGGCTGGCAGGAAACGCAGAAAAGAGGATAAAGACAACTGGTCAGGCAAGCCAGGGGAATCAAAACCGTTCTGGTTCCTATAGGGACATGGATACGCAGAGCAGGCGGTATCCGCGTACGAAAGTAAAACGAGAAGTTTTTACCATACGATTGCGTCGAAGGCGGGGAAAAGTATACTGGAATCTGTGGATTGCAAAAACAGGTAAAAGTTGCAAAAAGTTTACAAAAAGAATTCGATTTTTTACAATCTTGCCTTTTAACGCCGGATAATTTATGATAGAATACTACAGATAAAACTTTTTCGCACAGGAAATTAAACTATGATGGAACTTTTATCTCCTGCTGGCTCCATGGAAGCGTTACGGGCAGCTGTCCAAAATGGTGCCGATGCAGTTTATTTAGGATATGGAACTTTCAATGCCCGTATGAATGCTAAAAATTTTGCGACGCCAGAAGAACTGCAGCAAGCGGTTTCTTATTGTCATGTTCGGGGTGTCAAAGTGCATTTGACCCTCAACATTTTGACGACGGATCGGGAACTGGTCCAGGTGCAGGATGTGATTCGGCTGGCAGCCCGGGTGGGGGTGGATGCCCTCATTGTACAGGATTGGGGACTCGTGCGCCTGTGCAGGCAGTTAGCACCCCGGATTCCCGTACATGGGTCCACCCAGATGAGTTTGCACAGTCTGGAAGGCGTAAAAAAAGCAGCCCAGCTGGGATGCAGCCGGGTGGTTCTGGCCCGGGAGTTGCCTGACCGGGAGATTGCCTTTATTTGCCGCAACAGTCCCATTGAAATTGAAGTATTTGCCCATGGGGCTCTTTGTATGGGCTACTCCGGGCAATGTTATTTGTCGGCGGTGATTGGCCGGCGCAGTGGAAATCGTGGACAGTGTGCGCAGCCTTGCCGCCTTCCCTACGGATACGGCCGGTTTGAGGACAAATATCCTTTGAGCCTGAAGGATAACTGCTTATTGGCGCAACTGGGCCAATTGGCCAATCTGGGAGTCGCCTCTTTAAAGCTGGAGGGCCGCATGAAGCGCCCGGAGTACGTGGCGGTTGTCACGGGGATTTATCGGAAGGCCCTGGATGGACGAAGTGTCAGCCGGCAGGATCTGAAGGATTTGGAGGCAATCTTTTCCCGGGAAGGATTTACAGACGGGTACTATACCGGTAAAACTGGCCCGGAGATGTTTGGTGTCCATGGAGAGGGCCGGGAAGACAAGGCCCTTTTGGCGGCAGCCAGAGCGACCTATGAAGCGGGAGAAACGCAACGGGTTGCCGTAAAATTTTACGCCTTAATTCAAGCAGGAAAGCCGGCTATGCTGGCAGCGGAAGATGAAGAAGGGAATCTGTGCAAAACTGCCGGCGAGATGCCGGTCGAGGCCCGGAATCATCCCTTGACGGCAGAAGAACTGGAAGAGCGATTGAAAAAGACAGGTGGCACACCCTACTATCTGGCAGGCTGCAAATCAGTCATCGATCCGGGGCTGATGCTGCCGGCCTCCGCCATTAACGCCATGCGGCGGGAAGTATTGGTTCAGCTGACCGCTCAGCGGGGAAGAACACCGCCGCCCAAATTGGGGACGGTGAGCGAAATGGTGCCGTATCCCGGTCGAAAGGGAATACCAGGATTGACCGTCTTTGTAAGTAAACGCACGCAAGTGACAAAAAAACTGTTGGCAATGGAACCGGAGGTTTTATATCTTCCGATCGGGGAGATTTTGGCCCATCCCGAAATTGTCAGTCTTTGTCCGTCTGGTGTGGAACTGTGTGCCGCTTTGCCCAGGATTGTGTGGAGCGGGGAACAAGCAGCGCTGCTTTCCCGGATTCAGAGTGTCAGACAGCTGGGAGTTCGCTCCCTTTTATTGGGGAATTTGGGGCAGATCACTCTGGCACAGGCGGCAGGCATGGCCTATCGGGGAGACTTTGGCCTCAACGTGTTCAATTCCCGCTCCCTCCAGTATTTTCAGGAGGAAGGATTTTCTTCCGTAACAGCTTCTTTTGAGCTGACATGGCCTCAGATCCGGGATTTACAAAAGCCATTGCCAACGGAAGTTCTGATTTATGGACGGCTACCCCTGATGATCATGGAAAACTGTGTAATGCGGAATCGGTCCGGGGTCTGCACCTGCGAAACCGGCGTTACAAAATTGGTAGACCGCATGGGAGAGGAGTTTCCTATTTTAAAAGACGGAGATACCTGCCGTAATGTTTTGCTCAATGGAAAGAAGCTGTACTGGCTGGATCGGCGCAGTGCATTCCGGGATTTGGGATTGTGGGCTGTGCGTTTGCAGTTTACTACGGAAAATGAGCGAGAGGTGGATCAAATTCTCCAGGCATATGAGACTGGCGGAGAATTTCCGGCCGGCTCTTGCACCCGTGGCTTGTATACACGGGGGGTTGAGTAGAAAGAAGGCTGTATGTGGCAATTATTTTAGCGTCCCAGTCGCCCCGTCGGCGACAACTGTTAGCCCAGATGGGACTTGGGTTTCAGGTGGTATGTCCCCAGACGGATGAACAAATGGATCCCTGTGCACCTCCGGAAGAAGAGGTAGCCCGGATATGCCGCAAGAAAGCTTTGGCAGTGAAGCCTTTGATAAAGCGTGAAGATATTGTCATTGCTGCCGATACCATTGTGGTGATTGGAACGCAAGTTTTAGGAAAACCCAGAGACAGCGCAGATGCGGAGCGGATGCTCCGGCTTTTGTCCGGGAGGGAGCACCGTGTACTGACGGGGCTTACTGTTTTGCAGGGAGAAAAAATTATCACCCAAGTAGAGACGGCCCGTATTCAATTCCGCCCTATGGAAGAGGCGGAAATCCGGGCCTATGTACAAACCCAAGAACCCTTGGATAAAGCTGGAGCATACGGAATTCAGGGCTTGGGCGCTGTATTTGTACAGAGTATTACCGGCGATTATTACTCGGTAATGGGATTGCCGGTATGCCGCCTGTCGCAGATTCTGCGGCAATGGGGGTATCCGGTTTTGTAAGATGGTTTGCATGACGTAGGTAAGGATGGATTGGGTTGAAACAGTTTTTTACACCGAAAGTCAAGGCAATTTTAATAGCTGCAATTGTGATGGCATTGCTCAGCGGCGTGATTATCTCCGCGACCACAGAGGCTACAGCGGCAGAAAGGTTAGTAGGGGCCGTATTGGCACCGGTCCGCAGTGTTGCGTCGGCAATCACCAGGCAGGCTGAGCAAGTGTATGATTATCTGTTCCGATTTGACGCATTGAAGGCGGAAAACGAGCAGCTCAAGCAGCAAATTTTGGAAATGGAAGAAGACGTTCGGACCGCACAGGCTTACCAGCGGGAAAATGAGCGTTTACAGCAGCTTTTAGATTTAAAGACACAACATGAGGATTACCAGTTTGCTGCCGCCTACATTACTTCCTGGAACGCGTCCAACTGGAAGGACAGCTTTACGATTGATGAGGGGGAAAAAAGTGGGATTGCCGAAGGCATGTGCGCGGTGACGGAGTATGGGCAGGTTGTGGGAATTGTCGCAGAGACAGGGGCCAACTGGGCCACTGTGGTAACCATCCAAGACTCGACCATGGAAATTTCGGCATCCATTACTTCCTCAGGTTATACAGGAGTAGTACAAGGTAGTTTTTCCGACGCAGATACATTGCGGATGAACTATTTGGCCCAGGATGCTGTCATTAAAAACAACGATCAAATTGTTACGACAGGTTCCAATTTGTACCCCAAAGGATTGATTTTGGGCTATGTAGCCGATGTGCAGATGGCGGAGACAGGCGTGGAAAAATATGCCGTTGTGCGGCCTTCTGCAGATTTTGAAGAGCTGGAACAAATCTTCATTATTACCGATTACGATAATTCCTGAGACAGTCAGATAGAGGAGAGAAACATTCATGAGAAAACCGGCACGGACTTGGGGAAAGTGGGCCCTTTACGGCCTTTTATTCCTGATAACCGTTGTGACACAGACTGTCTTTTTGGCCCATACACAGTTTTTTGGCACAAAACTCAGTTTTGTGCCTTTGGTCATTGTCTGTGTTGCGGTTCGGGAGGGAATGGAGCCAGGCGGCCTGTTTGCGCTGTTGACCTCCTTGTTCTGGTTCTTTTCCGGCAGCGCGGATGGCAGCTTGTGTATTTTCACGTTAACTCTCAGCGGCTTATTGGCAGGGTATTTCTGCGGGGCCTATCTGACAAAAAATTTAGTGCCCTGTCTTTTGTTTTGCCTGATAGCTCTCATTCTGACCCAGGGCGGCTCGTTTGGTATACAGAGCTATTTGGGAGGAAACTTTCCGGCTGACGGGTGGCTTTTAGTAGGGAAACAAGTGATTTTGTCCCTCATAGTTACTCCCGTTTTTTGGGGGCTGACACGGCTTATTGGAAAATTATAAGGAGAGGTCATGGAGCGAAGAGTTCGATTTCGTACCGGTGTAATTTTGACGCTGATTTTTTTTATATCGGCAGTCTTTGTTTTCCGGTTATATAAAATTCAAGAGACAGACGGTCAGGAAATGGATGCCCAGATGCTCAGCGCCTATACCTATCAGACGACTGTCAAGGCCGCCAGAGGAAATATCCTGGACCGGAACGGGGAAGTGTTGGTTTCCAATCGTGCCAGCTATAACATTGAAATTGTCTACTATGTTTTTTTCAATGGGGAATCTCCCAATGAGAGTCTTCTCAAGCTGGTAAATTTGTGTAAAGAGTTGGGGATTGCCTATACGGATCATCTGCCTATCTCTCGGGAAAAGCCATATACGTATACCCTGGACAGTACTTCACAGACCTGGCAAGATGCCTTTAAAACGTATCTGTCCAGCTGGGACTGGGACTCAGATATTTCGGCACAGACCCTGATGAAGCTGATGAAAGATGCCTATAAAATACCGGACACCTGGACGGAAGAAGAGGCCAGAGAGGTGATAGGCCTTCGGTATGAGTTGTCCCTGCGTACGTGTACTTCGCTGGAACAGTACGTTTTGGCCTATGATGTCACCAGTGAACAGTTGGCGGCCATCATGGAGCTGAGCATTCCCGGAGTCGTGGTAGAGACAACGACGGTACGGGAGTATCAGACGCCGTACGCTGCCCATATTTTGGGGCATATCGGTCTTATGAACGACGAAGAAGTTGCCCAATATCAGGAAGAGGGCTATCCGCTGGATGCCAAGGTGGGAAAAGACGGAATCGAGCAGGCATTTGAGTCCTACTTGCACGGAACTGACGGAGTGAAGACCACCACCATTGCCGCAGACGGCACAATATTGGATGAACATTATATTACAACGCCGGAAGCCGGCGACAATGTGGAGCTTACCATTGACATCGATGTTCAGGCAGCGGCAGAGGATGCACTGGAAGATGTGATTCTGGATTTGCGGGAAAACGGAGTCGGCAGCGATGAAGAAGGCAAGGATGCAGAAGGCGGCGCCGTTGTAGTGGTGGAATGCAAAACGGGAGAAGTGCTGGCCAGCGCCAGTTATCCTACCTTCGATCCCGGGACGTATTCTCAGAACTTTAATGCTTTGTTGGAAGAAGAATATGGCCCCCTTTTTAACCGCGCGCTTTTGCAGACGTACCCACCTGGGTCAGTTTATAAAATGGTGACAGCCATTGCGGCTATTGATGATGCCGGAATCAGCCGATATCTGCAAATTGAGGACAAAGGTGTTTATACCCGTTATGAGGGATATCAGCCCAAGTGCCATATTTATACCAGTACCGGTACGACCCACGGAGTCATCAATATGATGCAGGCGCTGTCCGTGTCCTGTAACTATTATTTCTACGAAGTCGGTCGGCAGACAGGGATTACCGCCATGGATCTGGTAGCCAAAGGTCTGGGCCTGGGGGAAGCTACAGGAGTGGAACTGCCTGAGTCAGTGGGGTACCGGGCCAATGCGGAAACAAAGGCCCTGCTCCATAAAGATGATGAAACCCAGTCTGGATGGTATGATGCCGACACCATTATGGCGGCCATTGGACAGTCGGAGAATAAATTTACTCCTATGCAGATGGCCTGTTATACGGCAGCCCTGGCCAACCGGGGAACCCGGTATGAGGCGACATTTTTAAGCCGGGTGTTCTCGGCAGACTATTCCCAGGTGATTCGGGAGCACGAACCCACTGTTGCCAGTCGTCTGGCAATTTCTCAGGATGCCATTGCCTGTGTGCAGGAGGGTATGGAACTGGCGGCAACCGAAGGAACTGCCGCTACTTATCTGAAAGACTATCCCATCAAGGTATGTGCCAAGACCGGTACAGCCCAGCACGGTGATTCCGGCAGTGACCACGCCAGCTTTGTGTGCTATGCGCCGGCAGATGATCCGGAAATCGCCATAGCGGTTTATGTGGAAAAAGGTGCACAGGGCGGTAATTTGGCAAGGGTTGCCACGGCAGTGATGGATGTGTATTTTAATCGGAGTCAGGAAAACGACACCGTCCAACAGGAAAATCTGCTTTCCTGATGGCAAAAGAGGGAGACAAGGTTGGTCTCCTGTTTTGGGAAAATGGAATTCACAAGCGCAAAACGTCCCTCCGGAAAGACGGCATACTTGTCTTTCCGGAGGGACGTTTTGCAGAGAAAGAAGAAACGTTCCCGGCAGGGAGGAAAACGGCACTTCCGGGAATTGGGGTAACGTGTATGGGAAAGAAGCCGGAAGAGCAGTGGAGCCGGGAACTACGCTTGAAAGGCAGAGGTGTAAGGAAAGGAACCGGGAAGTGTGCCTGCAAGGCAGAGGAGTGAAGAAGGGGAGGCTGGGAAGAGACAGCGGAGCCGGCAGGGGCTCAGGGTAAAGCAGAGACTTCCGGGCCGGGGAAATAGCGCTTCCGGGCAAGCATGGGGGAAAGAGAGCGGCCCATCAAGCAGCGGTCAGAGCCGAAATCGCTTCTTGTGGTAAACCTTTTATTCAGGCGCAGGAGAAGAACCCATCCCGGCGGTAAAAAAGTCCGGTGTAATCTGGTGACCTTCCGGCAGAGTCAGATCTGTGAGAATTTTCCCGTCCTTCATCTGTACGACCCGTTTGGCCTGAACAGCAATCCCTAAATCGTGGGTAATGAGAATGACGGTGGTTCCCTGGTTATTTAAATCCTGTAAAATTTGCAGAACCTGAGCGCCGGTTTTGGAGTCCAGGGCGCCGGTAGGCTCATCGGCCATAATAATAGGGGAATGGGCGGCAATTGCCCGGGCGATTGCCACCCTTTGTTGTTGGCCGCCGGAAAGCTGAGAAGGCCGGCTGTCTGCCTTGGACAGAATTTCTACCTGCTCCAAAGCGGCCCTGGCCCGCTGGTAGCGCTGGGCCAGGGGAATTTTTTGATAGGTCATGGGGAGCGCTACGTTTTGCCAGACATTTAAAGAGGGGATCAAGTTGTATCCCTGAAAAATAAATCCAATCTTTTGGTTCCGGATTTGGGCCAATTCCCGCTGAGTGCGGGATTTGATGGGGGTACCTTCCAGGTAATATTCTCCATAGGAGGGAACATCCAGACAGCCCAGAATATTCATCATGGTGGATTTTCCCGAGCCGGAAGTTCCTACAATGGCCGTAAATTCTCCCGGCCAAATGGTCAGGTCGATGCCGTCCAGTGCCCGAACTTCGTTTTCCTGCCCCTCCAGGTACAGTTTATAGAGTCCTTTGAGTTGTATCAGTGGCGTTTCCATAGGGCAAATTCCTTTCAACCTACAACAAGGATCCGAACCTGGGCCCCTGTATCAGGTGTACGGTCGTAGTAAACGGTGAGGGGCTGGTCAGTGCTCATGACGTGCAGAAATCCGCTTTCTCCACTGAGCCAGGTGTCGGCGGTTTTCAGGTAGACCTCCACGTTCTGGGAAATGGGGAGCTCCAAAGTTTCTGTGGAAAGATACCAGGAATCTCCCGTAAGGTGTACAGCGTCAGCTCCCACAGAAGAAAGTTTGGTCAAAGCGGCCACGGCGCATACTTGCTGGTAAGCGGAGGAATATGTCTTTACCACCAGTCCGCAATAGGCGTCAGTGGAAAGGGCACACAGATATTTGGCGGTGGTGCCGCCGCTGTTGGTAAGGGCTACGGCATTGTTATAACTGGTGAGATTGTTATTTCCTCCCAGATTGATGCCGTCTGTTCCTGAATAGGCAGTCACAGCCCCATATTGATAGCAATTTCCGGTCACATCTTTGAGCAAGAGAATGTCCACAAGTCCGTTTTCGTTGACATGATAATAACTGACCTGGGAAGCGCTCAGGCGATCCGTCCAAATCAGGTCGTCCGTCGAGGAGGAACTTTGCGACGGATTCCCCGCCAGATCATAGACCGGTCCGGCGCCGGTCCATTCATAATACAGGCAGTTGGAGGCCAAAGAGAGATTCCCCACAGTGCCCTGGGTAAAATCGACGGAAGCTGCAGAAGAAGAAACGGCAGTACAGCGTAAAGAGGAGGCATCCGGTGTGGTTACAGTCACCAAGGCTCCCAAATCCTGGTCCTTGTATGACAGCTCACTGGCGGACAAAGTGATGCCGCTGCCGCTTAAAGTGACGCTGCGGCCGTCGGAAGACAAGATGCCCACCATATCTGCCGTCAGGGTGGAGGCGGGATAGGCAGCGGCCACCTGACAATCGTCAGTGAGCAGTACTGTCAACCGGTCTCCCAATTGAAATGTCTCCAGGGATTCCCAGGCACATTCCAAAACGGAAAAGGTACCACCGGCAATGGTCACAGTTTGGGCATTGGCAATCGTGGGGGAAGCCACCTGTAAATAGCCGGTTACTTTATAATCGGAGACCCGTAAGGTCTGGGAAGCGGCGTCATAATAGCCCACGTCATAAAGGCCCAGATCCTGGGAAGTGGCCGCCGCTGCATTTTTGGTAATAGTGTAGGAAGTACCGGAAATCCCCAGCTTTTGGGCAAGCTCTGTTTCGGCAGAGGCAGTTGTGGCAACAGCTACCGTATCTGCCTGGGTAGAATCGGCAGTGGCCAGAGTTAAATAAGTAATAACGTCATCGTCATAGTACAGTGTCACCTGGGCACCTAAGTTCTCGCCGGCATGTAAGTAGCCTCCCGTACCGTAGGAGTAAGTTTCATTTTGATACAGAAGTACCGCACTGCTGGGAATTTGATAGAAGGTGCCGGAAGTATCCGTCAGGCCGGAGGACTTGACCTCTTTCAGGGTGACAGTGGTACTTGCCTGCGTGTCCGGCAAATAGCCTGTAATTTTTCCGGCACTGTTGAGTAGCAGGGTACCAATGCTGTGGGTGAAGTCTGCGGAAAGGGAGTTGGCTTGGGGATAACTTTGATACGTGCCGTCGGTGAGACTGTAAACTTCTGTGTATCCGTTTTGGGTTTCGGTATCCAAAATAATTACAGATTTGGTATCGGAAACCTGGGAAAGGGTTTCATAATAAAGTTGGGAACTTCCCTTTACTGAAGTTTCCAGTGTATGATACAGCAAAATTGCCGCCTGCCCGCGGGTAAGGTTTTGAGAGTCGGACAGGGACAGACCCTGGCCAATTCCCAAACTACTCAAAAATGTGGTATAGTCACTGGGCCAGACAGAGCCTACTTCTGCAGAAGAGTACCCCAGTACTCTGAGTAAGATGGTGGCAGCTTGACCATACGTCACACAGTCCTCCGGACCGAACGTACCATTGCCATAGCCGTTAATCAGTCCGTTTTCGTAGGCCAAATTCACATACCCGGCGTACCAGCTGCCGGAGGGAACATCAGAGAACAGGTTTTTTCTGGCGGCTGTGGCTACCAGATTTTCCTGACCGGTCATGCGAATGACAAAGGCGCAAAATTGTGCCCGGGTCAGCTGGGTATTGGGGGAAAAGGATGTGGAAGTAGTGCCGGTGGTAATGTCCATACCGGCCAGAACAGCTGCCGCAGTTTGGGTTTGGGTGTCCGTAATGTCGGTAAAGGCGGCGACGGTTTGGTTTGGCAGGATGCCGAGAAGCAAGGCTGTGAATAAAAAGATACACACAAATTTTTTCGTGGCTGCATTCATCATGATCTCTCCTTCGCGATTACTCTACCCGAAGTGCGTCTACCGGCTGCAGGCCGGATGCTTTCACGGCCGGGTATAGGCCAAAGCCGATTCCAATGACAATGGAAAAGAAAAAGGAAGCCAGAACCATCCAAAAATTGGGAAACAATAGCATGTCATACAATGCCTTCCCCCCAATGACGGAACCTGCGTAGCCCAGGAGAGTTCCCAGAATTCCTCCGCAACCGGATAAAACGGCAGCTTCCACCAGGAACTGGGTGACAATGACATTGCGGGGAGCACCAATGGCTTTTTTGATGCCGATTTCCCGTGTCCGCTCTGTGACGGTGACCAGCATAATGTTCATAATTCCGATACCGCCCACCAAAAGAGCGATGCCGGCGACTCCGCCCAGGACTACCTGTAAGGAGGCAGTTTCGTCGGAAACCGCTTCCATGGCATCATTGCCGTTTTCCACGGTATAGGTGGCAGTGTTGGCATTGAGGGTGTCTTCCAGCCAGACTGTGACACGGTCAATCACCGAACTCATGTAAGAAGAAGCAGAGACTTTAATGGTGAAGTCTGTAAACAGATCAGAGCCCAGAATTTTCCGGTTCAGGGTATAGGGAATGGCGATCATGTCGTCCATAGATTCTTCTGCACTGCCGTCTTTTGGGTAGTATACGCCGACAACTGTCAGGGGATGGCCGTTCAACATAATGGTTTCCCCGATGGGGTCCCGGTAGCCGAAAAGGCTTTCGGCCACATAGGAGCCCAGCACGCATACGTCATTTCGGTTTTCCATGTCCAGTTCCAATAAATCCCGCCCGGAATCCAGGGTAAAGTTATTACATGCGGACCATTGCTGATTGCCGAAGTAGATCTTGGCAGTAGAATTGAGATTGGAGCCGTATTTTAAGGTTCCGGTTGTGGTGTAGCTGGGGGTAATACCGGTTGTCACCTGGGACAGGGAATCTTCCACGTAGTCCATTAGCTCCTGGGAGATATCGGTGGTATTGGTGCGATCGTAATAGGTAAGGGAAATATTGACTTTGTTGACCCCCTGCTTTTCATAATAGGCAGTGAGATCGGCGTTATACCCCTGCACCACGGAGACCAGAATCAATACGGCGCTGACACCGATGATGATTCCCAGCATGGTGAGAATGGAACGTCCTTTCTTTTCCCAGATCGAGTCAAAGGCCATTTTTACGGAATCCATAGAGCACCTCACCGATTTCCGCCGGGCATATTGCCCATAGGTCCACTGCCAAAGTTCCAGCTGGCATTTCCAAAGTTACCGGCTCCGGGGAAGTTGGCGTCGGGTCCGCCGCTGGGCATACTGGTTTCTTCTGTTTCCACCTGAGAGGTGGTATCGCCGCCAGTCGGAGCGGCATTCTGGTAGCGGAGGAAAACCGTAGCGCCTTCTTCCACACCCGAGAGAATTTGGATATATTGCTCATTGGCGTCGCCTACTTCTACCGGAACAGCATAGTAACCTTCCGGATAGTCGGTGACACTGCCGCCGGCCTGAGCGGGGTCGATGGCGTCTTCGGGCGCAGTTTCCCCTTGTACCAACAGATAATAGCCGTCGTCATAGGAGCAAAGGGCCTGCACAGGTGCCAGAACGGCTTCCTCGCTGCCGCCGGTATCAATGGAATAATAGACCGTGACGCCGGCAGAGAGTTGGTCATTGGAGGGGATGGTGATCGTTGCGGCAAATGTGGAGACACCGCTGGTAGAAGAAGTGGCTTCCAGGCTGAGGTAAGTCAGCTCCGCATCGTAATATTCCGTATCGGAAGAAGTGGTGCGATAGACGGTAACAGGCATCCCCACCGTGAGATAGTCCGCATCCAACTCATCTACATTGATGGAAATTTCCATAGACTCCATATTATAGATAGTGATGGTGCCCATATCGTTGCCCGTGATACGGTTGTGGGAATAGTCGGCAGTAATGACTTTGCCGGAGATATCGGAATAACGGGAGTATTCGGTGGCAATAGACTGCTCCAGATCGGCAATGTTTTTTTCTGTGTTCTCAATTTGCTTCTGCAGGCTTTCCAATTGAGAGGTGTAGGAGGTGGTATCGATGGAAAACAGGGTAGCGCCCTGGTCCACATGCTGATAGTCCACAGCGGCCACACTCAGAATTTCCCCATTGGTTTTGGCGCTGAGGGTTGCAGATTGACAGTACTGAAGCGAACCATCTGTGGCCGCATAGAGTTCCGAACCGTCGGAGTCAGTAAGCCAGCAGGTGACACTGACACCTTCGGTCAAAGAGCCGGGATTGGCGACCTGGATTTCTACGGCAAAACAGGACAGACCTTCCGGAGTTACGTAATCCACGTCGTACGTCTGCGCTACGGTGCCGGTTAAAGTGAGCATTTGATCCGGCACTGAGACTTGCACGGACATGCCGGGGGAAATGGCAGACTGATAAGCATCATTAAAATACAGGGTGGTTTTCATATAGGAATCGTCAATCAGTTGGGCCAAAACAGCGCCGTTGTTGACGGTATCTCCCTCTTCTACGGAGATTTCCTCAATCCGGCCGGAGAAGGGAGCACAGACAGTCTGGTTGGCGATATTTTCTTGCACATCGGCAAGATTTTCATAAAACTGTTCCAGCTCCACTTCATATTCCACGATTTCATCTTCAGCCTCAGAGGAGTCCAAAACATAGAGCAAATCGCCGGCCTCCACATAGTCGCCGGCCGAGACGTACCATTCCAATACGGTCCCGTCTACGTCATAGGTGACAGAATCGGCCGCTGTCGTGGTGCCGGAACCTTCGATTGCTTCGTTGAGGGAACCGTAAGTCGTGGTACCGGTGAGAGCGATTTGCTCTTCTTCTGTAAAGAACAGAGCGCGAATTCCTATGGTTCCTCCTGCCAGAAAGAGGATGAGAACAGAAAGTCCCAGTAACGTTTTTTTCTTGATTTTTTTACGCCTTGGAAATTTCTGGGGTGCAGGAGTATTTTCTTTTTTTCCCATTTTAAGCAGTATGTTCATTGCCTGGCCTCCTGAAATGGTTTGTTCCTATCTTAGAAGGGTTACCTTAGGCGAAGCTTAAAAAACAGCCGCCGATTTTGAACAATCGGCGGCGGAAGTGTAAATAAATTGTGAACTAAAAAAGGGCGGTAAAGCGAATGCGGTTGGGCGCTTCGTAGACAGCGCTCAGTTTCCCGTGATGCATTTGACAAATGGCTTTGGCTACGCTCAGACCGATTCCGTAACCGCCGGAAGATTGGGTACGAGCGGTATCTGCCCGGAAAAACCGGTCCAACAGAGAATCCGGAGGTGCATCCGGAAGCTGGGTCACCGTATTGGCAACGCTGAGATGGATATGGCGTCCTTCCTGTTGTAGGGTTACCCAGATGGTGCCGGGACTGCTTGCATATTTCACAGCGTTATCCAAAAGAATCTGTAAAAGCTGTTCCAGCCGCTCTCCGTTTCCCTGCAATTGTATATGGGGAGAGACACTGACCTGCATTGCCAGATTTCGCCGGATAGCCGGTTCCGTAAACAGTTCCACGGCCCGCTGGCACAAATCGCTCAAATTGACACAGGTGAAAACCAGAGGCAGCTCTTCGTCAGCCTGGGCCAGCAAAAGGAGCTTTTGCATCAGACCGTCCATCCGGGTAACCTGAGCCCGGATATGGGCGCTCCACTTCGTCTGGCCGGTGTGCAGCTCCAAAGCCTCCGTATTGGCCTGAATGATGGCAAGGGGGGTTTTGATTTCATGCCCGGCATCGGTGACAAACTGCCTTTGTTTTTGCAGATTGACAACGATGGGCCGCAAAAGCCGGCGGGAGAAAAACCAAACCAGAAACAGCATGAGCGCCAGGCAGACCAAACTGACGGCACAGGCAATGACCAAAATGGTAAACAGGGTACGCATTTGGACGGTATTGTCCAAAAAGATTACCTGCGTTTCCGTGACCAGGTACTTATAAGACCCCAGTTTCCCTTCCTTAGCACCCGTATCCAGGGCTTTTTGGGCCAATTGCAAGGCTTCCTCAGGAGTCAGAGTGGGTAAGCCCCGCATGTCCACAGAGGAGACCTGCATCCCATCCCGTTTGGCAATAAAATGGCCGAAAGGAATCGGCGCACCCAGGGAGATCTGATATCCAAAAAAGGGGCGGTGCTCTGAGGGGCCCGGCGACTGGGGCTCCTCCTGGGCCAGCCGCGCCAAGGTAGCATCGGCAGAACGTTCCATTTCCACATAGGAAATGGTGACAATGCAGCCGATTAACAGTATGAGCAAAACCGACAGAGACAAAAGTGCCGTAGCAATCAGTTTCTTTTGCAGGCTGCGAATCATGGCGTAATCTCCAAACAGTATCCAAGTCTGCGCTTGGTGCGAAGTTCCAGTTTGCCGTTCAGGGCGCTCAGTTTTTTTCGTAAGTAGGATATGTAGACCCAGACCGTTCCCTCTTCGGCTTCCGTATCATATCCCCACACCCGCTCCAGAAGTTTTTGCGTGGAAAAGGTGATACCCGGATTGAGCATAAACAATTCCAGAAGTTGAAACTCCAGCCGGCTGAGCTGAAAAGAGCCCAAAGGACCGGCTAAAATACAGCGGTTCCGATCTAAGGTTATGCCACCCAACTCCAGGACATCCGGGGTAAAATCTTCCCGCCTGCGAAGCATGGCCCGTACACGAGCCAGCAGTTCTCCCATGGCAAAGGGTTTTGGCAAATAGTCATCTGCACCCAAATTGAGTCCTGCAATCCGGTCTTCCACTGTGGACTTTGCCGTTAAAAGCAAAACAGGCGTATGAATATGGTCCTGCCGTAGAGCCTGTAAAACAGACAGACCGTCCAATTTGGGCATCATAATGTCTAAAATAATACCGTCAAATTCTTCTGTTTTGGCAAGGAAGAGGGCATCTTCCCCGTTTTGGACAGTTTGCACACTATAATGGTGATAACGAAGAACGTCCTCTACTGCCTCTGCCATTGCGATTTCGTCTTCGGCAACAAGCAGTCTCATAAGTGCCTCCTTCCCAATGGGCAGTTTTCACCGGTAAAAGATAGGAACACCAAATTGCGGCAATATTACTCTCTTGGGACAACGACAGCCATCCTTCGGCAGTCAAAGCCACTTTTGGTGGCACGGCAGTTACTGACAGCAAAGAAAGCGAACTTACAACAGCTGCCACTGTTCCCGATGAGACCAATCTTGTGATCACGGCACCGCTTTCTGGCAACCAAAGTGTCTTTTTGCAATTATGGCGTTCCTCCAACCAAAGGAGCCGTCTTTCAGAAATCAGAAGTCAGTGTTTGGCAGGCAGGGGAAAGTCGGCATACTCATGTTATGGAAGTGAGAAACAGTACGCCTGAAACTGACGGCTGTCGTTGCTGTAAAACATATTTCGGCTTTTTTATCCAAGCTTGCAAGTCGTAACTGCGTGGTTGCGATGGAAAAGTCTGTGGATAAACCTGTTGATATGTGGAATTCTCACAAACTTTTTTGGAAATTCAATAAATTTTCAGCCAATTTTCGGAGTTTTCCACAGGGACTGAAGTCGCGTTATTTAAAGACTATGGCCAAAACCTGAGCTGGCTCCGAAGAGAGATTCTGCAGGCTGTGGGTATGTCCCCCGGTGCAATAGGTGGCATCGCCAGGGGAAAGCAGGTAAGTTTCTCCATCATCCACAATGGAGGGGTGACCGGAGAGCACATACATAGCCTCGGCATCCTCTTGGTGAGCATGCAGGCCAATGGATTGCCCCGGTTCCAGATGAATTAAAGAAAATAAGTTCGCCTTATTCTGGGCCTCCTGGGTCAAAACGTGGGTGAATTGGATATCACCGACTCCTCCCTTGGGATTTTGACGGATCTCTACCGTCATGTCAGATTTACGCTTGATCATTTAGATGTGCTCCTTTCTGTTTGTCCCCGCAATTGGATAATCTGATCACGCAATACAGCGGCATATTCGTATTCCATCATGCGGGCAGCTTCCCGCATTTGTTGTTCCAGTTTTTCGATGGCGTGTTCCCGCTCCTTTTTTGTCATCTTCACGCCGTCTTTTCCATAGGCTTCCTGTGCAGACTGGGAGATCTCAATCAAATCCCGGACAGATTTGATAATCGTTTTGGGAGTGATACCGTTTTTGGCGTTATATGCCATCTGAATTTCCCGGCGGCGGCGGGTCTCCTCGATAGCTGCTTCCATGGCGGCGGTAGTTTTGTCCGCATACATAATGACGCGGCCCTGAGCATTCCGGGCGGCACGGCCGATCGTCTGAATTAGGCTGGTTTCACTGCGGAGGAAGCCCTCTTTGTCGGCATCCAGAATGGCTACCAGGCTGACTTCCGGAAGATCCAGACCTTCCCGCAGCAGATTGATACCAACCAGCACATCAAATTTGGCCATCCGAAGGTCCCGGATAATTTCCATCCGTTCCATCGCGCCAATATCAGAGTGCATATAGCGGACACGAACACCGGCTTTTTGCAGGTAAGTCGTCAGGTCTTCTGCCATTTTTTTCGTGAGGGTTGTGATGAGGACCCGCTCTTCCCGGTCTGTTACGGTGTGGATTTCCTGGATGAGATCGTCAATCTGTCCGGCGATGGGACGAACAAAAATTTCCGGGTCCAAAAGGCCGGTGGGACGAATGACCTGCTCGGCGATTTGACCGGAGCGGGTACGTTCATATTCTCCCGGGGTAGCCGAAACATAGATAACCTGATTGAGTTTATCCTGGAACTCTTCAAATTTCAGTGGACGGTTATCAAAAGCAGAGGGAAGGCGAAAGCCATAATTGACAAGGCTCTCCTTTCTGGCTCGATCTCCATTGTACATGGCCCGTACCTGGGGCAATGTGACATGGCTTTCGTCCACAAACAGAAGAAAATCCTTGGGAAAGTAGTCAATGAGGGTTGTGGGGGGAGTACCTGGAGCCCGGCCGGAGATGACGCGGGAATAGTTTTCGATTCCAGAGCAGAAACCGATTTCCTGCATCATTTCAATATCGTATAGTGTCCGCTGGCGAATGCGCTGGGCTTCCAGGAGCTTATCCTGAGACTCAAAGAAGGCAACCTGTTGCCACATTTCTTCTTCAATCTCCCGAATAGCCCGATCCATTTTCTCTTTGCTTGCCACATAGTGGCTGGCCGGGTAGATAGCCACATGGTTTAAAATTCGATTGGGCAGGCCGGTAATCGGATTGATTTCGGAGATCCGATCGATTTCATCCCCAAAAAACTCAACACGGATGGCCTTTCCCACCCAGTAGGCAGGATAGATTTCTACCGTGTCACCTCGGACACGGAAATGGTTACGGATAAAGTTTAAGTCGTTTCGCTCATACCGGATTTCAATCAGCTTTTTTATCAAATCTTCCCGGGAACGTTCTTGGCCGGTGCGAAGAGAGATCACCATGTTTTTGTAATCGATGGGATCTCCCAGGCCGTAGATGCAAGAGACAGAGGAGACTACAATCACGTCTTCCCGCTCTGACAAAGAAGAGGTGGCGCTGTGGCGCAGACGCTCAATCTCATCGTTGACGGCAGAATCCTTCTCAATATAGGTGTCGGTATGGGCAATGTAGGCTTCCGGCTGATAATAATCATAATAGGAGATAAAATATTCCACTGCATTTTCCGGGAAGAACTCCCGAAATTCTGCGCAAAGCTGGGCAGCCAAAGTTTTGTTGTGCGCCAGTACCAAGGTAGGTTTTTGGACTTCCTGGATAATAGAAGCCATGGTGAAGGTTTTACCGGAACCGGTGACACCCAGAAGGGTTTGTTCCTCCAAGCCCAGTTTTACACCTTTGCTTAAAGCTGCAATGGCCTGAGGCTGATCCCCAGAGGGCTTATAATCAGAGTGTAGACGAAATTCCATAGGGCAGATACCTCTTTTTTGAACCGAAGTGGTTTTTGCATGAAAGTGCTGGAAAAGAGCCAGGCTCTGCGGGAAAGAAACGGGATGTTTCGTGCCGGGGATAGCCTGGGAATCGCTGCGGAGCAGTCACCGGTAGGATAGGGACAAGCAGAGCAGGAAGGGATTATGGGACAGCCATTGGCCTGACAGATGCCGACACGGCGGCGACGGAGGAAACGCTACCGCTGAATGACGCCGAAAGGTCGCCAAGGACAGTTGGGCAGTCCTATCTCACGGAAACGGCCGCGAATGGGCGATTGTGGGGCAGCTGACGGCAGCCAGACAGTTAACGGCGCTGAAAGAAGCCGCTGTCTGCCAAAGAGACAAAATCATCATCTGCCACAATAATATGGTCGGCCAAAAGAATTCCTACGGCATCCAGAGCAGTTTGCAGTGTCCGGGTAGTGCGCTCATCCTCTGGGGAAGGCAGAGCGATTCCGGAGGTGTGGTTGTGGGCCAGAACTACCGAGGTAGCGTTACAGGCCAAGGCGGTTTCGATAATTTTGCGGATAGAAATACCGGCAGAATTGACACTACCGCGAAACAACATACGGCAGTCCAGAACTTTGCATTTGGCGTCCAGACAAAGCAAGTATACAACTTCGTCCGTTTCCCCAAAAAAGTAAGGAACTAAATAGTCACCGCATCGCTCTGTAGAATTCAGAATTTCACCGGGACTGGACCGTTCCATGGAATAACGCCGGCAAATTTGGGGGATCAGTGTCAGCAAAATTGCACTGTGCTCACTGATTCCCTTTACTTTTATCAATTCTTCCACAGAGGCGTCCAAAACACCGGCCAGGGAACCGAACTGATCCAGAAGTCTGTGGGCAGTAGGGTTGGTATCTCCCTGGGGAATACAGTAAAACAGTAAGAGCTCCAAAGCGTTGATGTCGTGAAAATCATTTAGTCCGGCCCTGCGGAATCGTTCCTTGACCCGTTGACGATGCCCCTCGTGACTGACCATAGCTGTCCTCCCGTTCCGTTATACTAACATTTTTTTTAAATAGATTCCAGTGAAGCTGTCTGGATTGGCAGCGATCTCTTCTGGCGTACCGGTAGCCACAATCGTACCGCCACCGTCGCCCCCTTCCGGACCCAAATCCAGGATATAGTCTGCAACTTTAATGACATCCAAATTGTGTTCAATGACCAAAACAGTATTGCCAAGATCGACCAGGGCCTGAAGCACTTCAATCAGCTTATGGACATCTGCCACATGCAGACCGGTGGTGGGTTCGTCCAAAATATAAATGGTAGAGCCAGTTGACCGCCGGGACAGTTCTGCAGCCAATTTTACGCGCTGAGCTTCTCCTCCGGAAAGCGTTGTGGAAGACTGGCCCAGCTTAATGTAGCCCAGTCCCACTTCCACCAGCGTGGCAACTTTACTGCGGATACGGGGCAAATTTTCAAAAAAGTCCAGAGCTTCATCTGCGGTCATTTCCAGAACGTCCGCAATGGATTTGCCCTTATAGAGCACCTCCAGGGTTTCCCGATTATAACGTTTGCCGTGGCACACGTCACAGGGAACATAGATATCTGGCAAAAAGTGCATTTCAATTTTTACCAGTCCGTCACCACCGCAGGCCTCACAGCGGCCACCCTTTACATTAAACGAGAACCGTCCTGGCCCATAGCCCCGGCTTTTCGCGTCGGCAGTGGATGCAAACAGATCCCGGATATCGTTGAACAGTCCCGTATAGGTGGCCGGATTGGAACGAGGGGTCCGACCGATAGGGCTCTGATCAATATTGATTACTTTGTCCAGGAATTCCAGCCCCTCCATATGACTATGCTTTCCCGCCCGGATGCGGGCATGGTTCAGATCACAAGCCAGCTTTTTATAGATAATCTCGTTTACCAAAGAGGATTTGCCAGAGCCGGACACACCGGTGACACAAGTAAAGGTTCCAAGAGGAATGGATACGTCAATAGACTGAAGGTTATTTTCCTGGCATCCGAAGACTTTCAGGAAGTGGCCATTTCCGGATCTGCGTTGGGAAGGGACCGGAATTTTTTTCTTCCCGGACAGATACTGACCGGTAAGGGATCGGTCACAAGCCAAAATATCTTCCAGTTTCCCCTGGGCGACAATTTCACCGCCGTGGATTCCGGCACCGGGGCCCACATCCACCAGATAATCGGCGGCGCGAATGGTGTCTTCGTCATGCTCTACGACGACCAGGGTATTGCCCAAGTCCCGCAGCTGTTTCAAAGTGGCCAGAAGTTTGTCGTTGTCCCTCTGATGCAGACCGATAGAAGGCTCATCCAAAATATATAAAACACCCATGAGACTGGAACCGATTTGGGTAGCCAGGCGAATCCGCTGGCTTTCTCCGCCGGATAAGGTGGCGGCAGCCCGGGATAGGGTCAGATACTGAAGGCCAACGCTTTTCAGGAAGCCAAGCCGGGCAATGATTTCCCGGAGAATCTGCTGGGCAATGATGGCGCTGGCGCCGGTCAGTTTCAGATTTTCCATAAATTCCAGTTCTTGCTGGACGGACAAACGGCAAAAATCTGCAATTTGCATCCCACCTACGGTAACAGCGCGGGATACCTCAGTCAGACGGTCGCCGTGGCAGGCAGGGCACGGACGGGAGGACATACATTCTTCCAGCTCTTTTCGCATGGCATCGGATTGGGTTTCCTGATAGCGGCGCTCCAGATTTTTCAAAATTCCTTCAAAGGGCTGTTCCAAAGTGCCACGTCCGTTGCCCCGATCATAGTGAAGTTGCAGCTTTTCCCCGTTTGTGCCGTTGAGAATCACATCCATAACAGACTGCGGCAAGTCTTTGACAGGGGTCTGAAGGGAAAAGTTATATTTTTTGGCCAAAGCCTCAAAATACATTCTGGCAATGGAGTCGTCCTTGACATTTCCAAAACCGGAGGCCTGAATGGCCCCTTGCATAATGGACAAGTCGGGATTGGGAATAATGAGAGCGGGATCTACCGTCAATTGCTCACCCAGTCCGGAACAGACAGGGCAGGCGCCGTAGGGATTGTTAAAGGAAAACATACGGGGCGAAAGTTCCGGCATGGAGATGTCGCAGTCTTCGCAGGCGTAGTTGAGAGAAAACATATCCAGCTTATCGTCGGCAATCTGATGCAGAAGGACCAACCCGCCGGTAAGAGAAGTGGCCGTCTCCACGGAATCGGTCAGACGCTGGTGCAGGTCTTCCCGCATGACCAGACGATCTACCACAACTTCAATCTGATGTTTTTGGTTTTTGTTGAGAGATATTTCTTCCGTCAAGTCATAAAGACTTCCATCCACCCGGACTCTTGCGTACCCGGAACGGCGGGCATCTTCGAAGACCTTTACATGTTCGCCTTTTTTGCCTCGAATGACCGGAGCTAAAATTTGAAATTTTGTCCCCACCGGCAGTTCCATGATCTTGTCCACAATTTGGTCTACCGTCTGTCTTTGAATTTCCTTGCCACATTTGGGACAGTGGGGCGTCCCCACTCTGGCCCACAGAAGGCGCAGGTAATCATAGATCTCTGTGACGGTGCCTACGGTGGAACGGGGATTTTTGGAAGTGGTTTTCTGATCGATGGAGATGGCAGGAGAGAGTCCGTCAATATAATCTACATCCGGCTTATCCATCTGCCCGAGAAACATACGGGCATAGGAGGAGAGGGATTCTACATATCGGCGTTGCCCTTCGGCATAGATGGTGTCAAAAGCCAGGCTCGATTTTCCGGAACCGGAAAGCCCGGTAAAGACCACCAATTGATCTCTGGGGATGGTAACATCCACATTTTTCAGGTTATTTTCTCTGGCGCCTTTTACAAAAATTGATTCGCGCATACAGGATCTCCTTTGATTTCTATCTTCCCCATACAGGGCCTTCTGCAAGACCTTGTCTGTAGCAAAATGCAGAATTTGAGAATAATCTTGATTAACTAGTATAGCAGAAATCCCAACGGCTCACAACAGGAAAAAGGAAAGAAAATTTCCTATTATGTAGAAAAAGCCGTTGAGATGGGAAGAAAATATGATATGATAGTGATAAATTCCCAATAGACGAGACAAAACGCAGAGGAGGAAGGTCATGCACAATTTATTCAAATTACTGTTTCAGCGTGTTGTGGTGGTTTCTCTGTGTATCTTGTTACAAATCGTGGCAGTCTGGATGGGGATGGTATGGTTTTCCGACTATTCTGTCTGGTTTAACCGGTTTCTCAACCTGATAAGTTTATTGGCTGTTTTGAAGATTATTTCCGATGATGTCAATTCCAGTTATAAATTGGCGTGGATTATTCCAATTTTAGCGCTTCCGGTCTTTGGCATTTCCATCTATCTTCTCTTTGGCGGAAACCGAGTATCCCGTTCCATTCGGAAAAAATTGATTGCCATGGATCAGATGCACAAGGATCAGTTGATTCAGGACCCAAAGGTGATGGAAGAAGCGGAACAGCTGGACCATCAGGCGCGGCTTCAGATGAACTATCTGACGGGCGTGGCCCGCTGTCCGGTTTACCACAACACGTATACGGAATATTTTCCGGTTGGAGAGCCGTGTTTTGCCAGAATGAAGGAAGAGTTGGCAAAAGCAAAGCACTACATTTTTCTGGAGTATTTTATCATTGGTGAGGGGAAAATGTGGGATGAGATTCTGGCGATTCTTCAGGAGAAGGCGGCTCAGGGCGTAGACGTGCGGGTAATCTATGACGATTTTGGCTGCATCCTCCAGCTTCCCATAGGATACCACAAGCGGTTGGAGGCTCTGGGAATTCAATGCAAAGTATTTGCCCCCTATGTTCCGGTTATGTCTCCGAGACTCAACAACCGGGACCACCGGAAATTCATGATTATTGACGGCCTTGTAGGATTTACCGGAGGAATCAATCTTTCCGATGAATATATCAATGCAAAAGAGCGGTTTGGACACTGGAAAGACTGCGGTATCCTTTTAAGGGGCGAGGCGGTCTGGTCCATGACCGTGATGTTCTTATCTCTGTGGAACTATATTACCGACTGGCGGGAGCCGGCCAGAGCTTACCGGCCGTTCTATGAGCCGGAAGAAGGGGAAATGGGCTTTGTCCAACCTTTTGCAGACAGTCCCCTGGATGGCGAGAGTGTAGGCGAGACGGTTTTTCTGAACTTAATCGGGAAAGCCAAAAAGTCTGTTTATATCATGACGCCGTATTTGATTTTGGATGGTAAGATGACCAACGCCTTGCGCTTAGCTGCGAAAACGGGGATTGATGTGCGGATTATTACGCCGGGAATACCTGATAAAAAGTATGTCTATGCGCTGACAAAAGCCAACTATGAGCCGCTGCGGAGAGCAGGCGTACGAATTTTTGAATACAGTCCTGGATTTATCCATTCTAAGACCTGTTGTGTTGACGGGGAGTATGCGGTAGTGGGGACGGTCAATCTGGATTTCCGCAGTCTCTATCTCCATTTTGAAGACGGTGTATTCTGTTATCGCAGCACCTGTCTGGAACAGGTAAAGCAGGACTTTGAAGATACGTTTCCCATCTGCCACGAAGTCAGTTTGCAAGAATGCCGGGAGACCAAGCTTTATCAGCGGATTTTCCGTTCTTTGCTGCGCGTTTTCTCTCCGCTGATGTAGTGCTTGCTGGCAAAGGTTTTTTACAAAAAGGAAGGAATTCCCCCTGGGTTATAGCTATTGCAATTTGTCGAATTTTCCAGTATACTCGCAATGGAAAAATGGGAAATTCTCGGTCAAACAATTGGTAAAAACTACTTAATTATGTCCGTAAATTTTGCATATCCTACCAAGGAAACCAGGAACAGGGGGGATTTTTTGTACAGTGTTGCAGTTGAGTCGGTATTGCCGATTCTGGATTGTGTAGAGCAGCCGGTTTTTTTTGTTCGAGACGAGAAAATATGTTACTGTAATAAAGCGGCGCAGGAGCTGGCTTTACAGGAGTCGGGATTGGAGACGGTTTTGGGCCCCAATTTAGAGTTTTATCGGCAATATGACGGTGAGAAGACCGTGCAACTAACCCTATCTTTTGGTGCCCAGGAACGCAATGCCACATTAAAGCGGGAAGGCGATACAGATATCTTTCTTGTGGCCTGCCGTACCGCAGATGAGGGAATCAGTCTGGATTCTCTGAGTGTGCTGTCCCAAAGCCTGCGGCAGCCGTTGGCTACAGCTTTTAGTGTGACTTCTACGCTGTTTCCGCTTCTGGAAGAACAGGAAAACCCCTTTATCCAGAAGCAAACGGCAATTTTAAATAAAGCTCTTTATCAGCTTTTGCGTCTTGCGGGAAATCTGATGGACATGAGCCGGCTGATTGCCGGAGAGATGCCCATGTACGATGAGAAAACGGAGCTGCGGGAATTTTTCGGTGGAATTTATGACCGGGTGAAACCTTTGTGCGCTACGGTAGGGATCACCATTCAATATGCCTGTCCCACAGGGAAATTTTACGGTGTCATAGACCGGCAAAAAGTAGAGCGGGCGGTACTCAATCTGATTTCCAATGCTATGAAATTTACCCCCAGAGGGGGAAAAATCCTTTTGCGGGTGGAAACCAATAAAAATAGCGTCCTGATAAAGGTTGCGGACAATGGAGAAGGCTTGCCGCCGGAAATGTTGGCCACGGTCTTTGACCGGTTCCATCACCGGGAGCCCCTGGGAGATTCCCGATGGGGAATGGGCTTGGGCCTGCCCTATGCTCGCTATGTAGCTGCGTTACACGGTGGGACGATGATTCTGGAAGGGAAGCCAGGTGAGGGCACTACCGTGACCATGTCTTTGTCACTGCACCGGCAGATTGCAGCAGACAGTGTTCGCAGTCCTGTAGTCAATTATGACTATGCAGGCGGATTTGAGCACTGCCTGGTAGAATTGGCAGACGTCTTGCCAAGCGAAGTGTTCGATTCGGTGAATGTCAACTGAATTTTGGCGAAGAGGAAAGGAGATGCCCGGCATCTCCTTTTGTATTGGGTGGAAAACGAGACTGGGCGACAGGCAGAAAAGCTCTGGTACAGAGCGGGGAAAAGAGAAGGAAAAGGAGGAAAATTCTTTCGGATTGGCTGTACAAATATAAAAGAAACTGCTATAATGAGTATGTATGACTCATAATTCAACTGGAAAGGTCGAGATAAAAATGGCAGGAATTTCCGCAGTGGTTTTTATTCCTGACGACACTTCGAAAACTGGATATTCCCGCCCTTTGATGCTCCAGCGCATTATGGGGAGTCCTTTGCTCTCATGGTTGGTATCTTCCTTAATTGCCGACGGTGTTGGGCGTTTCTTTTTGGTCTGCCATGACCGGTATCTCGATGAGGCAAATAGCTGTTTTCCGGCAGATGTAGAACTGAAGACTTCCATGAATGAAAATGCAGCGGATTTACTCCATGTGTTTTTGTCTACATCGGAGGATGATGAGGAAGATGTGGTGGTGGTAACAGGCCCGGCCATTGTGCTCAAGTCTGCCGCTACCATGGGGACGCTGGCACGGCCGGTACCCAGCTGTGTCTATGCTGTTAACCGAGGCGCGCTGATGCAGGCGCTGGATGCCACGGAACAGTTTAGTTTCCTGGACTTCTTACATAGTCGTGGTGTGGCTTATACGGATCGGGACGGAGTATTCACCGTTTCTTCCGGGGAAGAACTGGCCAGTTGGCAGCCGCTGCTCAATCAGCACCACCTTTTGCAGCTGGTTCACAGCGGTGTGGAAATTTGGGATTATACCAACTGTTATGTGGATCCGGCGGTGTTCGTAGGAAGCGGCACGGTCATTTTGCCCGGAAGCATTTTGCGTGGGCAAAGTGTAGTAGGAAAAGACTGTATTATCGGACCAAACGCCTATTTGGAAAATGCCAAAATCGGCGACGGCAGTAAGATAAACGCCTCCCAGGTCGTAGAGTCTCAGGTGGGCTTTGACGCACAAATTGGACCCTATTGTCAGTTAGGACCCAATGTTTCGGTAGGAAACGGGGCAAGAATTGATGGATTTGCATCTGTCAAGGAATGCGAAATCGGAGAAGATGCAACCATCTATCCGATGAGCTACTTGTGTCACAGTGATCTGGGAGCCAGAACGGTATTTGGAAGTGGTGCGACTACCATTCACGATCCGGAGCAGTCCCGTCGTACCGTCATAGAAAACCGGGCGGTCATTGGTGCCAACGTCAATCTCTTGGGGGCAGTGACGGTAGCCCAGGATGCAGTGGTAGCGGCAGGAACTACCGTTCTGGAAGACATTTCCCCAATCCGGCAGGAAGAGGCTTTTGCAGGTAGTGGAAAACGGGACTGGTTAGGAAAAGGAAAGAAATAGCACGGGTCGACAAAAATTTGGGAAAAAAGAGATAGAGGCATAAACCATCAATTGTATGAGTAAGAGAGGTATAGGACAATGATTTCTCACGGTAAAGACGTAAAGGTGTTTGCAGCAAACGCCAATCGCCCTTTTGCGGAAAATATCTGCAAAGAGTTGCACATTCCCCTTGGCAACAGCACCGTTACCACATTTGCCGACGGCGAAGTGTCGGTGAGCATCAATGAGACCGTTCGGGGTTCGGATGTGTTTCTGGTACAGCCTACTTGTAAGCCGGTCAACAACAACCTGATGGAATTGTTGATCATGATTGATGCCTGTTTGCGGGCATCCGCCGGGCGGATTACCGCAGTCATTCCCTATTTTGGCTATGCGCGTCAGGACCGGAAAGCCAAAGGACGTGACCCCATTTCAGCAAAATTAGTAGCAAATATGATTACAGCAGCTGGTGCAGATCGGGTTTTGACTATGGATTTGCACGCTGCGCAGATTCAGGGCTTCTTTGATATTCCTGTGGATAATTTGCGGGGGAATCCGGCGTTTGTCAAATACTATTCCGAAAAATTTGAAAACACGGAAGAAATTATTGTGGTTTCTCCAGATGTTGGGTCCGTATCCAGAGCCAGAGCGTTTGCCACCAAGCTCCATATGGGGCTTGCCATTGTGGACAAACGGCGGGAGCGGGCAAACCAGTGTGAAGTTATGAATATTATTGGTGATGTTCGGGGAAAGACCTGTATTCTCTTTGACGATATGGTGGACACAGCAGGCTCTTTGTGCAATGCAGCCAAAGCCATTAAAGAGGTAGGGGGAGCCGAGACAGTCTATGCCTGTGCATCCCATGGTGTCCTCTCCGGACCGGCCATTGAGCGGGTACAAGAGAGCTGCATTGACGAATTGATGCTGCTCAACACCATTCCGGCACCTGCGGCTACTGTGGGGACTAAGATTCACTATCTGGATGTGGCGCCCATGTTTGCAGAGGCCATTCGCCGTACCTATGATGAAGTTTCGATTTCAACTATGTTCTAAAATATGAAATTATTCACAAAAAAAAGTTGCGATTGGATGTTGGTGGGACTGGGAAATCCAGGTGCGGAATATGATAAGACTCGCCACAATACCGGCTTTATGGCCATTGATAAAATAGCGGAAAGCCTGCAGGTGAACATTATGCGGTCTAAGTTCCAAGGGCTGACGGCTATGGCAGAATATGAAGGCAGAAAGCTACTGCTTTTGAAGCCTCAAACCTTTATGAACCGCAGCGGTCTGTCTGTGGCCGAGGCGGCCCGGTACTATCAGATTCCGACGGAACGGATCCTTGTAATTTTTGATGACATTTCTCTGCCAATAGGGCGAATTCGTGTTCGGACAGAGGGCTCTGCCGGTGGACACAATGGACTGAAAAGCATCATTGCGCAACTGGGAAGCCAGGCCTTTCCCCGAGTGAAAATAGGTGTTGGGGAAAAACCCCATCCGGATTACGATCTGGCGGACTGGGTGCTCAGCCGGTTCACACCGGCGGAAATGAAGCTGTTACTGCCTGCTCTGGACCATGGGGCCCAGGCGGCACTGACGTTACTGACCCAGGGGTATCAGGCGGCTGCCAGTCAGTTTAATGGGAAGTAAGCAGGAAGAAACGAAGAAACAAAAAAGCAAAGTATCGGCTTTCCTGCGGCCCTAAAAGATGCAGATGGTCCCAAACGATACGTTCACAAACTTTTATCAAGACAATATATTACCAAACAGGGACGGAGAGAGACAAGTACTCTTTCCGCCCTCTTTGTCGCAGGTGACTTCCATAATTTTCCAATAGTGAGGCAGGCTCCATGAATTTGATTTTAGCAAGTTTACAAGAATTACCGGAATATGGACAGCTGTGTAAAAGCGTTCAGGCCGGGGAGACGGCAGCGGTATCCGGCGTGGGACAAACAGGCCGAAGCCATATGCTGGCTGCGCTGTGTCAAGATTCTGACCGGCCCGTCGTGGCAATTTGCCAGGATGAGCTGGCAGCGCAGCGTTTGCAGAGTGAACTCGGAGCATTTCTTGGGCAAACGCCGCCGATCCTTCCCAGCCGGGAGTGGACGTTTTATGATGCGCAGGTAGTTTCCCGGGGATGGGAGCACAAGCGTATGCGGCAGCTCTACGATATGGGCAGAGGCGCCACCCGGTTGCAAATTATTACCCTGGAGGCTTTGTGTCTGCGCACGATTCCCAAATCCCAGCTGTTTACTGCATCAGCGAGGATCCAAGTGGGTGAGAGCTACCCCATGCCGCAGCTGTTGCAAAAATTAAGCAACGCAGGGTATACCCGGGCGGCCATGGTCGAAGGCGTGGGGCAGTTTGCCCTGCGGGGAGGAATTCTGGATGTCTTTTCGCCGGCCTATGACAGCCCTGTGCGGATAGAATTCTTCGGCGATGATGTAGATGCCATGGGCTTTTTTGATGTAGAAAACCAACGCAGGAGAGAGAATTGCCAGCAAGTGGTATTGTTGCCGGTTGGAGAAACGCAACCCAGACTGCACCCGCAGGGGCTTACGGGACTTTGTCAGGATATCAGAGGGCTCATTGCCAGGCAAAAACGCCGACGGTCACCCCATGAGGCGCTGATTCGGACTTTGGAAGCGGATGTGGAAAGACTGGAGCAGGAAGTCAGTTTTCCTGCGGTAGACCGTTATATCAGTTTGATTTATCCCGAGTTTGCTACGGCAGCCGACTATATCTCACAGGATGCTCTCGTGGTTTTTTGCGACCACGGCAACCTGCAAAGGGCGGCCAAAACCCGCCAGAAGGATATGGGATTGGAGTTGGACGGACTGCTTCAATCAGGAATTTTGGCGGGGGAATTGTGTGATTTTTCCGCGGATTGGGAGACAGTCTGCGCAAAGGTTAAGGGCAGGCCGGTCGTGTTTTTTGACAGTTTCCTGTCAGCGGGATATCCGGAGAGCTTGCCGCCCAAGCATTTGCTCAGTGTAACAGTCAAACAGCTGCCCTCCTATGGAGGCAATTTGGAGACGGCGGCTTCCGACTTGCAGTATTATCAGAATCACCAGTTCCGCTCCCTGGTATTGTGCGGGAACCGCCGCCGGGGGGAGATTTTGCAAAAAGTTCTCTCTGACAAGGGCGTAGGTGCATTTTTAGCCTTCCCGTTACAGAAGCTGCCCCAACCGGGACAGATTTTACTGACCGACGGTGCACTGCCGTCTGGTATGGAATATCCGGCGCTACAGCTGGCAATTTTGACGGAAGGACAGCTTTTGTCCCAGCCTGCCCGGCGGAAACTGCAAGCTATCCGGAAAAAACCTACCAACCGGCAGAAACTGAACTCTTTTACAGATTTGAGTCCAGGAGATTTGGTGGTACATGAGCACCACGGAATCGGCCGTTATGTAGGCATGGAGCAGATGAAACTGGATGGGGTTGTCAAAGACTATGTGAAGATTGCCTATCAAGGTTCGGATGCTCTGTATGTACCGGCAACTCAGCTGGATCTGGTTACCAAATATATTGGTGGTGGAGAAGAGACGCCGGTAAAACTGAACAAGCTGGGGGGAGATGCCTGGCAGAAGACGAAGCAGAAAGCCAAAGCGGCAGCCAAGGACCTGGCGGCGGAATTAATTCAACTTTATGCGCAGCGAAAGCGCAGAATGGGATATGCGTTTGCGGCGGATACGCCCTGGCAAGCGGAATTTGAAGAGAGCTTTGCCTATACGGAAACTGACGATCAACTCCGGTGTATTGGGGAAATCAAACAGGATATGGAGAGCCCTGCACCGATGGATCGTCTTCTGTGCGGAGATGTGGGATTCGGAAAGACGGAAGTTGCCTTACGGGCAGCTATGAAAGCTATGTTGGACGGTAAACAGGTGGCTATTTTGGTGCCGACTACCGTTTTGGCGCAACAGCATTATGTTACAGCAGTCAACCGCTTCCAGGGATTTCCTGTGACAGTGGATGTGTTGTCCCGTTTCCGTACATCTGCCCAACAGAAGAAGACACTAAAGGATTTGCAGGCAGGAACCGTGGATTTGATAATCGGAACCCATAAACTTCTTCAAAAGGATGTAAAGTTTAAAGATTTGGGACTCCTGATTGTCGATGAGGAGCAGCGATTTGGTGTTAGCCACAAAGAGCGGCTGAAAGAACTTTCTGTAGGAGTGGATGTGCTGACGTTGTCGGCAACCCCCATTCCCAGGACTTTGAATATGGCCCTGTCGGGAATCCGGGATATGTCTACCATTGAACAGCCGCCGCAGGATCGGTACCCGGTACAGACCTTTGTGCTGGAACATGACGACCGGGTGTTGGATGACGCTATGGTGCGGGAACTGGTCCGGGGGGGTCAGGTATATTACTTGCACAATCGGGTGGAGTCCATAGAGCAGACTGCGGCGCGAATCAAAGCCCGGATTCCGGAAGCAGAGGTGGCAGTCGCTCACGGGAAGATGCACGAAGAGCAACTTTCCGATGTGATGCAACGGATGGCAGATGGGGAGGTGCAGATTTTGGTCTGTACTACCATTATTGAGACGGGAATTGATATTCCCAATGTGAACACGCTGATCATCGAAGACGCAGATCGTTTGGGACTGGCACAGCTTCACCAGATACGGGGACGGGTAGGCCGGTCCAATCGGCATGCGTTTGCCTATCTTACCTTTCGTAGGGGAAAAGTCCTTACGGAAGTGGCAGAAAAGCGGCTGGCGGCTATCCGGGACTTTGCCGAATTTGGCTCTGGCTTCAAAATTGCTATGCGGGATTTGGAGATCCGCGGGGCAGGGGACTTGCTGGGCTCTGAGCAGTCGGGACATATGCTGTCCGTGGGCTACGACATGTATTTGAAACTTCTGGAAGATGCGGTTCTGGAGGAGAGAGGCGAAGAAAGACAGGCCCCTGCGGAGTGTGCTGCAGATTTGAATATTACGGCCAATATTGACAAAAGTTATGTGGCTTCCGGAGAGCAGAGAATGGATCTGTACCGGCGAATGGCTGCCATTCGCAGTCAGGAAGATGCAGAAGAGCTGTTGGATGAAATTGTGGACCGATTCGGGGATCCGCCCAAGGGGGTTATGAATCTGGTGGCGGTTGCACTGCTTCGGGCCCAGGCGGCACAGGCAGGGATTACGGAAATCCTGCAAAAACAGGGAAAGCTCCATTTTACGTTGCGAAATCTGGATTTTGCTGTAGTTTCTGCCATTTGCGCCGATCCCAAATTGAAAGACAGGGTACTGTTTTTGGCAGGAGAGAAACCGGTACTGACCATGAAGCTTTTAAAAGGGCAGGATCCCTTAAAAGCGGCGGAAGAATTTGTTAAATGTTACAAAGGTCTGGCGGGACAGCCGCCGGTTTCCTGAAGAGGCATATTTTGTTACACAATTAAAAGATTCTTTATTTTTTGTTGTGGGAAAGTAACGGTTTTGTAGTTGCAATGCGGGGAAGAATAGACTATGATAAAACCGTATATTTCAAAATAACTGCCTTCCGGCGCGGAAAAGACGCCGTCATAAGATAGGAGAGATTACCATAAAAAAGGGAAAATTTGAAGCGAAACGCTCGTACAGCGCTTCTGATAGCCGTGCGCCGGCATCGAGACCGGCCAATACAACAGGAAAGAAAAAAGCGGCTGCCAGTGGGAAAAAGGGGAAAAAAGTTGGACTGATCATTTTGACAGTTGCGGTCGTATTGGCTTTGTGTGCCGGAGTTTACGGATTCGTTGCCGCCAAATCCAGTACCATTTTCCCCAATGTCTATGTAGCGGGAGTCAACGTAGGTGGAATGACAAAAGAAGAGGCAGTAGCGGCAGTGAATGCGGCAGTTGCCAGCACTTATGGTAGCAGCGCGCTTACGGTGAAGCTTCCGGACAGGACGTTGACCTTTGCTCCCGAGCAGACCCAAATTGCGCTGGATACAGAATCTGCAGTGGAGCAGGCCTGGAACTATGGCAGAGAAGGGGGAATTTTTGCCACCTTAAAAGCCAAAAGTGCAGCCCAGAATACAGAACACTATATCGATATTGAAACAGCCTTACAGCTGGATGAAGATTATATTCGCACGGTCATTGCGGAGACGGCCACTGACGTAAAGAGCGACCTGAAGCAGTCTACCGTGGATATCGACGAAGAGGCCGGACAGGTAGTAGTGCATGTGGGGACGAGTCAGCGGGAGCTGGATGAGGAAGGCCTGTATGAGGCTGTGATTGCGGCCTTTATGAACAATGATTTTTCTCCTCTGGAATTTTCTTATACAGAGCAGAAGCCCGAGGCAGTTGATTTGCAGGCTATTTATGATCAGCTGTGTACCAATGTGGAAGATGCTTACTATGATGCGGAAAAGAAGGAAATTGTGCCGGAGGTTGTGGGGTACGGATTTGATGTAGCAGCCATGGAGCAAAAGCTGGCAATGGCAGAAGAAGGTTCCGATCTTGTGATTCAACTGGAGGAAGTGCTGCCGGAAGTGACGCAGGCATCTCTGGAAGAGAAATTATTCCACGATGTTTTGGGCGAGTATGATTCCGAGCACGTTTACAACCCTGGCCGTACCAAGAATCTGGAATTGGCCTGTCAGGCTATTGACGGGTATGTGATGAATCCTGGAGACGTCTTCTCCTTTAATGATGTGGTAGGCGAGAGAACGGCGGACAAAGGATATCAGGCAGCCATTGTCTATACCAACGGTGGAAAGTCAGAGGCCGAATTGGGTGGCGGCGTGTGTCAGGTTTCTTCCACTATTTATATGTGCACCCTTCTTGCGGATTTGGAGATTGTCGAGCGGACAGAGCATATGTATCTGGTGACTTATGTACCTCGGGGCATGGATGCTACGGTGTACTGGGGCCAGTTGGATTTTAAGTTTAAAAACAGCACCAACTATCCTTTGCGGATTGATGCCAGCGTGTCGGACGGGTATGTGCATATTAAACTGGTGGGAACAAAAGAGACGGATACCACAGTGAAAATGAACTACAAGACACTGAGCACTACTAACTGGGAAGACGAAATAGAAGAAGACGAGACCAAGCCTGCCGATTACAAAGAGGTCATTCAGACTCCTTATACAGGTTATACAGTCCAGACTTATAAAACCTATTATGATGCCAACGGCAAAGAACTGGAGACGGTCAAGGTGGCCTACAGCCAGTATCTCAAGCGGGACCGGATTACGGTGGTAGGAAAGCAGCCGGAAGAGCCTGACGAAGAGGACCCCAATGAGGCCACCGAGCCCACGGAACCTACGGAGCCAGCCGAACCTACTCAGCCAGAGGTTCCGGATGGGCCAGTGGAGCCCTATGAGCCCAATGAGCCCAATGAGCCGGATACACCGGAAGAACCGGTTCAGCCGGATACACCGACGGAACCGTCTGATCCCGATGCACCAACCGGTGAGAATTCCGGAAATGAAGAGAGCGGTGGAAACGGTTCGGAAGAGCTACCGGATCCTAACGCAACGGAGTAGTCCGGACGGGACAGATGCGGCATTTTTCCAGCGGCTTCGCCTTTTCTTGTAAGGAAAGGCAGTATGCTGCAAAGAAGATTCCCGCAGAAAATGAGACAATAGAAACATGGAATTGTGAAAACGGCGTAGCTAGGCTACGCCGTTTTTTATCAGATGGGCCAGGGACGGAAAGGCAGGGAGAAATTCTGCGAAGGGATGGAGACGGACCGCCCCTACTTGCGCGTGGAGACTGTAACAGGGAGGAATGCAACCATGAAAAAGAGCATGGTTTTCCAATTGCTTTTGGGAATGCTGTTTCTTTTGGCTTTTGCCGGCTGTGCCGCTCAGCCTCCCATTCGGCCGGAAAGCGCGGGGGAACAGGAAAGCGTGCCGTTGGAGCAACCTGTGATTGACGACCAGGAAACAAATGCAGGTATGGTGGAA
>CALXCQ010000083.1 GCA_944386835.1 uncultured Oscillospiraceae bacterium | reverse complement strand
GTTGTAACGCTCGCGGAACAGCTTGAAGAAGTAACCTAAGGGATCGAAGCCGTCCAGCTCTCCCAGAAGCTGATTCAGGGTCTGTTCCCGCTCGTCGTTGCCGCCGTAGCGGCCGTTGTCCCGGGACTTGCCGATGGTGTCGATTTCGTCGATAAAAATGATACAGGGGGCCACTTTCGCGGCTTCACTGAACAGATCCCGCACCCGGCTGGCGCCGACGCCTACAAACATTTCCACAAAGTCGGAACCGGAAATGGAGAAGAAGGGCACATTGGCTTCGCCGGCCACCGCCTTGGCCAGAAGGGTTTTACCGGTACCGGGAGAGCCGACCAGCAAAACGCCCTTGGGCAGTTTTGCGCCGATGGCCTTATATTTTTCCGGATTGTGGAGGAAGTCGATAATCTCCTCCAAAGATTCTTTGGCCTCGTCCTGTCCGGCCACGTCCTTAAAGGTGACGCCGGTGGACTTTTCCATATAAACTTTTGCTTTGCTCTGGCCAATGCCGCCGATGCCGCCCATCCGTTTGGACATACTGTTCATGAGCAGGCTGAAGAGCAGATACATCAGGGCAACGGGCAACACCCAGGAGACCAGGAAAGAGATAATGGGGGAGACTTCTTCAATAATCTGCCCCGAGTAGTCTACATTTTGCCGGTCCAGTTCCTGGGTCAAGGCGTTCAGATCCAAATTGGGAATCAGACCGGTATAGTAAATTTGCTGGTTTTTCGGATCCTGTTGCACGCCTTCTTTTGTAGCGATTAAAATGCGATCGCTCCGGAATTCCACAGAGTCGATTTCCCCTTTGTCCAGCATTCCCAAAAAGTCGGAATAGGAAATTTCTGTCAGGTAAGCTGTAGCAAAGGACTGGTAAAGGGAGTTAATTAATACGGTACAGATTAAAGCCACCAAAATTAGGGAAATAATGGTTCTGGTAGGAGGCGTTCCGCCTCCGTTTTGGTTTTTCTTATCTGGATTTTGATTGTTATTTTGATTGGGATTCATAGGCACTTGCCTCCTTCACCTGCGATAGGAAATGCTATCGAAGGCGTAAAAATCACTTGCAATAATTTGTTCTTGGTTATCATACCATAGAAATATATCGATAGCAAGAAAGCGTTTTGGAATGGGCTGTGAATTTTCTGTAAATTTACGATAACGGTTGAGAAAGCCGTCGCTTTTTAGTATACTATATTTATTTATATCGAAGTAATGTAATTCCTGGAATCCCAAACTCGGTTTTGCCAGGACAATTGACTTGCAGGATACAAAAGGAGAAAATCCAATGAAACAATGGGAAAGTGCCCGGCATGCCGGCACGAAAAAGCCATCTGTGGATTCCAAAAAACGGGAAAATTTGGAAATTGAAGAAGCCACAGCGAATTTGGAAGGCCGCAACGCCGTTTCCGAGGCATTGCGCAACGGACGGGAATTGGACAAGGTCTATGTGGCTTCCGGTAATACAGATCCGGCTTTGGGACGACTGGCCGCCATGGCCAAAGAGTCTGGCGCCGTAGTGGTGAACGTTGACAGAAAAAAGCTGGACGCCATGAGTCAGACCGGCGCGCACCAGGGGATCATTGCCACCACCGTTGCCCATGCCTATGCCACAGTGGAGGAGATTTTGCAGCGGGCTGCAGACAAAGGCGAGCCGCCTTTGGTGATCATCTGTGACGAAATTGCCGATCCCCATAATCTGGGGGCCATTATCCGGACGGCAGAGTGCGCCGGGGCCCACAGGGTCATTATTCCCAAGCGCAGGGCGGTGGGCCTTACGGCCACGGTGGGCAAAACGTCTGCCGGCGCCATTGAATATATGCCGGTGGCCCGGGTTGCCAATCTGGTAGCCGTTATGGACACGCTGAAAGAGAAAGGTTTGTGGATTTTCGGGACGGCGGCAGAGGGAAAGACCAGCCTGTATGAGGCAGATTTGCGGGGACCGGCGGCCATTGTGATTGGCAACGAGGGCAAGGGAATGGGCAGACTGGTGGCCCAGCAGTGCGACTTTTTGGTGAGTATTCCCATGAAAGGGGCCATATCCTCCCTGAATGCCTCGGCGGCAGCGGCTATTTTACTGTATGAAGCGGTACGACAAAGACAAGGTGGAAGATAGGTGAGGTCATGAGCGAACATCCCCGTGAACGGGAAAAAAGGACGAATCCTGCGCCGGCAGATCCAGGCACCGAAAGTCAGGAAGAGACTTTTTCCTTAGAGGAGATCATGCGGGAATTTGGCGGTTGGAGCAAGCGGGAGGCAGAGCCCTCTTCAGAGGAAAATCCGTCACAGGTCAGCACACCTGGCTCTCAGGCCCCGATCATCCAGTTACATTCCGATCTGGTGATGCCGGAAACTGCCAGACAGGAAGAAAGGCAGACGGGAGCGGAACCGGTAGAGAAAGCCAAAGAGCCGCAACCAAAAAAACGGCAGGAAGAGAGCCGGCAAGAAGGAGAACATCCGGCGCCTGTCAGCGGGGTACATCCTGTTCGCCGCCAGGACCGGACAGAGAAAACAGCCCGGGAGGAAGGGGCGTCAGGCGCTTCCGATGGGGAACCAGGTGCGACCGGCGGCGAAGATACACCGGAAGGGGAAACACAGGCGGATGTAAAAATCTGGACCTGGGAATCGGAGAGCCAGAAAAGAAACGCCGATTTTCAAGGGGTACGGAAGAAGGGGACGCCATTCCGGGCGCAAGAGCGTAACCGCCCGCTTCGTGCGCCAGGACAACAGGACCAACCGGCGGGAACAAAAAAGCGGGAGAAAACGCCAAAGCAGTTGCCGGATCAGACCAGGAACGCCCAAAAGGCGCCTTCTCAGACCAAGGCCCCGAAGGAGCTTCCCACGCTGGCGCAGGCCTACGCAGAGGCGGGAACGGCGCTGCCGTTTGTGCGGCTGCGGATCGGGCTTTTGGCTCTGGTGTGCGTGTTGGCAGTGGTGGGTATGATTCTGGGACAGACCCATTGGAAGTTTGGAGTTGCAGCGCTTCAGGGGCCGCTTGGCTCCATGGTGCAGCTTGCCCTTTTGTTGCTCGCTGCCGTGCTGGCGCCGGAGGTGCTTCTGGCAGGACTGCGTCAGTTTCTGCATTTGCGTCTCAATCTGGACGGCTTGGTTTTGTGCGCGGCTGCGGTCATGGGTGTCCATGGTGCGGTCACAGTCAAGTCCGGGCAGCTGCCGTTTTGTGTGGTCGGCTGTCTGGGGCTGTGGCTGTGTCTTTGGAGCCGGGAATACCGGCGGATCGGACGGCGCCTGAGCCTGAAGGCTCTGCAAACGGTACAGGAACCTGTGGGGGTATGCGCACAGGAAAAAGGATATAGCGGTTTTACTTGTCTGCTCCGAACACCCAGGGAAAAGGATACCGCGCTACCGGGGCTTTTGGGCCCGGATGTGGCGGAGCGGGCCATGGGAATCTATGCGCCGTTTGCCATCGTGATCAGCCTGGTTCTGGCGTTATGGGTGTGGCAGAAAACGGGCAACTCCTTTTTGTGGGCATGGGCGGCGACGCTTTGCGGAAGTCTCCCGGTGGCGGGGGGGCTGGTCTACGCACGACCCTTTGCCCTGCTTGCCAGGCGGCTATATCGCTCAGGAGCCATTTTATGCGGCTGGCAGGGGACAAAGACCTTGCACAAAGGGGATGCCGTTGTGCTGGCAGATGGAGATCTGTTCCCCTCGGGCAATCTGTCCATGAGCGGGATGAAAATTTTTGGCGATTACAACGTCAGCCAGGCGGTAGGCTATGCCACAGCGGTGATTACCCAGGGCGGTGGCAGCTATTTGCCCCTTTTCCAACAGCTGATGGAGGATCAGAACGGAAGACACTATACGGTGGATCAGTTCCGCCGCTATGAGTCAGGCGGCCTGGGCGCGGAGATTCAGGCAGATGTAGTGCTGGTGGGCTCTTTGGGGTTTATGCAGCTGATGGGCGTCCATATGCCGGAAGGCACCAAAGTGAAACAGGCGGTCTATTTATCCATTAACGGAGAACTGGCAGGGGTATTTGCCATTCACTACGGAATGTCTGGCGGGGCCAAAAATGCGCTGGCGGCCCTTGGCCGAAGCCGGAAACTGACGTTTCTTTTGGCGCTGCGGGACTTTATGATCACCCCATCTCTCATTCACAAAAAGTATCAGGTGCCCACGAACCGGCTGGAGTATCCGCCGGTAGAGGAGAGAAGCCGGCTTTCTCAGTGGCAGCCGACGGAGGACATGCCGGTAGGAGCCATTTTGAGCCGGGACACCTTCCCGGCCTATGGGGAAGTGATTTTGGGGAGCCGCACGCTGTGGACGGTGGCCTGGCTGGGGACCATTTTGTGTGTGGCCAGCGGAATCCTGGGGCTGGGGATGATGGCATTTCTCACCTATTTGGGTGCTACAGCCACGGCTTGTGGCCTCAATGCCATGGTGTACAGTTTGCTCTGGCTTCTGCCTGTCTGGCTTCTGACCCGATGGGTAAAAGCCTAGCGGGAGCATTCGAGCAAATTGCATAATTTCTTTTTTTGAAAAAAAGCACTTTGCATAAAATGCAAGCTATTCGCAAAACTTACAAAATTTGCATTGAAATTACTTGCAAATTTATTTATAATGATATCTAATGGGCGATGATTTGAAGTGCATCGTGGAAATATTCCCTGGGCCTTATGGAGCGCCTGGGGAATATTGCAAGGAAAGGAGAAAAACATAACATGAGCTATACTGCCAAGGATATTCGGAATATCTGCTTACTGGGCCACGGCGGCGACGGCAAAACTGCGCTGGCCGAGAGTATGCTCTTTTTGACAAAGGGCACGGACCGGCTTGGAAAAAATGTGGACGGTAACACTGTCAGCGACTTTGACGCAGAAGAGATTAAGCGGGGATATTCCATTTCCACATCCATTATCCCTGTAGAATATAAGAAGTGTAAAATCAACGTGCTGGACAACCCCGGCTATTTTGACTTTGCCGGTGAGATCGTTCAGTCTCTGCGGGTTGTGGATGCAGGTATTATTTGCCTGTCTGCCAAGGGCGGTATCGGCGTTGGCACAGAAAAGGGCTGGACCTATCTGAAAAAAGCAGAACTTCCGGCTATGTTTTATGTATCCAAACTGGACGAAGAGCATGCCAACTATTTTGCAGTAGTGGATGCTTTGCGCAGCCAGTTCGGTACGGCTGTGATTCCCTTCACGTTCCCCATTCTGGAAGGGGAGAAAGCGGTGGGCGTGGTAGACCTTCTGACCCAGAGCGCCTATAAGGCGGACGGCAGCAAAATGGACCTGCCGGCAAGCGCTCAGGAAAAGATTGAAGAGTACCGGGAAATGCTCAACGAAGCCGTGGCAGAGACCAGTGAAGAACTGATGGAAAAATACTTTGGCGGCGAAGAGTTTACCCTGGAAGAATTACAGGCCGGCGTAAAAGAGGGCCTGCGGCAGAGAGTTGTTTGCCCGGTGTTCTGTGGCTGTGCCATGACGGGCCTTGGCACCATGATTCTCATTGAGAACCTGATTTCCTATGCGCCCAATCCTCTGGAGGGCAAGCCCATGGTGGCGGTCAATGCAGATGGCGAAGAGACCGAAGTCAAGCTGGATCCCGATGGAAGTCCCATGGCCTTTGTCTTTAAGACCATTAACGACCAGTTTGGTAAGAACTCCTACTTCAAAGTATTTTCCGGCAAAATCACAGATACCATGCCGGCAGTCAATGTGCGGACCGGCGATTCGGAAAAGTTGGGCAATATGTTCTTCCCCAAGGGCAAGAACAACACCAAGACCAGCGTAGTGGAGTGTGGCGATATTGGCGTTTTCACCAAGCTCAACTCGGTGAAGACCGGCGACACCCTGGGCCTTGCCGGCAAGACGGTAACCATTGCACCGATTGTCTATGACGAGCCCTACTACACCCAGGCCATCTATGCCAAGGTGAAGGGCCAGGAAGACAAAGTGGCGGCTGGTTTGGTAAAGCTCAATGAAGAAGATGCCTCCTTCACGTACGGAACCAATACGGAGACCAAGGAACTGCTGATTTCCGGCGTGGGCGACATTCATTTGGGTGTGATTACTTCCAAGCTGAAAAATAAATTTAAGGTGGAAGTGGACTTAAAGCCTGCTAAAATTGCTTACCGGGAGACCATTAAGAAGAAAGTGGAAGTCCACGGCCGGCATAAAAAGCAGTCCGGTGGTCACGGCCAGTTTGGCGATGTGTATATTCGGTTTGAGCCCCAGAGCGAGACAGAGGATATGATCTTTGTGGATGAGACCGTCGGTGGCTGCGTACCCAAGAACTTCATTCCGTCCGTAGAAAAGGGCCTGCGTAACTGTATTGGCAAAGGCGTTTTGGCAGGATATCCGGTGGTGTTCCTGAAGGCTACCTTGTACTTCGGTTCCTATCACCCGGTTGACTCTTCCGATATGGCCTTCCAGACGGCAGCGGGAATTGCCTACAAAGAGGGCCTGCCCACAGCGGCACCCACCCTTCTGGAGCCAATTTACAGCCTGAAAGTCACCGTACCCGACAGCAACATGGGCGACATTATCGGCGATCTGAATAAGCGCCGTGGCAGAGTCATGGGCATGAACCCGGTGGGCGACGGCCTGCAAGTAGTAGAGGCGGAAGTGCCTCTGGGCGAAATGTCTTCCTACGCCATTGATCTGCGCTCCATGACCCAGGGTCGTGGCAGCTATACCATGCAATTTGAGCGGTATGAAGAAGTGCCGCAGATTAACCAGGCGAAAATTATTGAAGAAGCCAAGAAGGCAGAAGAAGCAGAATAAGCAGAATAAGCAGAATAAGGAAATGGAAACCGGCAGGCCACCGAAAGTGGTCTGCCGGTTTTTTGAGAAAAGTTTTGGGCACAGCGCAACCGGAGGCAGGGGAAATTCCGGGGGATGCAGCCGTAGGGCCCGGAGCCAGAAGCGGGCCCGAAGGCCGGCTGCCCGTGTTATCCGGATAGGGCAGAAGACCTGAAGGTCGCTTGGCTTGTGACCTGGACAGGGGAGAAGATCTGAAAGTCGTCTGGCCTGCCACCGGATACGGGAAAGGGGCCAAAGGCTGTCCGGCCTGCCACCCGGGTACGCGAGGAGGCCCGAAGGTTGTCTGGCTATCTTACCCGGAGGCAAGAGCACGCCGGGATGGCTGCGGGCGCCTTTTCGTCCTATCCGGTATCGGTATTACAGATAGATTCTTGCCACCCGGTCAGTCAGAGCTTGCGTCAGACCACATCCCTCGTCGTTTGCCAGCGCGGCAACCTCCTGAGAGGACAGGAAATTTCCGTCCCGGTCATAGCCGAAGAAAGTCACTTCGTCGTCCACTTGGCAGTCAATTCCGGTGACATCCACAAAGCACTGGTCCATGCAGGTACCCAGAAGTGGGGCTCTGCGGCCCCCCACAAGAACCGGGCCCTGCCGGTTGGCCACCTGTATGTTGAGTCCGTCCCCATAGCCTACCGCCAAAGTGGCTACCGTTGTGTCCCGGGTGATGGCGATGTGTCTGCCATAGCCCACCGTGTCGCCGGCATGGAGATGGTGCAGGCAGGTGATAGTAGTCCGCCAGGAGGCTACTTCCCGGATATTGCCCAGGGGTGCGTTCTGACTGTCCATAAAGAGCCGGCGGCCCACTCGCACGGCGTCCCCGGGCAGAGGCTGGAGCCATTCACTGGCGGCGCTGTTACAGACATGTTTGCAGGGAGGATTGATTCCTGCTTTTTGCAATTGTTCTATCCCCTGGAGAAACAGGGCATATTGGTCCTGACAAAAAGGGGAACCAACGGTTTCCGCATCGGTAAACTGGGAGAAAACACCGGTAAGCCGAACTTCCGGGCCGCATTGGCGGAACTCCTGAATCCAGACGTCCAGATCCGGACCGGGACAAAAGCCGATCCGATGCAGACCCGTATCCAATTTTAACTGAATGCGGGCCTGCCGGCCAAGGGCTTTGGCGCTGGCCTGAATTTGCGGCAGCATCCCCGGCCTGCCCACCGTAATTGTGAGATCGTTGGCTACGGCTTCGGGAATATGGGCGGAGGGCATGCTTCCCAGAATCAGCAATTCCTGCGTTATCTGATTCTGGCGGAGAAGCAGCGCCTCGGAAACCTGGGCCAAAGCGATGGTCGTGATTTCTGGAAAACTGGAGATTGCTTTGGCGATGGGAACAAGCCCCAAGCCGTAGGCGTTACCTTTTAAGACAGGAATACATTCCACACAGTTGGGAAGTGAATGTATAATTGAGTGAATATTCATTTTCAAATCCGCCATATTCACATATACGGCGGAATTATACAATTTTGCCTCCATTGACCAGATTCCTCCTGCGTTTTGCGATAAAAACATTATAGTTTCAGAAAGAGGAAAAAGCAATAGGAAACAAAAAATAGAGAAAACTGCATGAATATTTGTGCATTTTTTTCGGATTATTAGTATAAATAATCGTTGACAATGAATAAATATCGAGCTATAATCCGTAGCGTAAGAAACAGACGCCACTCAGGGCGTAAGTGAGGAGAGTATCAAAATGAAAAAATGGATTGCTTTGTTACTGAGCATCGCCATGATGCTTTGTTTGGTGGCCTGCACGGCGGAGCCTGCCGGCAGCGGGGATACCCAGACAACAGATAAAAATACCGATGAGACTACCGGCACAGACACCCAGGATACGCAGTCTGCAGAGCAGACGGATGCCGATGAGACCGACTCTCAGGACGCAACCACGGGCGACACCCAGCTGACCAAGTTTGTCATGGGAACTTCCGCCGACTATCCTCCCTTTGAGTTCATTATTATCAATGACAAAGGTGAGCAGGAGTATGTAGGAATTGACATTTCTCTGGCCAAGAAGATTGCCGAAGATATGGGCGTGGAGCTGGAAGTTGTCAACATGAGTTTCGAAAACCTGATGATTGCCCTGGATAAAGGGGAAGTTGATTCTGTGATCGCGGCTCTGGAAGAAGACGAAGAGCGGGCACTGGTGGCCGACTTCTCTGAACCCTACTACACCGACTTTCCTCCTATGATTCTGGTGAAAAAAGCCAATGCAGACCAGTACACTTCTTTAGATTCCTTCGCCGGCAAGAAGGTGGGTGCCCAGATGAGTACCACCAAGGCCGATATTGTAACCAATGATATGACGGATGCCAATTTGGTGGCCCTGTCTTCTGTCAACGATCTGGTCAATGAGCTGGTTTACGACAAGTGTGACGCCATTGTGCTTGACGGAGCCGTAGCCATGCAGTATGCGGAATCCAACAGCGACCTGGTGGTAGCGGATGTGGATCTGGGTGTTGCAGCTCCCTACCGGGTCACAGTGAAAAAGGGAGACCCCAAAGGACTTCTGGAATCCATCAACAAGACGATTGCCACGATTTTGGAAGACGGCACAATGGATGCCTATATTGAAGAGGCCAACGAACTGAGTACTCAGGCGCTGGAATCCTAATCAGGAAACTGGAACTGTCACAGCGTGCAAAGCCCTTTTCGCTTTGCACGCTTGTGTGCTGAAAACCGTGTGAGAAAGGAAGAAAGCTATGGCCCAGTGGTGGAGTTCGCTCTTCGAGGGGATGGCCCCTTCGTCGTTTTTTAATTTTTCTTTTTTACCCAAATATGGGTCCTTTTTTGTCCAAGGTATTGAATATACCCTGTTGCTCTCTGTAATCTCCGTAGGTCTGGCGGTTATTCCTGCGCTTTTGCTGGCACTCATGCGGCTGAGCAAGCACCGCCTGATCAGAAGTGTTTCGGGAGCATATATTGCTGTGTTCCGGTCTACCCCTTTACTGGTACAGTTGTCTCTGATCTATTTTGGCCTGTTTGGCGCCATCCAGTTGCCACAGTTTTACATATTCGGCTTTATCGATAGTACCCGGTTTATCCCTGGCGTGGTAGCTCTGGCGCTCAACTCGGCAGCCTATGTGGCGGAGATTTTCCGGGCTGGGATTCTGGCAGTGGACTCTGGCCAGACAGAGGCGGCTCGCAGCCTGGGCATGGGCGCCTGGACTTCCATGCGTTTGGTGGTGCTGCCCCAGGCAATTAAAAATATTTTGCCGGCCCTGGCCAATGAACTGGTCACCATGGTCAAAGAGTCGTCTATCTGCTCCACTCTGGGGATGGCGGAACTGATGTACGGTGCCAAGACCGTAGGCTCTACCACATTGATTACCCTGGGGCCCTATGTGCTGGCAGCTCTGATCTACTTCGCGATCAATTATCCTGCCAGTAAGGCTATTGAGGCCATTGAAAGGAGAATGCGCCGTGGCGACAAGCGATAAGCTGATTTCAGTGGAGCAGCTGGTCAAAACGTATAACAAAGGGACCCTGGTGGCCCTGGACCACTGTAATTTACAGGTTGCCAAAGGGGAAGTAGTGGCGATTATTGGCCCGTCCGGCAGTGGAAAATCCACCCTTTTGCGGAGCCTGAATCTGTTGGAAGTGCCTGACAGTGGACATATCTACTTTGAAGGCACAGACCTGATGGATAAAAAGGTAGATCTCAACTTGCATCGCCGGAGAATGGGGATGGTATTTCAGCATTTTAATTTATTCCCCCACAAGACGGTACTGCAGAACATCACCATGGCTCCGGTACAGTTGAAGCTGATGGGAAAACCAGAGGCAGAAAAAAAGGCTATGGAGCTACTCAGCCGAATCGGTCTGGCTGACAAGGCGCATACTTACCCGGCTATGCTCTCTGGTGGCCAGAAGCAGCGGATTGCCATTATTCGGGCATTGGCCATGAACCCGGAGGTTATGCTCTTCGATGAGCCCACTTCTGCCCTGGACCCAGAAATGGTTGGGGAAGTTCTGGATCTGATGAAAGAGCTGGCCCACGACGGCATGACCATGGTGGTAGTCACCCATGAAATGGGGTTTGCCCGGGAAGTAGCCAACCGGATTGTCTTTATGGATGCCGGAATGATCCGGGAGGAGAATACGCCCTCAGAACTGTTCGACCATCCTAAGGACCCCAGACTGCAGGAGTTCCTGGCAAAGGTACTGTAGTATCTCAGAGGGGTATCTCCGGATTTCCAAATGGAATCTTATGGAACCTGGAAAGAAGGCCAGACCCAGCGGGTCTGGCCTTTTGGCACCCCTTGCGGCGTTGTAGCCCCCGGCGGTATTGGTTTTCCTCATCTGGCAGTTTCGGCATGGGGATAGTTTTCCAGAGAGTTATATTTTGTGGAAAGTCCCCCCACACAGTATTGTAGTTCTGGCTTTCCTGAGAGGCGGCCTTTTGGGGGCGTTTCCCCGTTTTTCCGACGCCCTTACCCAACCGGTGTTCGGGAAACTGGGAAAGTTTGGAAGTCCCGTTGCAAAACCAGACGGAAACGGGTATAATAAACGAAACCCCAGAGGGGGGAGCGGAGCCGGGCCCTTCGGGCCGGGATTCCGGCACGATTTTTCGTGGAGACTGGCGTGGTGAAGAAACTATGGAACTGGAACCTACCCGGCCAATTGGGGTCTTTGACTCCGGTGTAGGCGGTTTGAGTGTACTGCGGGCGCTGCGGCGGCAGCTGCCGCATGAAGATTTTCTCTATTTTGGCGATTCTCGACAGGCTCCTTATGGAACCAAGACGGCTTCTCAGGTGCGGCAGTTGACGCGGCAGCATGTGGGAAATCTGTTTCAGCGGGGGGTAAAGGCGGTGGTGATTGCCTGTAATACCGCCACTTCTGCCGCCATTGACTGTCTGCGCCAGGAGTATCCGGACCGGATTCTCGTTGGAATTGAACCGGCTTTAAAACTGGCGGTGGAGAAGATTCCCCAGGGGCGCATTGTGGTGATGGGGACCCAGATGACACTGCAGGAACAAAAATTTGCTCAGCTGTTGGCGCGGTATGCAGGAGAACGGGAGATTATTCCCCTGGCTTGCAGTGGCCTGGTGGAGCTGATCGAGTCCGGCATTTTGGAAGGGCCTCAGATGGAAGACTATCTCCGGCAAAAGCTGTCGGCGTATTTGGATGGCCTGGGGGGGATTGTTCTGGGGTGTACCCATTATCCCTTTGTCAAAAAAGCCATTGCCCAGGTGGTGGGGGAGCAGGTAGCCCTTTTGGACGGCAGCGAAGGTGCAGCCCGCCAGACCCGGAAACGGCTGGAGCAGGCGGGGCTTTTGCGTCAGGAGGGAGACGGACGGGTGACGGTAGAAAACAGCCTCAATACGCCGGAAATTCTGGCTCTGGGCCAGCGGCTTCTCAACTTGTAATGTATTTTGCACAAAGCGTGCTTCTCCCGGCGGACCCATGGCAAAAGGGCTATGGTCCCTTCGAAAGCAAGGACGGAAACGTTAGGCGTACAGGCCGGGCCTTCCCATGGGGGAAGTTCCAGGAGCGGTGGGTTTTACCCAAGGAGGTCTTTCCCGTTCGGCCTGAGAGAATTTTATGCCCAACCAGGGTTCCTGGTTGGGCATTTTTATTGTAATGTGATATTATAAAGTCAAGACAGGGACGGGGAAAACTGTGGTTTTACGGGATACTGGCCCTGGAAACAGAAAAAGGAGAGATATCCATGAAACAAAGAACAGCCCGCCTGGCCCGCCTCGTGATTTTGGCCCTGTGTTTCAGTTTGGGGATCACTGGCCCGGTTTTGGCAGCCAATACCGGAATCTCGGACAGCGGCGGAAACTCCTATACTCTGGACCAACCCTATTTGTACTGTCAAATCCTTTCTACGGAGCAGGGGCTGATGACCCAGTACATTCTGGAAGCGGGTACCACCATCACGGCGCCGGAAGGAACGGCTTTTACGGCCTGGTCCAGCCGGGACTACGGGTCTTCTGACACGGAAGAAGGCTCCCTGACGGAACCAGCTTCCCAAATCAAGCCGGAGCCGGGCCGGGAATATGTCTACGGTACCGATGCCGGGACCTGGCTGTATGTGGCGGTACCGGTGGAGGGGGTCTTTGTGGACGTGGCACTGGAGGATTGGTTTTATGAGCCGGTCCGGTGGGCCGTGGAGACGGGAGTGACCACCGGCACAGCGGCATATCAGTTTCAACCGGGGAAGGTCTGTACCCAGGGGGAGATCCTCACATTTTTATGGCGGGCTTCCGGCTCCCCGGAGCCTGCCGGAGAAAACCCGTTCCAAAATCCGACCATAACCTCTGAAGCGTACTTCTACAAAGCTATGGTCTGGGCCTGGGAGCAGGGCATCCTTACAGAGGATTCCCAGTCGCCGGAGGATGCCTGCAGCAGAAGTGATGTGGCTGTCTATCTGTGGCGGCTGGCAGGAGAGCCGGAGGTGTCCACGACGTTATCTTTTACCGATGTGCCTCAGGATGCGTCCTACGCCAAAGCAGTCTCCTGGGCTGTGGAACAGGGGATCACCCAAGGCACCAGCGCTGCCCTTTTCAGCCCCAATACCCCCTGCACCCGAGGCCATATTGTCACGTTCCTGTACCGGTACTTTGGAGTCTGAGTCAGCCGGCCCTTGGAGGAAAGGGGAATCCTGGGGTACTTATGCTCTGGGAAGGACGGCCTTGCGGGGAAGGCAGGGCCGCAGCAGAGAAATTCCTCCCGAATGGTATTTCTGCCGGTAAGGAGTGGCGGAGGTGCGAACAGGCCAAGAACCGGCGGGGCCTCACGGCCGAAGAACAGGCCCGCCGGGGGAGCTGATGTCCATCCCGAACAGGGCAAAAGCCGAAGGTGCTTCACGGCCGGGGAACAGGCCTGCCGGGGGAGCTGATGTCCATCCCGGACGGGCAAAAGCCGGAGGGACTCCACGGCCTGGGAATCCGGAACGCCGGAGGAGGTTTTTTCCATCCTGATTTTGGCAAAGGCATGACCCTGTCATGCAGCTGGGGAAACACAGTGCCGGAAAAGGGCGTTTCAGAATCCCGGACGGGATAAAAGTGCCGGGATGGCCCGGCTGCCGATGGTCCGGTGCTTGCCCAGAACCCGGGCCAGGGCCTGCATATTCGGCTCCGAGTGTTCCAGCTCCCGGCAGTACCGATGGACAAGGTCAACCAGATCTGCCAGAGCCAAAGGACGTCCGGACTCCCAGGCCAAAAAGGCAGCCAGATGCCGCAGAAAGAAGACGCTGACAACTGCCAGGTTTATTTTGGCCAAAATGTCCCGGTCATGGCAGGCGGTCAGAAGGTATTTATCCAGGAAATAGACCAGAATCTGCTCATATCCAGCTTCCGGCCCAAAGAGCGGGGCCGTAAAATTCTGGTCCGTGGGGGATTCCGGACCCAAAATACAGGGTGCCGCTCCGGTGGGGCTGGCGCCCTCTTGGGAAGTCGGAGCTGGAAAGCTGCCGGAATTAGCAGTCGCAGGGCCGCAACCGCTTGCAAGGCCGGAGCTGCTTGCGGAGCCGGAACATTCAGAACGGTTTGCAGGGCCGGAACTGCTTGTAAAGCCGGGAAAGTCAGGGCTGCCTGCAAAGTTGGAGCGGCCGAAACTACGCTCAGAGCCGGAGCAGGCAGCCGCAAACCGGCGCAAAAGATCCCGCCACTGAGGCGTGAGAATTTCCAGGCTCAGCAAAAACCGGGCTGTTTTTTCCAGAACCTTTCTGCGCCGGCTGGCGCGGACCGGCCCAAGGGGTGGCACAGGGCCGGGAGGGAGGAAGTCGCCGGGGCGCAAGGCGGCGGCTTTTTCCCATTGATGCCAGGTGACGGCAGTTTGTAGCTCCCTGGCAAAGGCCAGGAGCGCCTGTGCCCGCAGGTCCAGGGAATGGGTCCGATCCTGGGCCAGGGACAGGGCCGTTTTCCGTGCGGCCTGCAGGGTTAAAAACAGCTGTGGGTCCAGGTCGTGATACTGGGTGACTTCTCTGGTATCACTGGTGAGGGAAAAGGTCACACACCCGGTTCGGGTCAGAAGCATCCGGGCCACTTCCGGACATGACAGACTCAAACCCGCCACTTCCAGGCCGCCATAATTCTGCACCCAGCGGGGATATTGGCGGCATACCCGGCATAGAGCCTGTTCCCCCAGAGTCAGCTGCACCTGGCACAGCCCCTGGGGGCTGAGCATGGGGCAGACTCCGTCCTGGGTTCGGAACCGGGTTTCTCCGTCTTCTGTAATAAGGGCGGCCCGCAGCCGGCGGCCGAAGTCTCCTTCTGCCTGGCGGTAGGCCTGCAAAGTGGCCGGGTCCAGAATGACCTGCCAACTGGCGCAGCAGGTGTCAGGGCACTGGCCGCAGGCACAGCGGAAGTCTTGATAGTAATCGGGAGCTTGCAGTTTCATAGAAGTCCTCCTTGACTCCAGGGCACAGTTTTGGCCGGCAGCTTACAGGCTGCCGGCCTTATTTCCTTTGGGATTGGGCTCTTACAGACTGTCCACATACCGGCAGGCTGCCAGGGCAGCCACGGCGCCGTCGCCGCAGGCGGTGGTAATCTGCCGTACCTGTTTGGCCCGGCAGTCCCCTGCTACGAACAGGCCTTTTGTCTTTGTCAGGCAGTCCTCACCGGCGGCAAAATACCCCCGGGCATCCAGTTGGGCCAAATTGGAAAAGGGTTCATTTTCCGGTACCTGACCGATGGCCACAAAGGCGCCGGAGACAGACAGACGGCTCACCTCTCCCGTCTGAGTGTTCCGCAGTTCCAGACCGGTGAGATGGTCCTGGCCCAAAAGGGTCTGAACCACTGTAGAGGTGGTGACAGTGACGTTTTCCTTTTGGAGAAGCTGGTCTGCCAGCCGCTTTTCTCCGGTCAGATAGGGCAGATCCTGGAGAATATGGACTTTTTTACAGATTTGACTGAGAAAGACGGCATCCTGAAGGGCTGTGTTGCCGCCGCCGATGACGGCTACCTCCTGACCAGCCTGAAAGGCTCCGTCGCACACAGCACAATAGTAGATCCCGTTGCCAATCCACTGGTTTTCGTGGTCCAGTCCCAGCTGGCGGTGTTTGGAGCCGGCGGCGACAATTACGCTGCGGGCCTCGTGACTTTGACAGTCGGTCTGTACCAGAAAGGTACCGTCGGCCTGGAGCGCTACAGACTGCACTTCTTCCAGTTCCACTTCGGCCCCTTGGGAGAGAACCTGTTCCAGCAGCTGTTCTCCGAAAGCGCTGCCGCTCATTTCCAGGGTACCGGGATAATTTTCCACTTTGGGGGAGTAGGTAATCTGTCCTCCGAACGTCTCTTTTTCCAGAACCAACACCTGCTTGTCCGCCCGGCGGGCGTACAGGGCGGCAGTCAGGCCGGCAGGGCCGGCGCCAATAATAAGGATGTCATACATAGTGGCAAGTTCCTCCTGTTTTGTAGGTAAAGAAAAAGGGCGCCCTCCGGCGCCCCTTTTTTAATGCAGGGCCTGAGTAAACTTTTTAATATTGGAGACGTTGGCAATTCGGTCAAAGGCCTGCCCGTGAATGGAAATCAGGGTAGGGGCCTGCTTTACGCCGTATTGGGCCACCAGGTCCGGGTTTTCGTCGGCGATGAGCTTGTCATAGGCAACGCCGGCTTTCTGCAGGAACTGCTCCGCCATTTTACAGTTGGGACAGGTCTTGGTGGCAAAGAGGATCAGTTTTTCCTGTTCCGGTTCCGGCTGGGACAGCACGGTCAGCTGCCCTTCGGTCCCCGTGGCTACAGAGGGATGGGCACCGTCCAGTTCCGGGTGTTTGGCAATGGAGGCACCGATATTATAGAGCTTCCGGTCCTTAAACTCTTTGGCCTTGCCGTCATTCCAGTTCTGCACCGGCCGGTAGTAGCCGGTGATCCGGCTGTAGACCTCTGTGGGGTTGCCGCATTCCGGACAGGTGTAGTGTTCGCCGGCCAAATAGCCGTGATCCTTACATACGGAATAGGTGGGGGACAAGGTATAGTAGGGCAGCCGATAGTTTTCGGCAATTTTCCGTACCAGGTTGGCTGCACTCTTCCAGTCGGGCAACTTTTCGCCGATAAAGGCGTGGAAGACGGTGCCGGAGGTGTACAGGGTCTGCAGCTCGTCCTGAATATCCATGGCGGAGAACAAATCGTCCGTATACCCCACAGGCAGATGGGAGGAATTGGTGTAGTAAGGAGTTCCGCCCTCTTCCGAGGCGGTGATAATATGGGGGAACCGCTTCACGTCGTGCTTGGCCAGCCGGTAGGCGGTGGATTCGGCAGGGGTGGCTTCCAGATTGTACAGGTCACCGTACTGTTCCTGGTAGTCTGCCAGCCGATCCCGCATGTGGTTGAGCACATCTCTGGTGAAGGCCTGGGCGGCGGGGTCTGTCAAATCTTTTCCCAGCCATTTGGCGTTCCGGCAGGCTTCGTTCATACCCACCAGACCGATGGTGGAGAAGTGATTGTCGAAGGTGCCCAGATACCGCTTGGTATAGGGATAGAGGCCCTCGTTCAGCAGCTTGGTAATGACGGTCCGCTTCACCTTCAGGCTGCGGGCGGAAATATCCATCAGCTTGTCCAGCCGGCGGTAGAAATCCCCTTCGTCTTCTGCCAGATAGGCGATCCGGGGCATATTGATGGTGACCACGCCGACGGAGCCGGTGCTCTCTCCGGAGCCAAAGTAGCCGCCGGATTTCTTCCGCAGTTCCCGCAGGTCCAGCCGCAGCCGGCAGCACATGCTGCGCACGTCGCTGGGCTCCATATCGCTGTTGATGTAATTGGAGAAATAGGGGGTACCGTATTTGGAGGTCATTTCAAAGAGCAGCTTGTTGTTCTCTGTCTCAGACCAGTCAAAGTCACGGGTGATGGAGTAGGTGGGGATGGGGTACTGGAAGCCACGGCCGTTGGCGTCGCCTTCAATCATGATCTCAATAAAGGCTTTGTTGACCATGTCCATCTCTTTTTTGCAGTCTTTATAGCAGAAGTCCATCTCCTTGCCGCCTACAATGGCCGGCAGCTCCGCCAGGTCGTTGGGAACCGTCCAGTCCAGGGTGATGTTGGAGAAGGGAGCCTGGGTACCCCACCGGGAGGGGGTGTTGACGCCGTAGACAAAGGACTCAATACATTTTTTCACCTGATCGTAGCTCAGGTTGTCCGTTTTGACAAAGGGCGCCAGATAGGTGTCAAAAGAGGAAAAGGCCTGGGCACCGGCCCACTCGTTCTGCATAATGCCCAGGAAGTTGACCATCTGATTGCACAAGGTGGCCAGGTGCTTGGCCGGTGCGGAGGTGATCTTTCCTGTGACGCCGCCCAATCCCTCCTGGATCAGCTGCTTTAAGGACCATCCGGCGCAGTATCCGGTAAGCATGGACAGATCGTGGATATGAATGTCCGCGTTCCGGTGGGCATTGGCGATTTCGTCGTCATAGACTTCACTGAGCCAGTAGTTGGCGGTAATGGCGCCGGAGTTGGAGAGAATCAGGCCGCCTACGGAATAGGTGACCGTAGAGTTCTCTTTGACCCGCCAGTCGCTGATTTTCACATAGCTGTCCACCAGTTCTTTGTAGTCCAGAATGGTATTCTTCACTTCCCGGAGCTTTGCCCGCTGCCGGCGATAAAGAATATAGGCCTTGGCCACGTCGCTGTAGCCGGCCTGCACCAGCACAGACTCCACGCTGTCCTGGATGTCTTCTACGGCAATGAGGCCGTCTTTGACCTTGGGGGCAAAATCAGCTGTTACCTTCAGTGCCAAAAAGTCGATGACAGAGGGATGATATTCCACTTCCTGAGCCTCAAAGGCCAGTTTAATGGCGTTGGTAATTTTGGAAAGGGTAAAGTCCACGACTTTTCCGTCCCGTTTCATAACCTGATACATGGCAAATCTCCTTTTGTATTCTGGCGTTGTGGACTCAATATCCACGCAGGGCAGCTGCGGGAACTGAGGATTGTATTTCCTGTAAAAAGCGGGTGGCCTCCGCCGGAGGAACTTCCGACAGGCCGGAGGCAATCAAGTCGCCGGAATCGACGAACCGCTGTAAAAAATAGTGTGGGGCGCCGGCGAGCCACCGGCCAATGGCCCGGATATCTTCCAATGTGTGATACTGGGCCACCAACGTGGTGCGAAACTCCACGTCGATCCGGGTCTGTGCCTTAAGCAGCCGGACGCTTTCGCCCACCTTTTCCAGCAGGGCCGGATCGGATATGCCGCAGGTTTCCGGATACTTTTCGGGGGAATTTTTCAGATCCATGGCTACATAGTCAACCAGGCCGGCATCCAGCACCTGTTTGAGTCGGTCCGGAAAGGTACCGTTGGTGTCCAGCTTGACGGCATATCCCAGGCTCCGGATTTGTTCCAGAAAGGCAGGCAAATCCCCATGAAGCAGGGGCTCCCCGCCGGTGACACATACCCCGTCCAGAAGCCCCTGCCGTTTCTTTAAAAACGCCCAGAATTGTTCCTGGTCAATAGGGTCCGGTGGAGCATGGACCACCAAAGAGGCATTGTGACAAAAGGGGCAGCGCAGATTGCAGCCGCCGGTAAAGACCGTACAGGCGGTCCGGCCCGGAAAGTCCAGAAGGGTCAGTTTTTGCAGTCCGGAAATTTCCAAATGGTTTCCCCCCTTTGAAAGCCTTAGAGAATGTCCTCTTCTATAATACGATATTTTGTGGTAAAGTCAACACCCAAACACTATATTTTGTGGTAGGCCCAGACGAAAATTGACCATCCCAGCTTGGCTATTTTGTCTAATTTTTCCCCTTGCCCCGTGGGGTTTGGGATACAACCGGGAGGCCGGACCGGAAAAAATCTCAGGGGCAAGGCCGCGGGAAAAGCCCGGGCAGACGGACAATTCCGTCTGCCCGGGCTTCCTGACCGGGTGAGAAAGGCCGGGGTGATTTGCGGTCGCGGCGGTGTAGATGCCCCGCTTTTGCCGGGGGCATAGAGAGTCTCACCGTCCCTTTTGTCAGGAGCGAAAAAGGCACAATTGCCGCTCTTGCGTCAGGGACCGGCGAGGCGGCCTTGCTGCTTTCTTCCATGGTGCAAGGTGCACCCATGTCCATTCTTTTTGGTAAGGAAATCCGCCTTGCAGGTCTAACGGTCCCACTTTTCGATAAGGGCCCGAATTTGATCGGTAAATTTTGCCAGATCTTTGTTGGTGCCACCCCGGTTGTGCTCTACCACTTCCAGCAATTTGTGTGCAGTCTGCTCCAGACGGCGGAAAGCGGGAGAGGCGGCAAAGACAGTCACAGAGGCAGATTTGGGTTTCTTGGGCCGGCTGCCGGGGCGCGCAATCCGGTCCTCCAGCAAATCATATTCCTCCAGATAGTCGGGAACGTGAGCGGGAATCCGGTGGGAATTGAGAAGCTGACTGTAAGTTTCCGCGGCTTCCGGCTGGCCATGGACCACAAAGGTGTGAATGGGAGCCGGGTCAAAATTTTGGGCCCAGGCCAGCAGATGGGGCTGATCCGCGTGAGAGGACAGGCCCTTAAAGTTGACAATCTGGGCGTTGACGGCAATTTCCTCGCCGAAAAGCTTAACATGCTTGACTCCGTCGAGAAGCATACGGCCCAAAGTACCTTCCGCCTGATAGCCCACAAACACCACGGCGCACTCCCGCCGCCAGAGATTGTGTTTCAGATGGTGGCGAATCCGGCCGGCATCACACATGCCGGAGGCGGAAATAATGACTTTCGGTGTCGGGTCCTCATTGAGGGCTTTGGAAGCGTCACTGGTAGCAATCAGGCGCAGATTGGAGAAGGTGAACAGATCCCGGTCCCGAATGGCTTCCAGTGCTTCCTCGTCCAGATAGCCCCGCAGATCTCCTGAAAAAATGCGGGTTGCCTCATTGGCCAGGGGACTGTCTACACACACTTGGAAATCGGGAACGCTTTTGACCAAATTTTGTTCTTTCATTTCCCGCATAAAATACAGGAGCTCCTGGGTACGCCCTACGGCAAAAGAGGGGATGACCACATTGCCGCCGCCGCCCAAAGTCCGGTCGATCAGCTGGGCCAGCGCCTGGGTGTAGCTGCCCTGATCTTCGTGGACCCGGTCGCCGTAGGTGCTTTCTGTCACCAGAAAATCCGCGCCATAGACCGGCTGGGGGTCTCGGATAATGGGCTGATTGACATTGCCCAGGTCACCGGTAAAGACCAGCTTGCGGGTCTGACCCTGTTCTGTCAGCCAAAGCTCTACACTGGCAGAGCCCAGCAGGTGTCCGGCGTCCGTAAAGCGGGCAGAAATCTGGGAGTCCAACGGAAATCGCTGTCCGTATTCCATGGGAACCACCAGCTCCATGGCCTTTTCCACGTCTTCCAGGGTGTACAATGGCTCCACCATAGGCTGACCGGACCGCTTGTGTTTCTGATTTTGCCACTTGGCATCGCTTTGCTGAATGTGGGCGGAGTCCCGCAACATAATACTCATAAGCTGCCCGGTCAGCCGGGTGCAGTAGATATGGCCCCGGAATCCCTGTTTGACCAGGAGGGGAATCCGACCGGTGTGGTCAATATGGGCATGGGTGACGATAACGTCGTCAATCAGGCTGGGGACAAAGGGGAGATCGGCATTGTCCCATTCATCTTTCCCTTGCTGCAAGCCGCAGTCAATGAGAAGTTTTCGGCCATTACAGCTCACGCAGTGGCAGCTGCCTGTGACGGCTTTGGCCGCGCCGTAAAATGTCAGTTTCATAGTCAATGCCTCCTTTTCACTGCTTATCTATTTTTAGCATACTACAGTTTTCCCCAAAAGAAAATAGGCTTACATAAGGGCGTGCAAAATCCCGGCTTCTTCCGGCAGGGCTGCCGCCGTCGGCCCAGGGCAGTTTTTCGGCCTACGCCCGGCTTCGGGAGAGATTCCTGGCTTCGGGGCAGGCTCCCAGCCTCGGGAGGGGTTCCCAGCTTCGGGGCAGGCTCCCGGCTTCGGGACAGGTTTCCGGCTCCCGGGGCCAGGATTCCCGCGTCTTTCGGAACATGCCCCTTTTCACTCAGGGCCGGTTATGGTACACTATAGGCAAAGTTTGCTGATTTTAGGGGAGTTTCCCAGTATTTATTTGGAAAAGAGGAGATCATCTATGAATCAAGTCCAGAAATATGCCGTTTTGGGGTCCGGCAGCGCCGGGCATGCCATCGCCGTTCTGGCCAGCCGGGCGGGCTTTGCCGTACAGATGTATGACACAGATCCGGAAAAAATTGCAGGCCTTCAAAAGGCGGGGGAAATTGTCAGTACCGGCGAACTGACAGGCCGGTTCCCCATTGCCCTGGCAACTTTGGACCCGGCGGAGGCCATTGAAGGCTGCCAAGTGATTATGGTCTGCACCCTCAGCTGTGATCACGCGGATGTGGCGGAAAAAATTGCCCCCTATATCCGGCCGGACCAGCTGGTGGTCCTGAACCCGGGCGCTACCTGCGGTGCATTGGAATTTCGCAATGTGTTACGGGAACACGGGGTGAAGGACTGCCCTGTCATTGCGGAGACACAGGATTTAGTTTGCACCTGCCGCAGCTATACGCCGGGGACGGTGAATTTTACAGGTATCAAAAGTGAAATTGCTCTGGCCACCATTCCTGCCGGTCAGGCTCAGAGCGTATGCCAGGTTCTGGCAGAGGTGTACCCCCACTTTATTCCCCAGAAACATGTGCTCTATACCAGCCTGGGCAATATGGCGCCTGTCAACCATCCGGCACCTACGGTTCTCAATATTACCCGGGTGGAAGAGCCGGAAGACTTCCACTATTTCAAAGAAGGCTTTACCCCCTCCATTGGGACTGTGGTAGAGGCCATGGACCAGGAGCGGCGGGCAATTGCCAGAAAGTTTGGCATGGAATTGATTTCGGTGAAGGAATGGCTCCATATTACCTATCATGTAGAAGGGGCCAACCTGTTTGAGGCCATGCGCAATACGCCGGCTTACACCAATGTATTGGGTCCCAACACCCTGAATCACCGGTATATTTTTGAAGATCTGCCCACGGGCCTTGTGCCCATGACCATGCTGGCCAGGGTGGTGGGAGTTCCCACACCGGTCATGGATTCCATTTTGGAGCTGCTTTGCGTCATGACCGGCATTGACTACCGGACGAAAGGCAGAACCCTGGAGCGTTTGGGCCTGGCAGGCAAGACGGCAGAAGAGATTTTACAGGCCATTTCCTGACGGACAGGTGAGAAGCCGGGGGGTTGTTTTGCCGTGGTTCTTTCCCTTACGCCGCAGGACTTTGAGATTCCCGTTTATTTCCCTAAACTGTTGCTCTTGACAGTATAATTCACCAAAACAGAAAACAGGGTGCTGCCAAAAGGCAGCACCCTGTAAATATGGGGAAGGAAGGTTACTTGACAACTTTTTCACAGAAGTTCCAGAGGATCTGGGCAACTTCTGCCCGGGTTGCCGTACCGGTGGGATCCAGAACGCCGCTGGTTCTGCCGCCCAGCAGACCGGAGCCTACGGCCCAGGTTACGGCTTCCTTGGCCCAATCGGAGACTGCCTGTGCATCCGGGAAAAGGGTGATATCTCCCTTGGGTGACAGGTCATAGCCCTTCATCTTGGCGTAGTTGTACAGAATCTGCGCCATTTGCTCCCGGGTGACAATGTCTTCCGGACCGAACTTCCCATTGCCGTAGCCCTGTACCAGGTGCTTTGCGGCCGCCCAGTTAACGGCATCGGCATACCAGGCATCTTCCGCTACATCGGAGAAAGCACTCTGAGAAACGGCAGTGGCCTTTTCCAGGTTGTACAGAACCTGGCAGATCTGTGCCCGGGTCAGAGGCGTATCCGGAGAGAAGCGGGTGGTACTGGTGCCGGACATGATTTCCTTTTCATAGACGTAAGCGACCGCATCGTAGAACCAGTCGCTGACAGCCACATCTGCGAAGGGCAGGGTGCTTTCTTCCGCTTCCTGGGTAAAGGTGGCGTTTACACGCACCTGAGAGGAAGGCATGGTGAAGGTGTACTTGCCTGCTCCCTGCCGGGTCAGCTTCACGTCATTGCCTTTCTGGTCTTTGACGGTCAGGGTGTCCAGGCCATATCCTTCGTCCGGCGTGACCGTTAACGTGACGGTGGTGCCGGAAGTGGCCCGAACGCGGCTACTGGACACGCTTCCGTGTTGGCTGCTCTCTACTGTAATGACGTAGGAAGTGGCACTGCCACCGCCGGAGCTGGGAGTGCGGACCTGGATGGTCTTTTCTCCGGAGCCCAGAACCCGGTTATCCTGATCCAGATCCACCAAGGTGAAGGTGGCGGTATAGGTACCGGTTTTATCAAAGGACAAGCTCAAAGGTGTGGTGGCGCTGTAACTGGCCTTTACCTGGAACCCGCCGTCGGGACCCCACTGTTTGGTTTCGGCCAGGTTAAAGGTATTGCCCTGCGTATCGGTAGCCAGCACCTGGGGTTTGCTGCCTTCCGGACCTGTGACTTCCACCAGGATCAGGGCATGGTCATAGGTGGGGGCATTGGCATCGCCGGTTAAAGTGACTTTGGCTTCTGCCTTGGTTTCCGGCCGCATGGAGTCGGGCGCTTCCAGGGTAAAGGTATAGGCGTCTTCTACCGTCACGGTAAAGGACCCGGAACCCAGAACCTGCTTTTCGTTGTCCAGGTCTACCAGGGTAAAGGCGGCAGTATAGGTACCGGCTTTGTCAAAGGACAAACTCAGAGGTGTGGTGGCGCTGTAACTGGCCTTTACCTGGAATCCGCTGTCGGGACCCCACTGCTTGGTCTCGGCCAGATTAAAGGAATGGCCTTCTGTATCCGTAGCCAGCACCTGGGGCGCGCTGCCCTCAGGTCCGGTAACGTCTACCAGAATCAGAGCATGGTCATATGTCTGAGCGGTTTCCACGCCTGCCAGAGTGGTAGCGGCTTCCGCTTTCTGGCCCACTACCATAGTGGCCGGGGCAGAGACGGAGAAGTAGAACTCGGATTCAATAATGGAAAATTCCTTGGTGGCAGAACCGGTGAAGTTGCCGCCCTCTTTGGCAGTCACTGTCACGGTGGCGGTGCCCACTTCCACGTTATTCTGGTAGCTTACCGTATAATCTTCCTCTGTCAGGGAAACACCGTCTGCACTTACGGCGGAAATCTTAGGCTCCACCGGCTTGCCGGTATAGACAAAGCCGTCCTGGGCCAGGGTGATCAGGGCGCCGGAAATATCTTTGGGGTCTATGACAAAAGAGGCCTGGGCAGAGCCGGTATAGTTGCCGGTACCGGCAATTTCCACCGGATAGGTGCCGGCATCCTTCTGCGCCGGGGTCTGGGACAGGTAGTCGGTTCCCTCTTTCAGACTCGTTTCCCCGTCGGTAACAGTGAGAACCGGTGTCTGGCTCTTTCCAGAGTAAGTAGCAGCGGCAACGGTCAGCATTGCATCGGTCAGCGGTTTGGGCGCAATGGTAAAAGTAGCAGTAGCCGTGCCCAGATAGTCGTCATTTTCCGCTGTCACAGTGACTGTATAGGTACCGGCGTTGACAGGCGGGGTGGTGCTGTCATACCCTTCTGCCGTATAGCGGTAGGTGTAGGTAAACGCTCCTCCCGTAAAGTCGCCGGAAACACTGGCCTGGCCGATGGCCTGGCTCTGTCCGTTGTAGGTTACCGCAGCGTCCTGGCACACCAGAGCGTCAGCCGGAAGTGCTTCTTTGCTGACGGAGCGGAGAATCACCGTGGCGGTGATTGGCTCATAGGTGTCGGAGGTTATGGTCAGGGAGATGGTGGCAGTTTTTTCTGCCGCTTCTACCTGATGGTAGGGTACCGTCAGAGTATAACCGGAGACAGCAGGCTCGCCCAGCATGTTGTCCTCATCGGTTTTGCCCTCATAGGTGTAAACAGGGTTGGCAGCATCGGGAACCAGTCCCCGCAGATCTACGGTCACGGTGCCGGGTGCGCCTACCCGGATGCTCTGGGTCAGCTCTGCGGTACCGGTATAAGTGCCTTTGCCTACGGTGACGGCGGGAGCGGTCACGCTGCCGCTGCAGTTGGCGGCAGTCACGGTAACACCCAGGGCCTGGCCCACATCCTGGGCAGTGGTGAGATAAGTATCACCGGTGGCGTCAGAAATGGCTGTGCCGTTTCGGGTCCACTGATAGGACAACTCGCCCATTTCCGCCTCGCTGGGCGTAACAGTCAAACCGTCTGTATTGACATGAAGGGTATCTCCCAGCCTGGGGTTCTCTTCCAAAATGGCAGCGCTGCCGCCCAGAACGCCCCGAACGATACCACCGGTGTAGCCCAGGGTTTCTGTCTGGAAGAACAGCTGAGGATAGGCGCAGTCAGGAACTGCCATCCAGAAGATGTCCCCTTCGTTCCATCCCTTTTGCGTGTAGGTGCTCAGCTCCTTGGCGTCTGACCGGGTAATTTTGCCGCCTTTGGCATTGTCCTCGGCGCCGCCGGCAATGTCATCTGCGGCGATGGCAGTATTCTTGGTCACGGTGTCTTTTGTACCGTCTTGCCATACGTTGCCGATGCCGTTGTCTACCCACTTGCCTTCTTCGGCATCCGTGGTATAGACGAGAGCTGCCTGAGACACATCTGCCCGGCCCCAGACCGCTACAGAAGAAGCCAGGATGAAGCTGTCGGTGAAGTAGGCGCCTTGTCTGAGGTTGTAGTCTTCTCCTATGGCGTGAATCAGGCCTGCCAGGCCACCGGCACGGGCGGCGCCATAGTTGCCTTCAGCGCTGACGTCACCGGCATTGTAGCAGTTGTCCACGCCAGTCTCATAGGTGCCTTCACCCAAAAGACCGCCGGCAATGACGTCGCAGTCGTTGGTGGATTCGGAATTGGCAGCTTCCACGTCGCCATAGTTGTAGGACTCACTGAGCATCAAAGTGGCGTTGTTGTCAGCTACCAGACCGCCGGCCACATAGGAAGACCGGTCGTAGCCACCCAGCCCCTGTCCGCCAGTTGCAAACAAATTGCCGGAATTGTAGCAGGAATAGACGGATGTGTTGGCATTGTTGCTGGCGATTAAGCCACCGGCATTGGAGGTTTCCAAAAAGGCATAGGTGGTCACGTTGCCGGTATTGAAGGCATACTGGACGCCCAGACGGCTGGACTCGTCGCTGCCGCCAACATAGCCCACAAGGCCGCCGGCATAGATGCCGCAGGAGTAACCGCTGGCAGTGATATTGGCCCGGTTATAGCTGGCGGAAACCAGCGCACTTGCTCCATAGTAGCTGCTGTAGCGGGTCAGGCTGGTTCTGCCGATCAGGCCGCCTGCGTAGCCGTAGAGCTCTCCCGAGGAGTTAAAGGAAATGTCGCCGGTTACATAGCAGTTCATGACAATGACAGCCGAACCGCTGGAATTGGCGGCATAGCCGATCAGACCGCCTACGTTGGAAATTGTGCGACTGCCCTGGGTGTCACTGTCTACGTCAATGTCCACGTTTTCCAGCCCCAGGTCTACAATCTGGGCGTTCTTTACAGCTCCGAACAGGCCAAAATCGCTTCTGCCGTTCCGGCCGGCGATGGTCAGGTTGCGGATCACATAGCCGCAGCCGTCCAGCATGCCGGTAAAGGGCGCACTTTGGGTGCCAATGGGCTCCCAGTTTTCATAACCGGACAGATCAATATCTCCGGTCAGGTAGTAATTCCCGCTTAAATCGTTGCGGATGTTACTGAGATCTTCCGGGCTGGAAACAGGGGTCCAGCCGCTACTGTGGTCAAATTCCTGAAAGTCGGTGACAAAGTTGCCACGGTTTGCCGCGCCGCCGCTGGCAAGGGCCGTAACCGGCAACAGAGTCAGTACCAGGCAGAGCACCGTCAGTGCCGAAAGAATTCGTTTATTCATAGTACGCAATTTCACTCCTTGTTTGTGGTTCCTTTGGGATTTCCTGTTTTACCAAATCGGCGAAAAGTTCCTCCTTCCGTCTGATGTAGGGCGAATACCGGCCTGCAGGCCGGGAGCCGGAGGCTCGGCTTTCTGCAGACTGTTTCCGCAGGCAGGGGGCCGTACCGGGACCAAAAGCCCGGTATTGTATCGGTGGCCGGCCATAAACCCGGCCGCAGGCACAGGCCCGGGGCATAGTGCTTGTCTATGTACAAAGGACAAGTTTTTTCCTGGGGAAATTTCCCCCAGTGGTCAGTAGACGGCTCTTAAAAAGAAGGCGTCGTACGGTGCGCCCAGAGAAAGTCCGCCTCCAACGGCAGGGAAACGGAAAACGCATCCGGGGTTGAGCAAACAACAACGGAAGAAAGGCAGAGCCGGCAAAAAACCGGCTTTAAAAGAGTGTTTTTTCATTTCGTGCAAACAAGTTGTCGTTAATTACCGTCAATGGAGTATGATGAATTAACCCATGGATCACAATGGCATCCCGCTGCAACTTAGGGTACAACTGGGCATAACCTGCCCGTTTCAGAAGCAGCTGGGTCTCTTCCAGAGTGGCGTTCAGTCCGATACACAGGCACAAAATCCGGTCCCGTGAGGGCCTGCGCCGGCCGGAAAAGACTTGATGCAAATAGACTTCGCTCATTCCGGACTCTCGGGCCAGAGCCGCCTTGGAAATGGATTTTTTGTCATACAAGGCGGTCAACAGCTCAGCGATATCCTGGTGGAGGAATTGTGTGCAGTTCGTTTGTAAATAAGAATCCAGGTTGTCCTTCTCCATCAGTTCCTGGCACAAATCATCCGTATTCTTACTGTGCACCTCTGAGCGCCTCCTCTTTACATTTATGGGAAATTTCTATATACTCAATTTACAACACCTTGCGGGCTGATACAATATGCCCGGTGCATAGGGTGTGTTTTTTTGGGGTGATGACAATGTATGCTTGGTTGGAGACTACGTTGCAAGAGACGTTCGTACCGGTTCGGTTGCTCAAGCAAAGCACACGGGGAAGTGTGCGACTGATTCGGCACAAGGCCACAGGAAAGCAGGTAATCTGCCGGCAGTTTACGGGAAATCCCGAGGTCTATGAAAAACTGTTGGATTATACCTGTCCGAACCTTCCCATGGTTTACGAGGTGGCTTCCCGAGGCACGGAGAATTTGGTGTTGGAAGAGTACATTGAAGGGGACAATCTGGGCAGTCTGTTACAAGAGGCTCTGTTTTCCCCGGAAGAGACCCGAAAAATTGTATCCCAGCTGTGCAAAGCCCTTTGGGTTTTACACACCATTGGCGCAGTTCACCGGGATGTGAAACCAGAAAATGTGGTCTTGCGGGGAAGCGAAGCGGTTCTCATTGACTTTGACGCAGCCCGGCTGCACAAGCCGGAGCATGACAACGACACGCAGATTCTGGGAACCACCGGCTTTGCCGCTCCGGAACAGTACGGCCTGTCCCAGTCGGATATTCGGACGGATATTTACTCCCTGGGAATTTTAATCAATGTGATGCTTACTGGCCGCCATCCGTCCCGGAAATTGGCGGAAGGACGTCTGGGCCGCGTAGTGGAGCGGTGTACCCATGTCAATCCCCAAAGACGATATAAAAACGTATTGCGTCTCATGGAGGCCCTGTAAGTGGGAAACATGGAAAAACTTTGTCCACATTGCGGGAAACAGCTACCGGCGCAGGCCCATTTTTGCCTGTTTTGTGCCCAAAGTGTCCAGCCGCGGCAGACTGTCTGCCCGCCCCGAATTCTGGTGCGTATAGCGCCGGTGAAGATTGTGCTGGCGGTTATCCTGGTGGCCATGGCGGCACTGGGGACCTTCCTGGCTATCAGGCCCAAAAACTATGACAGCTACGGCCAGGTAATTTATACTGACGAGGACGGTACCTATCAGCTGGTGTTGGCCACCGCTAACGACCGGTTTACCCCTCTGCCAGAGATTCAGGCAGAGGCGGAGCGGGACCAGACATACCGTTTGTTCTCCCGGCTGTGTATCAACCATATGGAGACAGGGGCCAATGCCGGCCAGATATTTTTACAGAAAGCGGACCGGGTCCGTGTGGAATTTTTACAGCCGGAGGACAGCCCCAGCCCCATGGTCTGCTCTGCTCCGGCTCCTGCGGACTTTGCGCCGGAGGCAGCTCTGGTCTCCGGTTTGGATTTTACAGGCCGGAGCAGTTCCGCGCAGCTGCTCTGGACCTTGGAAATGAAAAACGGGGACACCATCCGGCTGCGCCAGGACCTTGTGATTACCCCAATCCGAACCTGGGAATTCTCCTATACGGACTACCCCATGGATACGGTGGAGGAGCTACAGGCTCTGATCGACCGGATTGGCCGGGAAATTGCCGTTCCGGATGTGGTTAACCTGTATCTGCCGCCGGTGGTTTATGAAGGGGGCATCACCCTGGAAAATCGGCCCATCAATCTTTACGGCAGCCAGGAAGCGGGGATGCAGACCACCTTTACAGATACCGTCCAGGTGACCTGCCCGGATTCCGGGATTACCAATGTCAACGGGATAAACTTTCTTGGCGGGGACGGAGAAGCAGGCGTGTTGGCCTCTGCCCGATTCCGGGCGGAAGCGTGCAGATTTTCCGGCTGGAAGACGGGGGTTCTGGGCCATGGCGAAGCGTGGGTCAATGTGAACGCCTGCGAGTTTGCCAACAACCAGGTGGGAATCCATTTAAATTCTGCAGGTACCGGAGCTGCTTACACCCAGTTTCAGGACAATATCTTTACGGAAAATGAGACCGGTGTTTTGCTGGAAAATCCACCTACGGAGGTAGCGCTGGATTTTGGAGGCTGTGTGTTCCGGGGTAACGGGACGGACATTGACAATCGGAGCAATCAGCCCATTAAGATTTCGCAAGCTGTGATGGAATAGCTGGTAAAACGGGAGGAACCCAAATTGAAGAATCTTTGTCCACATTGCGGCGCAAATTTGCCGGAAAAGGCAGATTTTTGCCCTTATTGCGCCCAAAATCTTCGGAGCAGAAAACAAGTGAAAAGTCCGGTACCGCGCCGGAAGAAGGTACTGGTCGGACTTCTGGTCCTTGTTCTGGGGGCGGCTGCCGCTCTGGGGGGATTTTTTGCCTTGCGGCCGGAGGTTTTCGACGGAATGGGAGAAATCCTGTATACGGCCAAGGGGGGAACGGTCTATCAGATTCTGGTGGCCTGGCCGGGAAACCGGTGCCAGCCGGCGCCGGAAATCTATCAGTCCGGACGGGCGGAGGATGTGACCCGCTGGCCGTCCCGGCTGTATGTCAATTATAAAGATACCGGCGCAGATGGATGGGAGGAATTTTCCCAGCTGGTAGAAGCGGTGGAGGTTCAGGTAGAGCAAGACCCGGAAGGCGCTTCCTCCCTTACGGCGGAAGAGCCGGTCGTTCGGGACAGCTATTCCCCGGATGCAGCCATGGTTTCTGTTTTGGAGTTTACCGGAGACTGCGGCAACCCCCGGGTTGTGTGGACGTTGCACATGAAGAACGGAGACCGGATTCAGGTCCGGCAAACTATGAATGTGACCCTGATTCATACCTATCGCTATGACTATCGGGAATATCCCATGGAAACCATGGAGCAGCTGCAAAGCCTTTTAGAGCAGATAGAAGAAGAAACGGACCGGCAGGATGAGGTTCTCGTCTATCTGCCGCCTGTGACTTATACCGGTAAGCTGAAACTGGAAGGCCGCTCTTATTCTTTCTACGGCTGTACGGACGGGACGGAGCGGACTGCCTTTACCGATACTGTGCAGGTAGCTACCCAGAAGGCCTATTGGATTACATATTTCTATGACATTGACTTTGTGGGCAGTGGCGGCGGCGTAGGGATTTCCGCCTCTGAGTCCTGTCGTGCCGAGAGGTGCCGGTTTACTGACTGGAGGACAGGCGTGCTGGGATACGGCGAGGCCTGGGTCAGTGTGGACACCTGTGAGTTTACCGGGAATCAGATTGGGTTCCATTTTAACAGCACCGGCCAGAGCGCCCACGACAGCCTGTACCAAAACAATGTATTTCGGAATAACGGAACGGCGGTGCGGCTGGAAAATGTACCGACGGATATGGAGATTACATTTGCAGGCAGCGTATTTTCCGGCAATGGGAAGGATCTGGAAAACCTGTGCGGCCACCCGGCAGATGTGTCGAAAGCGGTATTCGAAGACAAAGATCCGGCCTGAAGAAGACAAGCTTCTGCCGGTCCGGTTCTCCTGCAGGGGCGACTGCCTCAGTGGGAGAACCGGGCAGAGAGCGGAAGCACGTCTGGGCTGGCTTTCCCAGGGACAGACGTGTCCTGCAGCAGGGAACCATCTTTCCATTCCGGAAGTGGGGCGCCTGACTTCCCGGTAGAATGCAGTCGGATGACAAATGTCATCCGGCTTTTTAGAAATTCCCACTTTCGCCGGCAGAGGGTGAAATGAGCGGCTCCAGGGTGGATACGGCGAGGGAGAAAGGCAGCGTAATTCCTACACGGTTTGTACCAAGCGTCAGGCTTTGGACTGACAGGTGCGTGTATTTCCTGCAAAGCATTGCAGGTTTCCCATTGTGCATCTGGAGAAGAGGACTTTGTATGCATTTCCGCAAGAAAAAAAGTTGACACAGGCAGGCGCCAAAAGACCCCACACGGAATAGTATGGAGTAAAGTATTGTGAGAAAGTGGGGATGATACGTGGACCGACGGGAGAAGTATCCTTGCGGAGATTGTAACGCTTGTCCGTTTTATTGTATGTGCCACGGTTACATAGGGGGATATCCGGTGGTGGGGCCCACAGGGCCCAAAGGAGATCCGGGACAGGATGGTCCCGTAGGCCCCGTAGGTCCTACGGGTGCAACGGGTCCTATGGGAGCAACCGGCCCGACGGGAGCAACCGGCCCGGCGGGAGGGCCGATTGGCCCGATCGGCCTGACCGGAGCAACTGGACCGACTGGCCCGGAGGGAGCAGCAGGTCCTACGGGCCCTACGGGTCCAACGGGCCAGGCGGCTACGATCGAGGTAGGCGCGGTGTTTGCCGGGGAACCCGGTTCTGTGCCACAGGTGGTGAATACCGGCACGTCGTCCCAGGCAGTTTTGGACTTTGTGATTCCCGCAGGGGCAACGGGACCTGCCGGCCCTGCCGGTCCTACTGGCCCTGCCGGTTCGACGGGGCGGACGGGTTCGGAAGGGGAAGTGGGGCCTACTGGCCCTACGGGTCCAACGGGCCAGGCGGCTACTATAGAAGTGGGGGCGGTCTTTGCCGGAGCGCCCGGCTCTGCGCCACAGGTGGTGAATGCGGGCACGTCGTCCCAGGCAGTTTTGGACTTTGTGATTCCCGCAGGGGCAACTGGCCCGACAGGCCCCACAGGGCTTACGGGGGCAACAGGGCCTATTGGCCCTACGGGTCCAACCGGCCCGATCGGAGCCACAGGTGCTACCGGAGCCACAGGCGCTACCGGACCCACAGGACCTCAGGGCCCCACGGGAGAAATTCCGGACGATGTGTTTGCCTCATTTATCAATACCCAATACCTTTTGATTAAGGGAACCACCATATCCCTGTTCCAGGATGTCCCGGATCCTTCCGGCAATATCACTTTGACCAACAACCAACAAGTCAATCTGACTGCCGGATATTATCTGATCTCCTATAAAGTTTCGGCAGTTTTTCCTGCCCCGAATTACATGCAGGTTACACCTTTTTATAATGGGACTGCTCATTTGGAGACGGGAATCTATTTTGCCACCAGTGCCAATGGTTCCAGCGCCTGCGGATCGGCCTATATTATTTTGCGTGCGCCTACAGATACTACGTTTTTGCTGAATTACAATGGCTCCGCGGATGCCAGAGAAGGAGAAATCAACGTGACCATTGTCAAATTGCGCAGGTCTTTATAAGGCTGTCTTTGCAGAGAAAAACCTCCGCCCTGCTCTGGGACGGAGGTTTTTCCTGGAAAGCTGCAGGAGCCAGCGATGGGTGTTGCTTGCTACCACAGGTGCTGCTTTCTGCCATAGGTATTGCTTGCTGCCATAGGTATTGCTTGCTGCCGCAGATATTGCTTCCAGCCCCGGGTGTTGTTTCCTGCCGTTAACACCAGAATTTCCAGGTGTGGCAATGGCAGTGGCCCCTCCGGGGTGGAGTGGCACCGAACACAGGAATAGGAACCAGAAAGGAAAAAACCACCTACCAGGTTACAGAGCACTTCCTCCGCCCAGAAACATGGGCGGAGGAAGACAGAAACTGCCTGCACGATGGAGCGTGATTTGGAATTTGAGGACACGGTGGGAAAGCAGAAACAGTCCTGCAGGGCTGTGGATGTGAGCTTGTCAGTTAGTTCCTCGTTTGGGGAAATTTGTCCCTATGCGGCTTCTCAGATGTTTCCAGCCGGATTTTGTCCGGGCGGCAGACCGATGACGGAAAGTTATGAAAGGCAGCCTGTAGAAAAGAAAAATCCGGCTTTGCAGGGGTATCCATTGGGGTGGGAAAGTGGTATCATAAAAGCCATATCCATCGGCCTGGTCAGGTGGTTTCCGCAACGGCGTTGCAATTTTTCAACGCCGGCAGGCTCAAGCGGGCGGCCTTCTCAACAGCTGCCCCGGGTCTGGGTTGCGGACAAGCGTCACCAGGTCATTTCGCCGGTGGCTGCGGCCAAGCATCACCAGGTCTTTTTGCCAGTGGTTGCGGCCAAGCCAATGCTAAGGGACAAAAACGAGACAAACTACGCGCCGGGGCCAGCTCTGTGTGGAAAATCCACGGCGAAGGGCAGTGTGGCCTGGCAGAAAAACGGAAATAGGAAAGGAAGGGTCATCATGTTGGCATATACCTATGTGGCGCCGGGAAACTTTGCTTTGGTGGAAAAGCCCAAGCCCACGTTACAACAAAGCCGGGATGCCATTGTTAAAGTTACATACAGCAGTATCTGCACCAGCGATCTGCATATCAAACACGGGTCTGTCCCCAGAGCGGTACCGGGTATCACCGTAGGACATGAGATGGTGGGCATTGTGGAGCAGCTGGGAGCGGATGTGACGGGCCTGCAGGTGGGAGACCGGGTGGTTGTCAATGTGGAGACGTTCTGTGGAACGTGCTTTTTCTGCCAAAAGGGGTGGGTGAACAACTGTACCGACCCCAACGGCGGCTGGGCCCTTGGGTGCCGGATTGACGGGGGACAGGCGGCTTATGTCCGGGTACCCTATGGGGATACAGGTCTGACCCGGATTCCCGACACGGTCACAGACCTGCAAGCCCTGTTTGTGGGAGACATTCTGGCCACTGGCTATTGGGCTGCGGAAATTTCTCACATCGGGAGGGAAGATACCGTTCTGATTTTGGGCGCGGGCCCCACAGGTCTTTGTACTTTGCAGTGCGTCCGGCTGTATCACCCCAAGCGGATTTTGGTCTGCGAGGCGGACAGCCGGCGGCGGGAGCTGGTCCGCAGGCTTTATCCGGAAGTTTTGGCCGTGGGGCCGGAAGAACTTCCCAATTTTGTCAAGAAAAACAGTGACCACGGCGGTGCCGACGTGGTTCTGGAGGTGGCGGGGGGCCGGGACACGTTTACCATGGCCTGGCAGTGTGCCAGACCCAACGGGGTTGTGACTCTGGTGGCTCTGTATGATGAGGCCCAGAGCCTGCCTTTGCCGGAGATGTACGGGAAAAACCTGACGTTTTTAACCGGCGGCGTAGACGGGTGTCACTGTAAGGAGATTCTGGACCTGATTGCCGCAGGAAAAGTGGACACAACGCCGCTGATTACCCATACTTTTCCTCTGAAACGAATTCAGGAGGCTTATGACCTGTTCGAAGATCGCAGGGAGGGTGTCCTGAAAGTGGCGGTGGACTGCACCGCAGAGACATAAAGGACAGCGTTTCCGGCCGGAGCCGCTGGATTTCCCCCAATTCGTAAAATTCAGGGTGTACAATGCGTCTCCTGTTTTTTATGACTTTCCAGGGTCTTGCAGGGAGTCTTTCAGTTTGGCATACAGCTTTTTGGCGGCCTGCACCTGTTGCCGGTCTGCCGTATTCCGGTACCGGGCCAGAAGGTACAGCTGTCGCAGCTGAGAAAGAGCGGTCCGGTCAAAAGCACCCCGGCATTTTTTCTCCACATCCAGGCTGGTTTCTCCTGGTTCCGGCCCCAGAGAGTAGTTTCTGGCCAGTTTCAGAAACTTTCGGTATTGGGCCCGGACGTGGGCTACGGGAGAGTTGAGAGGCATTTTCTCTGTATCCGATGCTCTTGGGGACAGACTCTGCCGGGAATGGGTCGGCTGAGCCCGGTCAGCCCGTCCGCTTCCCCGGGCAGCCAGAGCCCGGAAGATGCGAAAGAGAACCCAAATGGTCACAAGGGTTCCCAGGGCAATTGCCAGGTATGTGAGCCACTGGGGCAAAGAGGCAGTCTGACGCAGCGTTAACAGGGGATCCAGGCCACCGTCGCCGATGACCTGGCTTTCCTCTTGTGCCTCCTGACGGTGCAGTCCCAGTTGGGAAAACAGCCAGATCAGTAACTGCATCAGCCCCATGAACAGATAACTGAACGCGATGAGTACCGGGGCAATCACCTGACGGTAGAAAAAGCCCAGTATGTCCCGGCAGGCCCCCAGAAATTGGGGGGAGCTCAGACCAAAGGCACACAGGCCTACTACCAGCAAAAGGAGAAAGTTGACGATCTGATAGGAGGGCCGGCAGGCAACCGTAAGGTCATGGCGCAGGGCCCGAAGGAGAAAGACGGAGCAAAGGAGCATGGTGATTCCGAAGGGAAAGCCCACCTGGGCCATCGCCGCACCTTTCCCCACCAGAAAGACCAAAAGGGTGAAGACCAAAAAGACCTTCCAGATAATGGGAAATTGTTCGGCCTGTTGGGACCAGTCCGGCTCATAGCGTTTTTGCCAGACGAGAAAAGTCACATACGCGGCAGGCGGCAGGCTCAAAAGCCGGTCAGCCAGAGTTGCTTCCGGCCAAAGGAAGCACAGGGCCAGGAGCACAAGGGGACAAAACCGGACTGGGGCAGATTTTCGTCCCAGGTAGGACAGGCAGAAGACCGCGGCCGATAGGACCAGACTTGTCAGCATCTTTCCCCCATCTGCGCCGAAACAGGCGGCAATGGTGCCGAAAAAGGCATAGTACAACGACAAGTCGGTGACAATTTTCAAAAGGACCAGCATTACCATTGGGTTTCCTCCTTTGGCGTCAGAATCCGAAGGGAGCTGCCGCTTTGAGTGGCATACCGGCGAACGGCATCCACGGCGGGGGATGTCTCCCACGGCGTAATAAAGAGAATTCCATGTCCAAAGGAGCCATCGGAGGCCATGGCCTGAACCATCTGTCGGCCGGAATGGCGGGCCTCATAGGTGGCTCTGCCCAGATACTCCAGAATCCCGGAATAGTGGCCATAGCCCAACCCGCGGGGAAAGTAGTCCGAAGCGCGCCGGCTTCCGGTGGTGACAGCGTTACTGCGAAAGTCGTAGTTGACGTGCCTGGCCTCCAGCTCCTGACAGACGCTTCTGGCCAGGCGGAAACACTGCTCCAACCGGGCTGGTAAGTCAGGTCCATTGCCGTCTACATTGACAATGACACTGGCGGAAGGGTCCACCGTATAGTCGAAATTCTTTACCATCAACTGGTTCCGTCTGGCGCTCTGGGTCCAGGAAATAGCCTTCATCGGCTCCTTGCCCGTATATTCCCGAAACCCCAGAGTGAGCACGGGATCTTCCTGAATGAACCGACGGACGGAGATCTCTCCCATAAGACCGCCCAGGACCTGGGAAATTTCCTGCCTGGGGGCGGCTTGGGGATAGACCACAATGTCCCGGAAGGCGTCAAAGGAGCGGGGGCGTTCCGACAGGCCCAGAAAATCTCCACCGGAAACGGTCAGGGTATGGAAGGTGTAGTAGCCCCGTTTTTCCAGAGCGGCGGGAAAGTGAATGGTGAGACTTTGCCGGGGAAAGAGCCAGGCAGTACCGGAGAGAAAGCGCTGTTGCACGTCCAGGAAATGGCCCTGTTTGCTGTGCAGATAGCGACTGTCCACATGGGGTTCCAGTTCTTCCGGAACCGGAATCCAGTACCGGAGGAAGGGGAGAATCCATCGTCCCCGGTTGCGCAGGGTCAGGATAAGAGTAAATTCCTCCCCCGGTTCCACCTGAGAGCGGGACAGCTGAAGAGAAGCTTCCAGAGCCTGCAAACACCGCTTGTCCGACTGGCGCTGTATGAGGGCAGCCAGAAGGACCAGTACCAAAACAAACAGCAGCTTCATACGCTTTCCAAAGGCACACGGACGGTTTCCAGAAGCCGGTCGAGGAAAGCCTGGGTTTCCTCAGCCTGTACACCGTTTTGGCCCATAATCCGGTGACAAAGTACATAGGGAGCCACATATTTTACGTCTTCCGGAATCACATAGTCCCGTCCGGAAATGGCCGCCGTCACTTGTGCTGCCTTATACAGGGCAATGGCACCCCGGGTGGAGACGCCGGCACCAAACCGGGATTCCTGCCGGGTAGCCTGGATGATATCCATGAGATAGTTGGCCACCTGAGAAGAGACGCGTACCTGGGAAAAGGCAGTTTGTACGTAGGCTGTTTCTTCCGGCGTCACGGTTTGGCTGAGCCCGGAAATAATGTCCAGTGTGGAAGTGCGGGAAATGACAGATAACTCCTGCTCCCGCTCCATATACCCCAGACGCAGCCGCATAAAGAACCGGTCCAGTTGGGCATCGGGCAGGGGGAAGGTACCATAGGATTCCAGGGGATTTTGAGTCGCCATAACCAGGAAGGGCTGTTCCAGTCCATAAGTAGTGCCGTCTACGGTGATTTGCCGCTCCTCCATGGCCTCTAAAAGACTGGACTGGGTACGGGGCGTGGCACGGTTAATTTCATCAGCCAGAACCACATTGGCAAACAAAGGACCCTTGCGGAACTGGAACTGGCCTGTCTGTTGATTGTAGAAGTTGATGCCGGTCAAATCTGACGGCAGAAGGTCAGGCGTGAACTGAATACGTTTGAAGTCTCCGCCGATGGTCTTGGCAAAGGCTCTGAGCAGCATGGTCTTGCCGGTTCCGGGAACGTCTTCCAGGAGCACATGGCCCGAGCACAGAAAGCAGGTCAGAAGCAGGTCGATGACCTGGTCTTTTCCCACTATGGCCTGGGCGCAGTTGGAAACAACGTTTTGACGATATTGGGTAAAACGGGAGATATCGAGCATGGCCTTATCCTTTCTCATGGTTTTCTGGTTTTGATCGGTTCTTGCTATCCAGTATACACGGTTTTTGGGGAAATTTCATCCAATTTGTAAAAAATGGAAATCAACTGCGAAAGGCATGAGTTCCGCTGCCCCATGACTGGGTGCAGGAACCTCCATAGAACTGAGTGTCTGCGAAGGCGGATGCCGCCGTCCTATGACTGCCGGTAAGGACCATCAGGAAAATCAAGCGCTTGGGACCAGAAAAAACGGGTCCCTGCTTGCGAAATTCCCACTAACATGGTAGGATAGAAAGACCAATGGAAAGGAGGCGTGGATATGTCCGCATTAAAATCCAGAACCCGCTGGGAAGCCGTTCAGGCGCTGTTTTTCTATTTTCTCCTGTATGCCATCATCGGATGGATTTATGAAGTCTTTTTAGAAGTGGTAGTATATCGCTGGGGATACTCAGACCGGGGTGTTTTGTTTGGCCCCTATTGTCCGGTTTATGGAGTGGGGGCGCTGGCCTTTTTACTGTGTTTCGGTAAATTTGCAAAAAAACAGGGAGGTGCCTGGTTCCGCTGGCTGTGGCGACCTTTGGCCCTGTTTTTCGGCTGTATGATTGTGGCGACAGCCATTGAGCTGGGTACCAGCTATTGGCTGGAGGCAGCTACCGGTTCCTGGCCCTGGCAAACCTATGAAGATTACGCCATTCAGTTCCAGGGCCGGATTGCCTTGTCCCCCTCCATACGCTTTGGCCTGGGTGGGGTCTTGTTCCTCTTGGGCCTTCAGCCTTTGTTTGAACGGCTGGTGGGAGCCATGCAGCCCCGTGTGCGCCAGTATGTATTTTGGATTACTGCAAGTCTCTTCTTGTTGGACTGCCTTTTGACCGTGCTCCTGTAGAAATCTATGCAAAGCGGGCCTGTGGGGCGGCGCCTGAGGTGCTGCCACTTGACGGTGCTCCTTTCGATCTGCCTGCAAAATAAGACGCCTGCAAGCCTGCAGGCGTCTTATTTTTCTGGATTCCAGGGAATCTGCCGCAGCTTTGCCAGAATTGCTTCGTCTGCCGGGCAGAATGGATAGCGCTCAATTTCCTCTGCGGCAATCCAGCGGATATCCCTGTGTTCCAGTTTCCGGGGGATACCCTGGCGAATGGTGCTGGAAAATACCGTCAAATGGATGGTACAGTCAGGATAACTGTGGGTCACTTCCAGAAACACGTCTCCCACCGCTACTGTAATGGCCAGTTCTTCCTGACACTCGCGAATGAGAGCCTCCTTCCGGGTTTCTCCCGGTTCCACTTTACCACCCACAAACTCCCACAAAAGGCCACGGGCCTTGTGGGCTGGCCGCTGGCAAATAAGAAATTTATTTTGGTCCCAGATGAGGGCAGCGACGACTTCCGTCATACTTCCAGCCTCCCAATCAGTTGCATTCCCTCCGTTTTTAACCACTTGCGGCGCGCAGGCCAGTCTGGCAGGATTCGACCTACCTCCGCCCAGAACCGGGGGGAGTGATTCAGCTCTTTTCGGTGGCAAAGCTCATGGACTACCACATAGTCCCGGATGGCTTCGGGGCAGAGGCTCAGAAGGCAGTTGAAGTTCAGATTGCCCTTTGCGGAGCAGGAGCCCCACCGGGTCTTCTGGGCCCGAATGGTAATCCGGCCTACGTTTATGCCCATTTGCCGGGCGTAGGAATCCACCCGGCGGGGAAGGTCCTGCCGGGCGGCCTGTTTCAAAGCCTGAAGTTCTTCCCGGGTGAAGGGGGGTGCCAGAAGGGCTTTCCTTTTCCGGGCAAGGGCCAGGTGTTGGGCGATCCAGGGGGATTTTGCAGCCACAAACGCCTGAATATCCCGGTCGTCCATGGACAAAGGCGCCCGGACGATGACTTGCAGATTGGTTGTTATTTCGACACAGATGGTCCGCCGCCGGGAGCGGAGGACCTGAACGGGATCATTCATGGGATAAACCTCAATTTCTTTCGTATGCCCCATTGCCGGCAGGATTTGCCGCACCGGCAGCCTCCTTACAGAAAGTATCCCGTGCACGAAGGCTGCGGCAGAGCCGGGGCTTACAGCTTACCGGCTGGGAACCTGGCTGTACTTTTGGGCGATTTCCATGCACTCCTCCGGGGTGGGAAGGTGTTTCCCCTGCGTCAGGGCATATGGTAGCAGCTCCTCGTTCATGGAACTCATTACGGGGACATATTTGACAGGCAGGGATTTCATCCTCATACATATACCTGCTCTCTTACCGTTCTCCAACCCCCAGGACGGATGCCGGCCATCCCTCAGAAGGGAAAATGGGAGCAGATTGTGCCGGGCACCGGCTTGCAGCCGCAGTCCTGCCGGCAGTCTGCCCGGTTCCCCACGGAAGAGGCCGCATTCTGCCCCTTTTGAAACCGGCGGGGAAATGGGGAGAAGGCAGCCTGGCACAGCCCACATGCCGTCAAAGAGAGCCAACGCACCTTGCAAGGGGCGGGAAAGGACTTGGAATTCCAGTATAACAGCCGCTTTGCGGCTATTATACCACAGGTTTGCAAAAAATAAAATTTGGCAGTTTCGGTTTTTTGCCAATAGGGCCGGAACAGCAAGTGCCTGTTTATGCGATTGCCGGCATGTCCTTCGCATCCTGAAAAACACAGCCTCCCATAGGCGCCGAGTCCGGCGGAAGTAGGCATTTTGCGGCAGCTTTCCGGAACGTCTCCGGCCATGAGCTGCGGGTTAAGCCCACCGCTGCGGAGTGATTGGCTGTATCTTGGCCCCGGCATCGTGAATCCATGGCCCCGTGCGGAATACCGACAGCATACAGCCCGTGAGCAGCGCGTTGAGAACCAGTGCCGTACCGCCGTAAGACACAAAGGGGAAAGAAATCGTGCCAAAGAACCCATATCCCAGGTTGGATACGCTATAAGTCAGCACCTGTAGAGCAAAGGCAGTGCTGACAGTCAGCACCAGAAGTTTGCCGAATATGCTTTTCTGGCGCAGTCCCCGGCATACGCACCAGATGCACAGGCCGGCGGACAGGAGCATGAGCACAAGAAAAACGCCCCAGCCGAAGTGATGAATTCCATAGAGCAGAGCATGATCCGTATTCAGATTGGGAATGAAGGAGAGATCTCCCGTGCCTTCGCCCCAAAAGGCGGCATGGGCGACGACTTCCCGCAGCTTGCCATAGAGATAGCCGTAACCGTCCGGGTCCAGCTGGGGGTTGAAAAAGCTCCGGAGCCGGAGACTTTGGGAAGAAAAAAGATTGGCAAATCCGATACCAAAGCATATGAGCGGGGGAGTCAGCACCAGAGTCAGTCCCGGGAGGCGCCGCGCCTGGAACCAGCCCTGCCAGACGGCTGCACACAATACTGTCAGCCCGGCGAGCGTGTAAATCAAAAAGCCTGAGATAGTGGGAATCCACAGCAGAATCAGGGCAAAGGGCAAATACCCAAGGAAGCAGAAGACAATTCCCGCCATACCCCGGCCCCGCATCTGGTATACCAACAGGCTGTAGGCCATGGGGAAAATCAGGGCCAGATTTCCCAGCATGATCTGGAAGGGGGGCAGGGACAAAACTGCAACGCTGGATGTGGGATCGGCGCAGAACAGGGCCAACAGCGATACAGCCAGAACCAGGCCGTAGACTTGGCCGACATGGCGGCCCAGCCAGGAAATATCCAGGAAATAACTGAGTAAAAAGACAACCACGGCGAGTCCGTAGGATGTAACGGGCATGGCATCCGACGACAATTGGGACTGTAGCGCCAAACCCAGAGCCAGAAGCAGCAGTATCAGCGCAAGCGGCAGCCAGGGAGTCTGGGGGCGATGGGCTTTATCCAGGGCCTGCCCTACGGTACGGGCATCGCCCATCTGGGCCACTGCCATCCGGGCAGCTTCCTCTTCTTCCTTCCCCTGGGCCAGATAGGCGTCTTGCTGGTCGCACAGATGTTGTTCCAGCTCGCGGGTTACCACACCGCGCATCCGTTTCCAGCGGATTTGCTCTGACACCTGCTCACAGTATGCAGTGAAATATTTATTGGAAGGCATGGGCGCTGCCTCCTTTCAAAATTTTCTCCACAGCCAGTACAAAGCGGTCCCATTCCCGCTGCTTTTCCGCCAGTCGCTCCCGGCCGGGCTGGGTCAGGTGGTAATACTTGCGGATAC
>CALXCQ010000082.1 GCA_944386835.1 uncultured Oscillospiraceae bacterium | reverse complement strand
GTGCGTCCTCACAAAATGTAGTGTCGGCATAACCATATAGTTCCATGAAAAGCGGGCTCTTTTGCACCGAGATAACATCAACAAGTTGCAATGTACCCTTGGCCCACAGGCTGATAATAAAACTTTGGGCATAGATAAAACACAAATAGGTATCTCTGCCGGGGCAAACATCAGAACGATAAAGCAAACTTGTCTTGAAGTCGTTTCCAATTCCCTTTAATGCAATTTCAAGTCCTTCTGCAAAACTGCCGTCGTCAACAAAATACATATTGTAAGGGAAAAACAGGAATAGATTTTTGTTTGTTTCCAGTGCTTTCAAAAGAATACAAACATCTCTGTGCGCAGGTTCTGCAAATTCGCGCTTTCCCCGTATTTCTTTTAGCGCATTGTAGTCCAAGGCGCGAAGTGCGGCAAAAATTCTGGTGGCTGATATGGGTTTGTATCGTTTGTCATCTGGTTGAATCTTTGGGGCACCGTAACAAACGAGACTGTCTTTTGCACGAATTTGCGACGAAAATAAACCGAGAGCGCGCAAGAGAGATTCACTTGCGACCAATTTGAAATCCATCGCATATTCGGGAGAAATGCAGTCCCATTCGCCATGATCTTCCTTTAATGGGTGCGTGTATAGCGTACCATTGGATTTTTGTAAAAAGTATGGCGAAGAGTTCACAATCTGGATGAGATATTCTTCGTATGTATATGGTTTTATTCCTTTTACAAAATTGCTGATCAGAAAGGGAGCCGGCAAAATCCTGCTCTTCATTGTTTCATACTGCATGATTAGAGCTTCTCCTTAAAAGTCAGCAGCTTGTCCCGGTAGTATTCGTATTGCTTTTGTCGGGCGGCGATCTCGGCGGGCAGACCGCTGGTCAGGTCATTGCAGAGGGCGTCGAAGCGGTCGAGTTGTTTTACAATTCTTTCCTGTTCTCCTAACGGTGGGACGGGAATTTTTAAATTTCGCATTTCTCCCATAGGTATACTCTTTACTGTTCCACCGGCCACTTTTTTGAATATGGCAGTTCTTATTTTATTGGTGTGAAACAGGTACATCAAAAAACGCGAATTTAACTTTTCAGGTAACGGCTTTATTGCATAAATGCCCTCTTTTATGTTCCAATTTAATGGTGGATTTTCAATTACGGCAGTTTCACCGATTGTCCCCGTTCCAGAAAACAGAACATCTCCAACTTCCAAATCGGATCTGTTATTGCACAGTTGCAAAGCCTCATCGTTAATACGGTCAGTACTTTCCGAAAATACGACCGAATTGTTTTGTAGCTCTCTGATTGTCACATAGTAGTTAGTGGCGTCCTCTGTGTTTAATTTAAAAAAACGGCGTGGATTTAGTCCAGTATTCAATGATTTGATTACTGCCCCGAGTTCTATCCAAATAGATAAATTCTCAAACTCTAATATCTGATTCAAATAGTATTCATGTTGTCGCTTTCTCGCGGTGAGCTCGGCGGTGAGTTCCGCGGTGAGTTCCGTAAAATGGTCCAGAATCCGCACAATTTCCTGCTGGACTTCCAGCGGGGGAACGGGAAACTGGAAACTTTCTATCATTGGCTTGCGAATAGAAGTGACGGTAGCACTAACGGCTTTACGTAATATGAATTTCTTGAAAAAGGCCTCCATATAGTAATAAACGAATCGGGTGCTTATAGAAGGATCTTCGAAATGAATTCTATATACGCGTTGATGTAATGCATATTTTCCATTAACGTAATGGAAAATTTCTCCAATTCCACCTTCGCCTGGGATAATTATTGCTTCCTCGTCATATTCGTATGAGCTTTTTTGCTTTACGATTTTGGAACGTATAAAAAATGGATACATACCGCTTTCATCAGCTTCATTTCCATTACTAGTTCCGGTGCCCACCTCGGCAACAGATTTTATGTCGGTGAATGGAACGCCATTTGGGCACATACCTGCAATTAAGTTTTCAAGCCTAAGCATTATGCTTTGTCCTCGCTATCTTGTGGCAAAATCAAATTCACATAAATGGAAAACAACGTGCACAGAAACAAATCTTCCATTGTTTCAAGGTTCTCGCGTGCATAACCTCCAGGAATCCAGTACTTATCTATTTCATCTAAACTGTTGGAGGGCTTCTCGTTATCTTGAAAAGAGTTTTTTTGCCCATCCCAATCCGCAAGAACCATAGCAGCAACCGCGCAAACTTCACAGGCATTCAGTTCCGGGGTTTTAAGTTGATTGAATTCAAAATAGCAGGCATAATTTCCAAGTGGATTAGAAAATTTGGCTTTACTTACATCATATTCACGCAAACGTTCATATAGATAACTTTCTAGATCAGCTAAATTCCAAGGCAATGGTTTTGTCCGATAAGCATCTAAACATTTGAATAAATACTTTGCTCCATCATAAAAAAGAGTCGGATATCCAGTGCTTTCTTTTGACCTATACTTTTGCTCCACTTTTTTAATCACATCAACACAAAGGAAATAGAAATCTTTTCCTTTTGATTTTGGCTTGGCCAATTTTAGGCCCATATAATCACAAATTGCATCTTGAACATCTTCTTCCAGCATATTGTATTCACGGAACATATTCCTATGATACGTCAAAGCCGGATTATAAAGTGCAGCGACCCAACACAAGGGTAACAAATAGATATCATCCTTTTCATTGGAATATTTCATCAAAAAGGTATCTCGTTGTGCTTTGAGCTGCTGCGCTTTCTGGCGTTTTACTTCTTCGTCTTGACGTAAAGCAAGAGCCTCCATCCGGTCACCTTGCTTTACTTGACAACGACCAATTAAGATAGCAGCAATTAAACTGCCAATAGCACAGAAAGCAGAGAGGATACTACAAGCGATAGAAATACAATCAGCCATTACCCTTCAATCTCCCCAATAATCTTATCAATTTCCTCCCGCAGCGTCTGCTCCCGGGCGACGATCTGGGCGATCTCGGCGTTCAGCGCGTGGATATCGATCTTCTCCCGGGTATCCTCTGCCTCCACATAGGTCGAGACCGAAAGGTTATACTCCTGCGCGGCGATGTCGTCC
>CALXCQ010000081.1 GCA_944386835.1 uncultured Oscillospiraceae bacterium | reverse complement strand
ACTGAGTATCCGGCACAAGCTCATCCGTCCCTACACGCCTCGCCACAACGGTAAAGTGGAGCGTAGTCACCGCGAGGATCAAAAGCGCTTCTATTCCTGCCACAGTTTTTACTCCCTGGATGACTTCTCCAAACAGCTCGCTGTCCATAACCGTCGCTCCAACAACTTCCCTATGAGGCCCTTAAACTACTGCTCGCCTTCCCAGTTCGCCGTCCAATATGTTTGACAAACCTACAGTATTGCCGGGAAAAATAGAAAAAAGGACTTGCAAAACAAAATCTTGTGTGCTATTATGTTACGGCATGATAAAAATTCTGGGGCATTTTTGCCCTTTTACCAAAATGAAAGAGGTGAATGAAGATGAAGGAAGGTATCCATCCTAACTACCAGCAGACTACCATTCGTTGCGCTTGTGGTGCTGTAATCGAAACCGGTTCTACGAAAAAGGACATTAAGGTTGAAATCTGCTCTAAGTGTCACCCTTTCTATACTGGTAAGCAAAAGCTGGTTGACACTGGTGGACGTGTTGATCGTTTCAATAAGAAGTACGGTCTGAAGTAAACGCCTGGGTCCGCACCGAATCGGTGCGGACTTTTTTATTGGTTAGAAAACCTACCACTGTGTTCAGGAGAGATCCGGAAGACACGGATCTCTTTCGGTGCGAAGGGTAAGCACATATGGTGAAGAGAGTTGGGATAGAAAAATGCCGCGAAACGAAGATGGCGTTATTACAGTTTTGGCGGGGGCCAATCAATCAGCCCGGCACTTTGACCTGCGGAGATGGTCTCGCGGACAGCGCAAGCCATTGGCCGAGCCGGTGGTTATGACTTTACGGTTCGTACTGAACTGCCAGCCTGATTACAGTGGGCGGCCTGTCAGCTTCTGAGCCGCGTATGGATACTAGTTTTACCAGCCTGTGGTCACCAGTTGCCGGTCGGTGTCACCGGTTTTACTAGCTTGCAGCCATTTTGTTTACTGGTTTGTGAGCACCATTTGGCCGGTCTGTAGTCAATATGATTGCCGCATTTTGGAAGTGCTTCCTTGCAGGCCTGCGTACATCAATTCCGGATCCGTCGACACAGACGACAGAGTCAAAGCGCTTTGAATTCCCGGAAATCGAGAGGAATTTATTTCTGTGTGTTTGGGCACAGAGGTGGAATGAGAGAGTTTATATGGATAATTTACAGAAATTACAGGTGGATAAAGCTGTTTTGGCAGGTTTGAATGCAGACGTATTTTCAGTCGAAGAGACAGCGACAGAGGCATCCCTGGAAGAGCTTGCCGCACTTTTGGAAACGGCGGGCGGTCAGTGCGTAGCTACGGTATTGCAAAATCGCCATGCACCGGATCCTCACAGTTTTGTTGGGGAGGGAAAGGTTGAGGAGATTTGTCAGCTGATACAGACGACAGGGGCAACGATGGTAATATTTGATAATGACTTGTCTCCCTCTCAAAATCGTGCGTTGGAAAGCATGACTGGTGTGCGGGTTCTGGACCGCAGTGCGCTTATTTTGGATATTTTTGCCCAAAGAGCGAAGACCCGGGAGGGAAGATTGCAGGTAGAATTGGCACAGTACCAATATCTCCTTCCCCGTTTGGCCGGAATGTGGACCCACTTGGAGCGACAGGAAGGCGCCATTGGCTCCCGGGGGCCAGGCGAGACACAGTTGGAGACAGACCGGCGTTTGATCCGGAAACGGATTGGGAAGCTGCAGGAAGAGTTGCAGGAAGTGCGGAAGGTCCGCGGTGTCCAGCGGGAGCGGAGGGTGAAAAACGCGGTACCAGTCGTTGCGTTGGTGGGCTATACCAATGCAGGAAAGTCCACGCTACTGAACACCTTGACAGATGCAGGAATTCCGGCAAATAATCGGCTGTTTGATACGCTGGATACGACCTCCCGCAAATGGGAGATTTCCGATATACAGGAAGTTATTCTGTCGGATACGGTTGGCTTTATTGCGAAACTGCCTCACCATTTAGTGGAGGCGTTTCAAGCCACTTTGGAAGAGTTAAAGTATGCTGATCTTTTGATTCATGTAATTGACAGCAGCGATCCCAATCGGGATGCCCATATTGCGGTGGTAAATAAGCTGATACAGAAGCTGACCCGGGAGGGCACACCGGTAATTGCCTGTTATAACAAAGCAGATCTGGTACCGGAAGTAGCATTGCCTTTACAGGAAAACAGCGTTCTGATTTCAGCAAAAACGGGTATGGGATTAGCCCAGCTGAGGCAGTTGGTAGAAACCAAACTGAATCAGGGATTACACCGTGCCACATTCCTGCTTCCCTATGCACAAGCAGGTCTGGTGGAAGTCCTGCATGATCAGGGGAAAGTACTCAAATGTGACTATTTGGAAGAGGGCATTCTAGTGGAGGCAATTTGCGATGGGATTCTCTATGGCCGGTTGCAAGCCTATCGGAAGGAGAAGTAATATGGAGGAGTATCTGGTCCCCTCGGGAGAAGGGATTGCTGAGCTGGTGGAAAAGCGTTCCCGATTTCTGGGCCATATCTGGTTGACACAAACAGAAGAAGAAGCGCTCCAATGTATCAAAAAAATGCGGGAACAGCACTGGGATGCTACGCACAACGTCTATGCCTATCTTATCAAAGACGGTGCCATGCGATACAGTGACGACGGCGAACCCCAGGGAACGGCGGGAATTCCTGTTCTGGAGGTATTGCGCAAAGAAGGTATCTATAATGTTTGCTGTGTTGTGACCCGCTATTTTGGAGGAACTTTGTTAGGTGCAGGGGGGCTGGTACGGGCATATGGAAAAGCGTGTAAGCTGGCCTTGGATGCAGCAGGAATTTCCTGTAAACGGGTTTGGGATCAGGTGGAGATCCCTTGCCATTATAGCCTTTTGGAACGGGTAAAGTTGGAAGTCAATGCTTTTCAGGGGCAAATTTTGCAGATTGATTACGGAGCGAACGTACAGATACACAGTATTTTCCCGCATGCCAATACGGCAGACTTTCTGGCACGTATTACAGATGTCTCCAGTGGGACCGTTTCGGGGAAAGTTTTAGGACAGTCGTATCGGGCCTTTCCGATTGAAAAATAGGGAGCCCCTGATCCTGGAGAGGACTGGTATGGATAACACGAAAGAATTGAAAATACGGGTGGCAAGCCCGGAGGATGCAGGAAAAATTTTAGAGATTTACCGCCCGTATGTGGAACAGACAGCGATTACCTTTGAGTATGAAGTGCCCACTTTGCGGCAAATGGAGGACAGAATTGCAAACACTTTGCAAATGTATCCCTATTTAGTAGCCGAAAAGGGCGAAGAAATATGGGGATATGCCTATACAGGAGCGTTTTCACAGAGAAAGGCTTACCAATGGGCTGCCGAGACCAGTATTTACATACGTTGGGACAAGAAAAAAATGGGTATCGGAGGGCAGCTCTATCGATCACTAGAGTCTGTTTCACAGGCACAAAATGTGGAAAATCTGTATGCATGTGTTGGATTTCCGGAGCAGGAAGATGAACATTTGACAACAGACAGCGTAAGATTTCACCAGCATATGGGGTATCGGATGGTAGGAAAGTTTTATCAGTGTGGCTATAAATTTGGAACCTGGTATCACGTGGTATGGATGGAAAAAAAGCTAGGATTGCATCCAAATCTTCCAGCTCCTTTTTTACCATTTCCCCGGCTATCAGAAGCGGTGCTGCAATCTTTGGGATTTGAGAAGTTAAAATGAGGCACATAAGGGTTTCAAGCAGGTGAAATATAAAAAAATTTTACAAAATTAAAGGATTTTTCACATTCATTTTGTATAATAAAAGATGGTGAAAAGAGTATGACAATCCGGGAACTGCTAGAACAAGAAGAGCTGAATCGATTATCTCCGCGAGCTGCAAAAGCAGTCAAAACAAAAGGCCGACTGATGCCTTGTGAGCCTTCAGAAGTGAGGACCTGCTATCAGCGGGATACGGATCGAATTGTCCATAGTAAAGCTTTCCGCCGTCTGATGCACAAAACGCAGGTGTTTTTACAGCCCGAGGGGGATCATTACCGCACTCGAATGACCCATACTTTGGAAGTGGCCCGGATTGCCAGGACCATAGCCAGAGGGCTTCGGTTGAATGAAGATCTGACAGAAGCCATCGCACTCGGCCACGATCTGGGGCACACTCCGTTTGGACATGCAGGGGAAGTGGCTTTGTCAGAAGTACTGGGCAGGCCGTTTTATCATAATGAACAGTCTTTGCGGGTCGTGGACGTGCTGGAAAAAGATGGGTTTGGGTTAAACCTGACCTACGAGACGAGAATGGGGATTGTTGGTCATACAGGACCGAAAATTCCACAAACTCTGGAAGGGCAAATTGTTCGTAAGGCAGACCGGATAGCCTATTTAAATCATGATTTAGATGATGCTATGCGGGCAGGTATCTTGCAAGAGAGAGATATCCCCAGAGAAATCTGCTTAGCACTGGGAGAAACTCACAAAGACAGAATCAATACGTTGGTAGTTAATACCATTACGGCTTCCGAGCAATCGGAGTATATTCAGCTGGACCCTAAGATGGAGCAGGTTATGGAGTCTTTGCGGGAGTTTATGTTTGCACGAGTGTATCGGAATCCAGTGGCGAAGGGAGAAGAACATAAAGCCAGAGATATCATTCAAATGCTATACCGGTATTACATCCAGCATCCAGATAAAATTCCGGCAGATTTTCGCCCGCAAATGGATTTTGATGGTCTGGAGCGGGTAGTATGCGACTATGTTGCAGGCATGACAGACAAATATGCAGTGTTTAAATATTCTGAGCTTTTTATTCCCTCCGGATGGCAGATGCGATAGCAATGTCGGCTATGTATACGGTGTGGAGACCTGGATATCCTAGGAGGTGACTGTAAATGGCATTGCCGGAGTCTTTTTTAGAGGAAGTTGCCGCCCGAAATCCTATTGAAGAAGTGGTGGGGCAGTATGTAGCTTTGACCAGAAAAGGCAGTAACCTGTTTGGATTGTGTCCATTTCACAGCGAGAAGACAGCTTCTTTTTCTGTGGCACCAGACAAGGGGATCTATTACTGTTTCGGTTGCCACAAAGGCGGAAGTGTAATCAATTTTATTATGGAAATTGAGAACCTGGAATATATCGATGCCGTTCGTTTTTTGGCAAAACGGGCAGGATTGGAGATGCCGGAAGATACCACATACCGCTCTACCTATCGACGGCAGGAGCGACTATGGGCTCTTTGTAAAGAGGCTGCTTTGTTTTTCCATGAAAAGCTTTCTTCGTCGGAGGGAAAACCGGCACGGGACTATTTGGCAGTCCGGGGACTGACAAAGTCTACCGTCACTCGCTTTGGCCTGGGATTTTCCCCTGATCACTGGACTGGCCTGTTAGAGGCTATGCAAGAAAAGGGATATACCAAAGAGGAGCTCCTGGACGCGGGGCTGGCAGTGCGATCCCAAGAAAAAGGGGCAATCTACGATCGGTTCCGCAATCGGCTTATGTTTCCGATTATTGATGTCCGTGGTCATGTGATTGGCTTTGGAGGGCGGGTGATGGACGACTCCAAGCCCAAGTATTTAAACTCTCCGGAGACATTGATTTTCAATAAGCGACGAAACTTATTTGCTCTTAATATTGTAAAGAAGAGTAAACAAGGGCGGATAATTTTAACCGAAGGATATATGGATGCTATTGCTCTGCATCAATATGGCTTTGATTGTGCAGTGGCGTCATTGGGGACGGCTTTAACAGAAGAACATGCAAAAATATTGGCTAAATATACTAACCAGGTAGTAATTACTTACGATGGAGACGAGGCAGGGCAAACGGCAACCAAGAGGGCAATTGGCCTTCTGGAAAAGACCGGAGTGCAGGTTAAGGTGCTACGAATGCAGGGGGCAAAGGATCCAGATGAGTTCCTGAAAAAATATGGTGCCGATCGGTTTAAAGTGCTTCTGGAAAAGTCAGAGAATCACCGGGAATATCAGCTTTTAAGCCTCCAGAGCCAATATCACTTAGAGTTGGATGAAGAGAAAGTTGCCTTTTCAAAGGAAGCGGCCAATCTGATTGCTACTTTTTCCAGCGCAGTGGAGCGGGAGGTATATGGCACACGCGCGGCAGAAGCGGCAGGTATTTCTCCGGATGCGATGAAAGTGGAAATTAACCGTGCATTTCAGCGGCGAATTTTCCAGGAGAAGAAAAAACAGGAAAGTCAAATATTGCAGCCTGCCAGAACTTATCAGCCCAAGATGAAGGGGATGCATTATGAAAATCTCCGTTCGGCTATAGCGGAAGAAGGGCTTTTGCGGCTGGTGTTTAAAGAGCCTGTTTTATTGCCCTCCTATGAGGAACTGCCTGCGGAAGCTTTTTCCTCCCCCATTTTGGCCAAAATTTACAGGGCTTTACATACCTTGGCGGATCAGGGAGTAGTAGCTGCGCTGCCAGCTTTGGCGGGTATTTTAAGTAAAGAAGAGATGAACCATTTTAGTGCGGTGATACAAAAGCAAGATGACGTAATTACGGAAGAAGCGCTGCGGGATTATATGGAAATCATTCAGCAGGAATATTTTCGCAGAAAGGCAAATACGGAAAAAGACCTTTTGACGATTCGGAATCAGCTGAAAGAAAAAAAGGGATACGGAGGATAATTAGGCATGATGGATTCCAAGCAAGTAATTCTTGACGATATGGCTGAGATCCAACCGGAGCAGGCAAATGCCAAGTTGGCTCAGATATTGGAGATAGGGAAAAAGAATGGGAAAATTCCCTCCAAACTATTGATTGACACATTGGATGCCGTTGATGCCGATGAGGAGACAACAGAGCGGTTTTATGATACATTAGAGGCAAACGGTGTAGAAATCGATGTCAGCGATGTACTGGAAGTTCTGGGCAAGACAAAAGATATTATGCCAACAGAATCCGACATTCAGGAGATTGAAGAAGAAGAGTTGGTAGATCCGGAACAGTACAGTGAAAGTTTTAAGCTGGACGATCCGGTTCGCATGTACCTGAAGGAAATTGGTAAAATTGACTTACTCAGTTCCGATGAGGAGCTGGAATTGGCAAAACGTATGGCAGAAGGGGACGAAGAGGCCAAGCAAAAAATGGCCGAGGCAAATTTGCGCTTGGTGGTCTCTATTGCAAAACGCTATGTAGGTAGGGGAATGCTGCTCTTGGATTTAATTCAGGAAGGCAATTTGGGCCTTATCAAGGCGGTTGAAAAGTTTGACTATACCAAAGGTTATAAATTTTCAACATATGCCACCTGGTGGATTCGTCAGTCCATCACCCGAGCTATTGCCGATCAGGCCAGAACCATTCGGATTCCGGTGCATATGGTGGAAACCATTAATAAAGTTATCCGTACCATGCATGCCATGGTACAAGAGCTGGGAAGGGATCCTACAACGGAGGAGATTGCCCAGCGAATGAATATAACCAAAGAAAAAGTGGAGGAAATTCTGAAAATTTCTCAGGAACCTGTTTCTCTGGAGACGCCGATTGGAGAAGAGGAAGACAGTCATCTGGGAGACTTTATTCAAGACGAAGGAGCCTCTGAACCGATAGAAGCGGCCTCTTATAATTTACTTCGGGAGCAACTGGTAGAGGTGCTCAGCACTTTAACGCCCAGAGAGGAGCAAGTACTTCGGCTGCGTTTTGGACTGGATGACGGGCATCCCAGGACGTTAGAAGAGGTAGGAAAAGAGTTTGACGTAACCCGGGAGCGTATTCGTCAGATTGAGTCCAAGGCTTTGCGGAAGCTGCGGCATCCTTCACGGTCAAAAAAATTAAAGGATTTTTTGAACTGAGAAAGAGAAACGTACTTTCTTAAGTTTGGGACCTTTACAATCTTTTTTCTTGACATTGGCACAAAAATCCGTATCATACAACTATGTAGCGTCTTGACTGCCTGAATGGGTATCGTAAAAAAGAAAACCAATGGGAGGGACTATACATGTTTGAAAAAATTGCTTCTTATTTAGCAAATCAAATGGACATTGACGTGGAACAGATTTCCATGGATACTACTTTTGAAAGCTTAGGTATTGATTCTCTGGATACGGTAGAAATGCTCATGGATCTGGAAGAGGAACTAGGCGTAGAGCTGGAACTGGAAGATAAAGTGTCTACGGTAGGAGAATTGGTAGAGTTTGTAGAAAGCAAATTGCAATAGAAAGCTGTATAATTAAAATTATAATTGTCATTGTCACAAGCCACCGGCCTGTGACAAGGTCGTACTAGTCGGGGAGATAGCGGTGCCTTGTAACCTGCAATCCGCTACAGCAGGGATGAATTCCTACCCGAGGGTATACGTTGTATTGTCTGACCTATGTAAGTGGTGTTGAGGAATTGGTCTCACGCAACGGGAACCTGTGAACCATGTCAGGCGGGGAACCGAGCAGCATTAAGCAGAATTTTCCGTGTGCCGTGGGGGTGCCGTTTCCGAGCTGGCTGCAAAGGTAACGGATATAGTGTATATTCGAAAGTAGGTGTACGATCTTGTCATGGGCCGGTGTTTTGCCTGCCGCGTCAGGATGGGTATCACCCAAGTAATCAGGTATCTGAACATCGAGCAGTAAGAAGAAGGACTCTTTGCATCGATGTCAAAGAGGCATTTTTACATAATGGAAAGAAGTTTTTTTCACAAGTGGGAAAGAAATTTTCTTGCATAGGTGTGGGGGAGTTTTCTCATATTTGCAGTAAAATCCTCTAATACAGGGGAGAAAAAGCCGAATCCTCAAGTGTGAGATTTGGAAAAACAAAAAACCAAAAGAAAAGGGAAGGATAACAGTGAGAGGAAAGCATTTATTATCTTTAGGCCTGACAATTTGCATAATAGTTTGCTTGTGTATGCCAGCTTTTGCCGCAGAAAACACAATGGACAACTTTCAGAAGACCGCTACTTATGCCAACCAATTTACCGATGTCCCGGCAGAACACTGGGCAGCTTCCAGTGTGCAGACCTGCTATGAATACGGATTTATGAAAGGCGTTTCAGATACACAATTTTCTCTGAATGGAAATCTCACCGTGGCAGAAGCGATTGTAATGGCAGCTCGTATTCATGAAATTTATACAACAGGGAAGACGACTTTGACCAACGGTATGCCTTGGTACGAGCCTTATGTAACCTATGCGGTGGAGAATCAGATAATAAAGGCAGGGAATTTTACGGACTATGGCGCGCAGATTACCCGTGGGCAAATGGCTGACATCTTTGCCCGGGCACTGCCTGAGACACAGTTGCAGCCAATCAATACCGTTAATTCTCTTCCGGATGTGTCAGAACAAACGCCTTATGCACAGGAAATTTTCGCTCTTTATGCAGCTGGTATTTTAACTGGAAGCGATGTCTACGGGACGTATCATCCGGAAGCAAACATTACACGGGCGGAAGCTGCCGCGATCCTCACGCGGATTGCTCTACCCCAAATGCGAGAAACCATAACACTTATGAAGCAGGTCGTCTGGGACGAGGATGTTGTCTTTGCAGTACCCCAAGGGGCGGAAGAACAGGGCCTGGAAGGCGATAGAATGTTGCTTTCTGAGAAAGATAGAACCAATACTGCCTGTATAAAAAATCAAAATTCCGCTTATAGCAGCCTGGACATAACAGTGTTGCCCAAAGAGGAAGTGGGTCAGATTATAGCAGATTCCTGCGGCTTGACTAACGTGACGACAGAAGAAGTGAATTTTGGTGACTTAAAAGCTTACCGGCTCATGGGGTATGACAGTGAAGTAGGACCTTCTATCGACTATGTTGTATATGTTTACGTCGCAGATGACACGATGACGCTCCTTCTTTTTGCAGCAGCGGATAATGACCAGGCATTAAAGAACATGGTAAATGAAGTTCAGGTTTTCGGTAATACGGTCACTCAGAAAATGCACTAAACGGTTAATCCGGAAAGAATGAGTAGGATTCTGCCATAGGGGTAGAGGAAAGTTTTCTCTTCAGCATCGTGTCCATTCTACCGTTGGAAAATTAAGTGACTTGAGTTATCTATAGGGAAGCTGACCTCTGTAAATTTGGATATCTGTGCGTCTTTGCTTAAAGCAGCGGGGATAGCAGGTGGTTGTTTCATACTCCCTGATTTTCGCCAGACGGGGAGACGAGTGTCAGCGATTTTCATTGTGACGGCACCCGGTATCTCCCGCCTGTTTTCGGCGGGAGATATTTGTCTGGATACACAGGCGCAGTGCACCGATCAAAAGAAGAATACCATTGACGTAAATTTTGCACAGCAACGAAAGAAGTATCTGCCCTTGTCTACAGGGTTTTGGCCTTTACTTTTTTGTGCCTTTTCGTGTATAATAATTGCTATGTAGAAACGGGGTGAACAAGATGTATCAGGCTCTTTATCGGAAGTACCGGCCGCAGACTTTTGATGAAGTAGTGGGCCAAGAACATATTACGAGAACCTTAAAAAATCAGGTTATGCAGAATAAACTGAGTCATGCATATTTGTTCACCGGGAGCCGGGGAACAGGGAAGACCTCCTGTGCTAAAATTTTGGCAAAGGCAGTTAACTGTGAAAACCCTGTCCAAGGAAACCCATGCAACCATTGTGCGGCGTGCCGAAGTATTGATTCCGGAGCTTGCCTGGATGTTCTGGAAATCGATGCGGCATCCAACAACGGCGTTGACAATGTGCGGGTCCTGCGGGATGATGCCATCTATACACCCAGTGAAGTGAAGAAACGGGTGTACATTATTGACGAAGTGCACATGCTTTCTACACAGGCTTTTAACGCACTGTTGAAAATTATTGAAGAGCCGCCGGAACATCTGATTTTTATTTTGGCAACTACGGAGCTTCATAAGGTTCCGGCAACAATTTTATCCCGGTGCCAACGATTCTCCTTTCGAAGACTGCTTCCGGAGGATATTGCCGGCAGACTCAACTATGCTGCATATCAGGAAAATATTGCAGTTGAGCCGGAGGCGATTCAGCTTCTGGCCCGGCTGGCGGATGGAGCACTGCGAGACGGGCTGAGTCTTTTGGATCAATGTGCGTCAGCGACAAAAGAGGCAGTGACAACCCAGAGCGTTTATGAGAGCTTGGGACTGGCAGGAGAGCAGTGTACAGCTCGACTTTTAAAAGAAATCGGGCAACGCAATACAGCGCAGGTTTTGGAACTTTTCTCTGAACTGTACAGACAGGGAAAAGACTTGGCGTCCATGTTAGATGAATTATGTTCAGCGGCCAGGGATCTTCTCCTGGTTAGAACGGCGCCGAAAAGCAGTACGGCAATGCTTTCTGGTATTTGTCTGGAAAAAGAGCTGGCATCCTTGCAGAAACTGTTTACTACAGGGGAGCTATTGCGTATTGTGACAGTACTGCAGAGTACGGCGGTGAATTTAAAGACAAGTGCCAATGGACGAATCAGCGTGGAGCTTTGTTTGATTCAGCTTTGTGATCCTGCAGCCAGCGTGGACCTTCAGGGAATCAATGCCCGTCTGAGCCGCGTTGAAGAGACCATTCAATCTGGCAATTTTGCCAGAATGCAACTGGTAAATTCCAAAGAGCAGGCAGATAACGGAGAAAATCAGCAGTTCCAGCAGCAACAGACCGCAAAAGAATCTAAGGCAGAAAGGATAGAAGGACCCGCAGATGGGACCGATTGCCAGAAGGAATTGGAAAAGACAGAAACTTCCGTCCCAGCAGGTTTCTGGCCGGATTTGTTAGCGAAACTGCGGCCAGAACTGCCGGCGAAAGTCAAAGGTTTTTTTGCAGTGGGAGGTCCGGTTACACCCAGGATACAAAAGGACACGCTGATACTGGTGGCGGATTCCCAGTTTGTAAAAGATATAGTGGGTGAGCCTTCCACTCTGCAGTTGGTGGGAGAAAAAGCTTCCATCCTTTTGGGAAAGCCAGTTAATGCAAAACTGGTGCTCAAAGGAAATGTGGATGAAAAAGGGACAGATCAGTGGCAGAAGCTTCTGGCTTTTGGGAAAGAACATCAGGATGTAATTACGATTAAATAGGATATAGAAGGAGTTTGAAAAGATGGCAAAAGGTGGATACCGTGGTGGCATGCCTATGGGTGGCATGAATATGAACATGATGAAACAAGCGCAAAAAATGCAGCAAGATCTTCTGAAAATGCAGCAGGAGATGGAGGAGAAAGAGTATACAGCTACGTCTGGCGGCGGTATGGTAACCGCTTGCGTCAATGGAAAGCATGAGCTTAAGGCGCTGACAATCGATCCGGAAGCAGTAGATCCGGAAGATGTGGAGATGTTGCAGGATATGGTCATTGCAGCGGTTAACCAGGCAATGCGGACAGCGGATAATGAGGCGGCACAGACCATGTCCAAGCTGACTGGCGGATTAAATTTGGGCGGGCTTTTATAATGAGACAATATCCCGCCGCTTTGGCGCGGCTAACAGAACAATTTGCCAGGCTTCCCGGAATCGGAGAAAAAACAGCTCAGCGACTGGCATTCCACTTGCTCAGTGTGCCCACGGAAGAGGCAGAGGAGTTTGCCCAGACAATTTTAGATGCAAAGCACTCCATCCGCACGTGCCCGATCTGTCAGAACCTGACCGATCAGGAACCATGTCCCATATGTGACGATGAGCAGCGGGATCATGGCCTGATTTGTGTGGTCGCAGAGCCGAAGGATGTGATTGCCATGGAGCGCGCCCGGGAGTTTCGGGGTGTGTATCATGTGCTGCACGGTGTCATTTCTCCGCTGAATCACCTGGGGCCTGATGATATTCGGGTCAAGGAGTTATTGCAGCGGGTTTCCGAAGGCGGCGTGCGGGAAGTAATTATGGCAACGAATCCGGACACCGAAGGAGAAGCGACTGCCATGTATTTGTCTCGTTTGCTCAGACCTATGGAAATTAAAGTAACCCGATTGGCCTATGGTATTCCAGTTGGCAGCCAATTGGAATATGCAGACGAGGTAACCCTGTTGCGGGCATTGGAAGGCAGACAGGAAATGTGATGAAAAGAGAGGAGCAACACTGTTTGATGGGTTGCTCCTCTTTCCTTATTTATAGATTATAAAAATAGATAAAATTCTTGATAAAATTATTTGTAATTTATATAAATCATACAATATTTGGCTTGACCGGAAGGGAAAAGGTGATATACTGAACGTATCTTGAAATAAGTGGGAGTGACAGAAGATGGAAAAACGTGCGATTCAGATTGACAAAGGCGACAATGTCGCGGTGGTTGCGCAGCCTGTCGACACGGGAGAAACGGTGCTGATTGTGGAAAAGGCACAGACCATAAAAGCGCTGGAATCCATTCGTACAGGACACAAAATTGCCATAGCACCCATTGCCAACGGCGAGCTTATTATCAAGTACGGAATACCCATAGGAAGGGCTACCCAGGATATTGCAGTGGGGAATTGGGTACATGTCCACAATGTGGAAGATATTACTGAGGAGCTTTGCAATCGCTATACCAAAGAGTATCGGCAAAGGGGGAAGCAATAATGGGAAAGACGATTATGGCCTACAAGCGGAAAAAAGGCTTTGGAATCCGCAATTATGTTCTGGTTATCTCCACTGTGCACTGTGCCAATACAGTGGCGCAGCAAATTGCTGCAGCGACAGACGCCCATGTGATTACCCACGATGTTGGTTGCGGAGAGGGGAAAACACGACAGCCCCAGACATTTCAGTGTTTACTCAATGCCGGTAAAGCGCCCAATATATTCGCTGTTTTAATTGTGGGCTTAGGATGTGAGCAGGTAAACGGACGGGAACTGAAAAGATTGATTGAGGAAGAGGGAAAACAAGTGGAATTCCTCTCCATACAGGAAGAAGGCGGGCCTCAACAAACCAAAGAAAAGGGCGTTGCCATTGTAAAACAGATGATGGCAGAGGCCGCGAAGCAGGAGAGAGTTCCCTGTCCGATGGAGGAATTGTCCATTGGAATTCAATGTGGCGGCAGCGACTGGACTACAGCTTTGACGGGAAATGTAACATTGGGAGAAGCGGTTGACCGACTAGTTTCCCAGGGTGCGGCAGTCATGATGAGTGAAGTAGGCGGCTTGCCCGGTTCAGAACACCTTTTGGCCCAACAGGCGGCATCTTATGAAGTGGGATTGCAAATTATTGACGTATGTGATGCCAACCGGGCACGGTATCTGGCGCGAAATGGGCACACAATTGAAGAGACCAATCCGACTCCGGGCAATAAAGAGGGAGGAATTACCACTTTGGTGGAAAAATCCACCGGAAATATTAAGAAGGCCGGGCATAACCCTCTTCAAGGTGTTTTGGAGTTGTATCAGAGACCACCCCATGGCGGACTATGGATTATTGATCACAAATGTCCGGGTCTGGAGTCTGTGACGATTAACGCCTTTGCTCTGGCAGGCGCTCACATGATGCTATTTACCACTGGCCGGGGGACCCCGGTAGGCAGTGCTCTTTTGCCGTTACTTCGTCTGACAGGCAATCCAGAAAGCTTCCGGGCTTTGCCCAGCATGTTGGACTTTAATGCCGGTGTGGTAATTGAGGGAACCCCCCTTGAAAAAGCAGGGGAGGATTTGTACAATATGGCGCTGGAAGTTGCAGAGGGAAAACGTCTGACTAAGACGGAAATCAACGGCAACCGGGAGTTCTTTATGATGCATCCGGAGGAATCATGAAATTATCAAGATCACCAGGATGCATCCGGAAAACTGTGAGCTTGTCAGGACAGGTAGGATGTATCCAGCATCATCATAAAATTCTCAGAAGAATTTTCAGGGGTGGATGCGTCCAGGCAGTATGGCCCATTCCAAGAGAGAATATCAAGCAAAAAAGCAGACGCCAATTTTCAATTGGCGTCTGCTTTTATAGCTTTTTCAAAGGTTTTGGAAAAAAACATAAGGGACAGGAGGCAAACATTGGAAAGGCGACAGAGCCGCAACTTGGAAGCAACACTTTTGACCACTGTTCTAAAAACTTTCCGGAACCAGGGCAAGTTTATTGATGGATTCATGGGCCCGGGTCAGTGCGTCGTAAACAATCAAAACGTCTTCTGCGTCCCAGATGCGCAAGGATTTTTCGTCAATAACACCCTTACTTTCCGTCAGAATTTTTGTGAGCTGTGTTTCATCTGCAACGGCAACGACAGCTTGAACAGCTGCGTTACTCTGTGCCTTTCTTAAGTTTAAAATCAGACTGTCTGTAGAGCCCTTTATTTGTACTTCAAATACATAAATTGCTTTTCCCATATTTCCAATTCTTGCTTCCCAAACTGCGTCCACGATAGCTCCGGTAGCAATTTTTACTTCTGACCGACTTTCGAACCCTAACAGTTCCCCTATGGCCACCAGTTTTTCTTTGATTTCATCGTGAAGGGATTTGGCGTCGTTTTTCGAAGGGGAAACTGGAGGCAGTCCTTTTTTGGGGCCAGTGTTGGAATTCTTCTTTTCGGCCAGCGGAAGCAATTCATCCCACATAAAGTAGTCCACAGCCAGAAGGTCCCAATCATTGATACCACCAGCCTTAAGAGAGTTGGAAATTTCTTTGGCAATTTTACAAATTTCCAAATACTTGGTTCCTGTGTATTGATAATTATATTTTGGCATATTAGAAATATTCAGATAGCTAAAACATAGAATTGTGGTTTTGTTAAAAATGCAATACTCCCACGGGTTTGTATACGTGAGCAGTTCACTGATAGTAGCAGGGCCGAGGCCCTTTACAGACTTTAAAAAGGTATCCCATCGTTTATCAATGGGAGCCGTTCCATATAATAGCTCTACAAGTTGTGTTTTAAGAGTGTGAAAACCATTGTCTGCTATCAGTTTATCAATGATATACTGTTTATTCCCCCATATTACCATAGACCATAATTTGCTGATATATTGAGAAAACTCTTCTAGGCTCATTTGGAGCAATTTGGCTCTGTCGAAGGATTGATAGAACACTTTTCGTTCTTGCCGTTCCTGCCAGGCATCTTGATAATAAGCGGTGTTTTCCTTTTTTTTCTTAAGAAATTCTGCAATGGCGGAATTTAGTTTCTCCCGGTTCATGTACTTACCCCCTTTGGCCCCAGGAAATGGTAATGTATTCGGATCTGATTTTTTCTATCATATCACGATGGAGAAAACTCTGTATAAACAGGGAAACAATCTGAATTTTGTTGGGATGTATCACAGTATTTTCTGGGAAAAAGCGCCAGTAATGGAAGACAATCTGCCTGACAGTTTCCAGTCATAGGGAAAACAAAGGGAAGAATGGGTAAAAATTGGAGTGGCGTGCTTCCTTAGTCTTTCAGCAGGAACAAAATGTGCTTTCATGAAATTGCTGCCTGTCAGTATTTACAAAGCATAGTTTCTTCTCGGGAAAAGGGCATAGGGTTATCTCAGATTATACAAGAGAAAAAAAGATTGATAATCCCACATTTTAATACTATAATTGATGCAATATCTTAAGACTTTAGTAAAGTTTTGCACACTTTGGAAACTGAGGTGGAAACCAATGACGATCCAGGATAAGAATATGACCATGCTCTGTGATTTTTATGAGCTGACCATGGGCAACGGATATTTACGCTGCGGCTATAAAGACAGAATTACGTATTTTGACGTATTTTTCCGGACTATTCCAGATAAAGGCGGCTTTGCGATTGCAGCCGGGTTGGAACAGGTAATTGACTATATCGAGAACCTGCATTTTAGCAAAGAAGATATCGCTTATCTCCGTGGCCGCAAATTATTTGATGAGGAATTTTTAACATATTTGGAGAGCTTCCAATTCACAGGTGATATTTATGCGGTGCCGGAGGGAACCCCAATTTTTCCCCAGGAACCGATTTTAACAGTGCGGGCCCCAGCCATTCAGGCACAGCTTATTGAAACATTTTTACTTTTGGCACTGAATCACCAGAGTTTAATTGCCACCAAGGCGAACCGCATTGTGCGGGCGGCAGAAGGCCGGACGGTTCTGGAATTTGGTTCCCGGCGCGCCCAGGGAGCAGACGGTGCCATTAACGGGGCCAGAGCTGCTTATATTGGTGGTTGCGCGGGAACTGCCTGCACGATCTCGGATCAGCTTTACGGAGTTCGGGCCAGCGGTACCATGGCCCATGCTTGGGTACAAATGTTTGAAAGCCAATTTGAGGCTTTTAAGGCATACTGTGAAATCTATCCCCATAATGCTGTGCTGCTCGTAGATACGTATGATACGCTGAAAAGCGGAATACCGGATGCTATTCGGGCCTTTGATACGGTTTTAAAACCTCTGGGAATTCAAAAATGTGGAATCCGTCTGGACTCTGGAGATATGGCATTTTTGACGAAACAAGCCAGAAAAATGTTGGATGAAGCAGGATGGACACAGTGTCAAATTTCGGTTTCCAATTCACTGGATGAGTATTTGATTCAAGATCTGCTTTGGCAAGGTGCAAAAATCGATATGTTCGGCGTCGGGGAACGGATGATCACTGCACGAAGTGAGCCGGTATTTGGTGGCGTATATAAATTAGTAGCCATAGAAGAAGCAGATGGAACGATCACACCCAAAATTAAAATCAGCGAAAATGTCACGAAGATCACTACCCCGCATTTTAAGAAAGTTTATCGGCTGTACGGAAACGAAAGTGGAAAAGCGATTGCGGACTATATTTGTGTCCATGATGAAACCATTGACATGAGCAAGCCACTGAGACTTTTTGACCCAGAGGCAATCTGGAAGACCAAGGATGTGACGAATTTTACAGCCAGAGAGCTGATGGTACCGATTTTCCGCAACGGGAAATTGGTTTATCAAAAACCTTCTTTGCCGGAAATTCAAAGATACTGTTTGGAACAAGTGGACACACTTTGGGATGAAGTAAAGCGTTTCGACAACCCCCATCAGTACTATGTAGATTTATCTCAGAAGTTGTGGGATATCAAGTATGACTTATTGAAAAATCATGGGAGATAAGGGGAAAACATTGAAAAGAATTGTACAAAGTCCGCAACAGGAAACGAAAAAATGGAACATTGCCCTGGCCCTTCTGATGACGGCATTGTCTGTTGCCGTTATGGTTTTAAACAATACACTTTCCATTGCAACTACTATGCTTCCTTTCCTGGCGACGCTGTTTTTGGTTCCCATTGTGGTACAATTGGGCTATTGGTATGCTATTGGTGTTTGGCTCTTTGTCTGTGCTGTGAGTGCTTGGCTGGTCAGTGACCCGATTGCGCTGGGGCTGTACATTGCCTTTGGGTATTATCCTGTGTTGCGGCGGTGTCTTGCAAAATTGCCCACAAGATATCAGCGCTTTAGCATGAAATTTTGCTATTTTAATGTGGTCTTTATTGGATTGTTTGCTCTTTTACTTTTTGGATTTCAGGTACAAGAAGTTGCTGTTTTGCTGATTGGAGCAACACCGGTCAGTATTTTTATCTTACTGCTTTTATATAATATTACGTTTTTCCTTTTTGATTTTATTGTTAGGCAGACAGAGAAATTGTGTACCAAAACAGAAAAACGGCTTCCCAAATGGGCACAAAAAAAACGGCCCATGGGGAAAAAAGAACGCAAGCAGCTGCGTAAGGCCAAGAAAGCCCAGGAAACTGCCAAAAAAAAAGACCAATAAAAAGTCCCTCCAACAGGAGGGACTTTTTATTGTGTTATGAGGCTACCAGCGAAACTGGTGAAGAGTTTGGGTAAAATTCTGTTTTGAGAAAGAAATCAACTGCCGTCAGAAAGACATTGGCGAGGGAAAAGGGTTATGTGTTAGAATGCCCTTCGTCTATTGGGGATATAGGAACGGAGTTTTTTATAAACCCGATAGATTCATTGATCATTTTGAAATTTTAACTAACCGTATCCGTATGTTCCCCCTTTGGAAATGTTACGGCATCTGCTGTATCAGCTTTTGAAAGACGGGTAGACTCCTTTGAATCATTTCGTAATCCACACAGTAACAGATTCGGAAAAACTCCGGACAGCCGAAATCGTTGCCTGGTACAACTAAAAGGTTTTCCTGTTTCGCCCGCTCACTGAAAGCCTGGCTGTCACCGCCCGGTGCTTTGATGAAGAGATAAAAAGCCCCCTCAGGCTTTGCGCATTCATAACCGTATGCGGTCAAGCTCTCATAGAGCAGGGTGCGGTTTCGGTCATAGGCTTCCAGATCCGGCCGCAGTGTTGCACAGCGGGCAACGACTCTTTGAATAAGGGAAGGCGGACATACATGACCCATAGCCCGAGCAGCACCTGCCACTGCCGCAAACAGAGCTTGGGAATCGGTAACGCAATCGGGAACCAGGACATAGCCAATTCGCTCCCCAGGAAGGGAAAGAGACTTACTGTAAGAATAGCAGACGATCGTATCAGGGTAGAATTTGGGAATAAAGGGAACGGTTACTTGGCCATAGACCAGCTCACGATAGGGCTCGTCGGCAATGAGATAAATAGGATGGCCATATTCCTGGCTTTTGTGTGTTAACAATGACGAGAGAACCTGAATGGTGTCTTGTGTATATACCACGCCGGAAGGATTGTTAGGGGAGTTGATTATGACGGCCTGGGTTTTAGGTGTGACAGATGCTTCCAGTTCTGGAAAACGGATTTGGAAAGACTGGGTATCGGCAGGTATTGCCACAAAGGTACCGCCATTACATTCTACAAATGGTTTATATTCCGGGAAATAGGGTGCAATGGCAATAAATTCAGAAGCCCGTTCGATACAAAGGGCTTTAATGGTAGCAATCAAAGCCGGTGCGGCACCGCATGTAAAGAATAGATTTTCAGGGCGAATTTCCATTTGAAACCGCTGTGTTAAATCCTGGGCCACAGCCTGACGTATCTCTGATAGACCGGGTGCACTGGTGTAACCGTGAACGGCCAAAGAGCTCTCGTGGGTGACAATATCGCAGATGGCTGCATTTACCCCAGATGGGGATGGGATGCTGGGATTTCCCAAGGAATAGTCATAGACATGATCGGCGCCTACTATACGGGCCTGATTCAGACCGTATTCGAACAGCTCCCGAATACAAGAGCGGGTTGTCCCAAGAGACAGCATTTTTGCGTTTAACATGACAATCTCTCCTTTGTGATATGGATAGAGAAAAGTGAAAATAAGCAGAGACCACTTTACCAATGGATAAAGCAACTGAATCCCCAAAGCGCAACCTGTAACGCTTCCAGCAGGAAGTCACGGTTTGTTTTGGAGGGCAGAATGTTGCTTTTCCTCAGGAGTAACAATTCCTGGTTCACAGAGAACTGGAATGCTTCCTTTGAAAACAGGAGAGTATTGCCTATGGGTATTGGCAAAAACTTTCTCCTGAGGTAAGGTAACGATGAGGGCTGGCCGGTGTTTTGTAGGGTAGCGTTTCCCGTGCAGACTTGCAGTCATTTTCCCGGCGGGCAGGTAAAAAGACAGAAACTGTCTGTGGGGACGAACCATTGGCTCTTATGGGGGACTGGTCACGCTACCGGTAAAGATTACAAACTGGGAATTGAAACAGTACTGTGCAGCGATAACAGCCAACTGCAGTGGTACCGGGGTTCTGTAGTTTGGGGAATCTGGCAACCTGCGATCTGATTACAATAAAAACAGGCTGCCAAATCCCAGGCAAGATACTCTACTACTTTATATAGAAAAAGCATATCACACTGCGGGAAAGAAATCAATGGAAGCGCAGGCAGAAACAGAAAGCACTGCCCTTTGACGGATAGCCTGGTGAAACCAGACACTCAGACAAAGGGCACAGAAAAAGGAGTGTTTTATTGTAAAGTGACGAAAGAAGAATCCATATAGCCGACCAGATTATGATAAGAAATTACATACCAACCATTATAGGAATTATGGACGGTTACCTGGGAACCGGATGGGATCTGTGTAAGAATTGGGAAAGAGATCTCTGGTCCCCCTCGTAAATTAGCACTGCCGGTGGCGTTTGTTACCAAACCGGGGTAAGTAGTTGCAGGTGATAAAAAAGGAAGACCGAAATATTGGGTGACAGACAGAGACAAATTTTCAGCGATAGCAGGTATATTTTGCGTAATCCAGGTCGCATCATCCAAGTTATCGTGATAACCGATTTCAACCAGGCAAGCCGGTGCGCGGGTACGCCGCAGTTCGCCAATGGATGTGGATGGGAGCGCCTGCACTCTCTCGGGCAAAGGGTAAATGTTTTTGAAGTTATCCACAATGATTTCTGCCATTCGCAGGCCATCTTTACTGGTGGGATAGTAATAAGCGTCAATGCCGCGCAGCTGACCGGACATAGATTCTGGTGCAGCATTGGAGTGGAGTGCCAAATGGAAGTCATAATTCCCCATATTAGACTGATTGATAGAGAGCAAGGCCGAGCCATTGGGGTCATTGCGAGTTACGTTAATGCCGGAAGACAGCAGATAAGGCTCCATATAGTCAGCAACCTGGTTCATCCAGTATTGTTCACTTTCTTCGTTGATGTACAGGTTAAAATATTGGGTAGAAGGGCTTAAAAAAAGAAATGGCATAGCGATTCACCTACCTTTCCATGTTATGGTATTCTATGCAGGAAATGGGAAAACGTGCAAAACACCATTTGCGATTAAGTAAGGAATATGGTATGATAACCGATGAAAAGGAGCGGGGCTATGGAGTATATTATTCTGGATTTGGAGTGGAACCAGCCTTGGCCTGGATCTCCATCGGCCAAAAAGAAGTTGCCCATCCATGGGGAAATTATACAAATCGGTGCAGTAAAGTTGGAGAATGGACAGGCAGGAGAAGAATTTCAGATGCTCGTTCGCTCCCATTTTTATAAGAAGCTGAATCGTAAAATCAGTAGTCTGACAGGCATTAAAGAAGCAAAATTAAAGGCAGAGGGCGTAGAGTTCCCGGAAGCTATGGAACAATTTCGCACATGGTGTGGGGAAGATCCTTTCTTTTTTACTTGGGGTTATGACGATATCCCTTTACTCCGGGAGAATCTAGCAATTTACGATATGAGCCTTCAGTGGACGGACAGATGGTATAACGCACAGCTGATTTTCAATGCACAGACAGACGGGGTTTCTACCCAGCGGTCTTTGAAAACAGCAATGGATATGTTGGAGATTGCGCCAACGCGACCGGCACACGATGCTCTGGGCGATGCATACCATACTGCCAAAGTTTTAGAAAAATTGGATTTGGACAGAGGTGTTGCCCTCTATGCAAAGATCTGCCAGGATTTTGAAGATGGGTTCCGCGGGACAGAGCTTCCCGGCTGCTTAAGCCGAAAGGTTTATCATGGGGTGGAGAGCAAGCAGAAAGCACTGGCACAGATGGCAGGAGAAGAAAATTTGTGTCCGGAGTGTGGTAGACCGATGGAAGCCGGCCGGTGGTATTCCCAACAGGGCAGGCGGTATATGAATTTGGTAAAGTGTCCTGATCATGGTACATTTTTGCTGCGAATCCGGCTTACCGAAGAATCAGGAAGTTTTCGTGTGATAAAATTACTCTATGCGGGAGATTCTGAAGCTGCCAAAGCCAGCCGGACGCTGATGCAGAAAGCACGCAGGCACTTTCACAGGAAGAAACGTACACCTGCAAGTCCGGGGAAAGCACACCAGTAGAAAAAATAAGCCAGATGGCCGACAGGCCATCTGGCTTTTGTATTTTGACTGAGAAATTATTGTGCAAGAACTTATTGGTTCTCCCAGGAAAGCATGTGCTTGGTTTTCCATTTTCCGCTTTTCCAGCGAAAAAGAAATAAAATAGCACGTAGACATTCATCGCAGGCCATGGCAAGCCAAATGCCGGGAAGCCCCCAATGGAAAACGATGCCAAATATAAAACCACCACCGACTGCGGTTATCCATGCGCTGATAATACAGATGGTAATGGGAAAACGAATATCACCACAAGCCTGAAGCGTCCGACACATAACGATATTGACGGATCTTCCTAATTCCAGAGGAATTTCAATGAGCATAATGTACGAACAAAGCTCCAAAACCTGGGTGTTTTGAGTAAACATACTATATACCGGCTTTGCCCCCAGAAATAAGGCGGTAGAGACTAACCCAGAAATTGTTACTGCACTTTTCAGGGTAGACATGACGCGCCGGTTCACAGCTCCCGTATCTCCGGCACCCATAAGCTGTGCTACCAGGACTTGGGTTGCCTGGGCTATAGCGGAGGCGAAGGTATACGAGAGCATGGCAAACATATTCGCATAGACGCGCGTGGTTACCACAAACAGGGCAAGTTGGTTACAAAGGGATTGGATCATAATTTGAGATAGATTATAAGAGACAGATTCGCCTCCCGAAGGAATCCCAATTTTCAATAACATATGAAGCTGTATAGAAGGAAAAGGACGCAGATGCTGCCATGAGAGGACGGGGCCGAACTGCTTTCGGAAAAGCCAGGCAATGGCCACGACCCCCAGAATTCGGCTTACAACGCTGGAAATTGCTGCACCTTCTACCCCTAAAGCCGGAAGACCAAAAAAGCCGTTGATTAAAATAGCATTTCCCAAAATGTTCAGGCAGTTTACCAGAACAGAAATCACCATGGTTTGTTTCATCATTTTGTGACTGCGGAAAAATGCGGTGAAGGTAAGGTAGACGGCTTGCAAAGCCATGCCGACAGAAAGAATCCGCGTGTAATTGCAAGTGGAGTCAAAAATAGCATCCGGAACCTGCATGGCAGAGTAAATCGGTTCGCAGCACGTTAGCAGTATCACCATAACGCCAAGTCCGAAAAGCGTATTGACCAAGAGGGAAACGGTGTAGGTTTGTCCCAACTGCTCAGTGGATTTCGCTCCAATATGTTGGGCAATCAAGATGGTGGCAGCTGTACAAATTACAGAAAAAATAATAATGAGTAGATTGGTAATTTGATTGGCATTCCCTATGGCACCGACTAAGTCGGAATTGTACCAACCAACCATAATCTGGTCGGCATTTCCGACTAACATTTGTAAGATTAACTCTATAAAAATAGGCCAGGTAAGTCTGAGCACACCATTGGCTGTTTGGTTTGAGAGTTTTTTTCCCTTCATAAAGACCACCTTAAACAGTTTCAATCCGACGGCTATTTTAGGAAGTTTTTTCAGGAAGCACAAGAGATAAAATGAACAAATGTCAATCTATTTTCAAAGGAGATATAGGAGAAATGCCGGATTTTATAACGATTGGCAGAGAGTTTCAAAATGTGGGATCCCAAGGAGACAGGAATCCTGCCAAGAAAGATTTTGGTTCACATGATTTGAAATTGTCACCTATGTGTCCAGCTGGGAGACCGTTCATCCGGGGCCTCATTTACTTTTGTGTCCCCATGGCGGACACGGGACATGGTGAAGAAGGCCAGAATGGAAAAAAAGGCGGCATAGGGAAATAGAATTTGGTAACCTATTGGAAAAACTTGAATCAAAAGCCCAGAGAGTAGCGGTGTCAGAATCTGTGCAGCCATAGAGGCAGCATAGTAATACCCTGTGTATTTCCCTATTTTTTCGGAACTTCCCAGCTCCACAACCATTGGATAGGAGTTGACATTGATGGCTGCCCAGCCGATACCCACCAGGCCGAAGAGCAAATATAAGATGACAGATGGCTTTTGTAGGAAAAAACCTACGCTATAGCATATCGTCATAAGAAGAACACCAAAAAGAATGGCTTTTTTTCGTCCCACTTTACTGGAAAGAAAACCCAGAGGCAGAAAGCTGGCAATGGCGACAATGGTTGCGGCCATCAAATACCCGGAAGAAACACTTAAGTCAACACCCCAGACTGTATAGCAATAACGGGAAAAGGCGGTTGTCACAGCATTGTAGGCCATGTACCAGAAAAATACAGAGAAAAGCAGTAAAATCAAGCTCGTCAGAACATCTTTGGGTATGGGTGCTTTTCCATGGTCCCTATCAGTTTCTATTTCCGGAACAACGTTAGCAGCTTTGACAGCTTGATTTTCCCGAACAGAAACTGTCATGATCAGAACGCTGATCAGCATAAAACCTGCTATGACCAGAAAAATAGGAGTGAAGGATTGAGAAGCCAGATAAGAGGAGGCACCGTCAGTACCAGACTCACTTTTTAGCAGAAGCATCATCATAAGAGTTGCAAAAATACCGCCAATATATCCAACGAAATTGATGATAGCATTCGCTTTGGAGCGTAGGGGCTTTGGTGTCACATCCGGCATATAAGCAACTGCAGCTGAACGGTAAGTGCTCATAACCAGAAGCAACAAAACCAAGCAGAAAAGAAAGCCAGAAAAACTGCGGATTGCTTCCGTATAGGCCAGGCAAACCAAAAGGATGCAGGCTCCTAAAGTGCCAAAAAGAATATAGGGAGTCCTGCGACCAAGGGGTGTTTTCGTTCTGTCTGATAAAGCACCAAAAAATGGAAGAAGCACGAGAGCCAGTATATTATCCAAGGCCATGATAGCGTTGGTAGCCAAGGTAGACACGGAAAACACATTCTCTAAAATATGGGGAATGACCTGATCATAAAATTGCCAAAAGCATAGGATTGCCATAAAGGCAAATCCAATTAGGACAGTTTGTTTGGTGTTTAATTTCATTGTTGATAAATCCTTTCTGCCGTATGCTCCTATCGTTCAGTCCGCTAATCCCAGTATAACGGAATTTCCAGGAAATTTCACGAAAATTCTCACGTTTGACTTTCCATAAGGGGTATTTTACAATAGATAGCAATCAGTCAGGAAAAGGCGGGAAAAGAACAGTGTGATGAAAAAGTCTCTGTATTGCATCGGTGGTCCAATGGGAGTGGGGAAAAGCACAGTTGGACAAATACTGAAAAAGAAATTGCCGGCCTGCGTTTTTTTAGATGGAGATTGGTGTTGGGACATGGATCCTTTCCAGGTAACGGCGGAGACACAAAAAATGGTCATCAAGAATATTACTTTTTTATTAAACCAATTTCTCCATAGCTCCGCTTTCGAAACAGTGTTGTTTTGTTGGGTACTGCATCAACAAGAAATTTGGGATGCATTACTGGCGGGATTACATCCTGGCTCGTGGCGTTTATACCCAGTCTGCCTTACGGCACAGCCTGAAATTTTGCAGGCGCGTCTGCAATCAGATATAGACTGCGGAAAACGGGAACCAGATGTCCTATCAAGGGGCTTAGACCGACTGGAGGCGTGTAGAAAGCTGCCGGTATTTCAGTTGGATACTTCTGCTTTGTCACCGGAACAAGTTGCGGAAGCAATTTTGACCTACGGGAGAAAGGCTTATATCTAACGTCAAAAGCGAGGAGTACTGGATACATCAGTTGATTTGTCAAAGGAGATAGCATGGAGACACTCTATGAAAAGCTACCGGGTCCTTTGTTGACCTGGTATCGGGAACATGCCAGAAAGTTACCTTGGCGTGTGGATCAGGATCCTTATCATGTGTGGCTGTCTGAGGTAATGTTGCAGCAAACACGGGTGGAGGCAGTGAAAGATTACTATATCAGGTTTTTGGAATCTATACCCGGGATTTCTCAGTTGGCACAAGCCAGCGACGATCAGTTGACGAAGCTGTGGGAAGGCCTGGGGTACTACTCCCGGGTTCGCAATCTGCAAAAAGCTGCCAAAATAATTATGGAAAACCATGGAGGCCAATTTCCCAGAGAATATGCCCAAGTGCGCGCCCTTCCAGGTATCGGAGACTATACTGCAGGAGCGATATGCTCCATCTGTTTTCAGATGCCTACTCCCGCAGTAGATGGCAACGTCTTACGGGTCCTGTCCCGGCTGGAGGCTTCCTTTGCACCCATCGATCAACCGATGACAAAGAAGTGCATGACGGAGAAACTAAAGTGCAGTTACGCACAGGGAAATTGTGGAGATTTAACTCAGAGTCTAATGGAATTGGGAGCAACCCTTTGTGGCCCCAATCGGGCACCGCAGTGTCACATGTGTCCCCTGGAATCTTTGTGCCAGGCAAAGGCTTTGCAATGTCAGGAGCAGCTTCCCGTAAAAAGTAAAAAACAGACCAGAAAGTTGGAAGAAAAAACAGTCTTTCTCTTACGGAACGAACAATTTTTGGCTATCTGTAAACGGCCTGCAACAGGGCTTTTGGCAGGCTTGTGGTCCTATCCCATTATCGATGGACATCTTACGGTTCAAGAAGCTCTGGATTGGGTGGAGCAGGCAGGGTGCCAGCCGAAAGAACTTCTGAAAACGGTAGAAAAGGTGCATGTTTTTACCCATGTTCAATGGAATATGCAGGGAATTTATTTGATATGTGGTGCCAGACCAGATGCATTTCATTGGGTAACGGATCAGCAGCTGCAAGGAGAAATTGGTTTGCCAACTGCTTTTCGGCAGTTTTCGGAGGACCAGGAGGTATGGACACAAAGGAATTTCGGGTAGCCGTTACCAATGTAGAAATATGCATAGGAAAACCGCATAGCTATTGGAGCGGGAACGGTATCGGAGACTGGAAAAAGCCAGGGTGCAGAACATTTCGTTCTGTACCCTGGCTTTATTTGGGGAAATAGAAAAGTGTGGGAAATTTTAGGATTCGTAAAGTTTCGCTATGGTGAGAGCAACACAAAAAGATTATGGTTAAAGACAAGCAGCTTAAGATTTTGGAGGATGATTGTCAGAATTTCCCGTTTCCGGCGGTTCTGGAAGTGTATGGCGTCGGGCTTTCCGAATTCGGATAACCTTTCTGACTACTAGGAACGCAACTACCACAATTGCAAGGAATAGGAGAATCCCAGGCAGATTTCTTACAAAGCCCAGTACAAAGGACTGTGTTTCCCATACAAATCCACTCCAACCATCGGACAGGGCGGAAGAAAGTTTTTCTCCAAATGTGCGTTGGACAGAAGCGGTAGGCGTATAGAGCTCCACTTCATCAATGTCCAGGCAAATGGTGGAATACTCCACTTGCATTTGCCAGTTTCGCAACATACGCTCAATGGACTCAATTTCATATCGGACTTCCGAAAGACGAGATTCCAGCTGAATAAGGCTTTCCACATCGGTACTTTTAGAAAGCATGTCCAGCAACCGATCTTCCTGTGTTTCCAAAGAAAGTTTACGGGCCTCCTGGTCGGTATACTGGGAAGTGATGTTTTCTGCATAACGACTGGAATCTACAATATTTCCAATACTTCCGGACTTTTGCAGGAATTCCTCAAACCGTTCAGCCGGGATTCGGAGCGTATAACTGGCGTTGCGATCGACAATCCTGGTGGTACCATCGGATTGATATTGGGTATTCCCCCAAGTATTGGAAGCTTCAATAAATCCACCGAAATCTTTTACCAAAGCCTCCACAGTGGCAATGGTCTCGTCAAACTGTGTTGTTTCAATTCTGAGGTTGGCTGAGTATATAATTTTTTCCGAAAAATTGGTGCTTCCATAGCATCGGATTTCAAATTCTTCCTCAGAGGTTTCGGGAGCAGAAGTCTCTTCCGTGACGGCTTCCATAGGGGCTTCCGAAGTGTATTCTGAAGCGTCGCTAACTGTTTCCGAGTCCGCCTGTGCAGCGGTATTTTCTCCTTTTATTTGGAAGCCTGCGCCGGGAGAGACTGCTTCCGTAGATTGGTTATAAGAACTGTCGGAAGTTACAGAGTCCATACTGGTATCTGCAGATGCAGTGGAACTGCATCCACTGAGAATTGCCATGACTAAGAGGAAGACGAAAAAAATGATCCAGTGTTTTCGCTTATACTGACACATAGGAATTCCCCTTTCAGAAAGTCTTTCATTTACTAAGACGAATGGAAGGGGAAAAAGTTCCCAAAGCTCTTTCATCCTTTCAGCGGCTGCCGGAATATGGAAGTGTAGATGAGCTTTCCCTGGATTCGTTGGGAACGCATTAGATGGATTGCTTCCACGGAAAAGGAAGATTCACCGAAGGTGTTTGCAAGGGTTTCCAGTGACAGGGGCTTTTGCGGACAAAATTGCCGACACAAAGTGAAATGGGGACGGAATTTACGCCGTTCCAGTTGGAAACCTTCGGCCTGAAATGCAGCGGTTACACATTTATGTAAGGCTTGCAATTCTGGCGTTAAACGAGCTCCTGCCCAGTACAGATCGTCAAATGTTCCCAGCTTTTCCAACCTTAACATAAACTGTGGGCAATCTACTGCTTTTATGGCATCCACTGCGGCAGAGACACGGTCGGTTTCTCCGAGAAAAGTCAACGTCATATGCAAATTTGTAGAAGCGGTAAAGTTACCAGTGCCGTACTGACCCAGTGCAGCTTGTACTTGCCTGAGGTGTGTTAAAGTCTCTTGCGGTGGACAAATGGCAACAAAAAGTCGCATAGAGTTCTCCTTTGTATGGTTTTTCAATAGAAACTAGACAAAACAAGGAATTTCCTCACTGCTCATGAGATTGGATGTGACAACGGAAATTTCATATGCTGTGCGGCTTTCACTTTGCCCATCCAGAACTTTTATGTAGTCCCGGCTTTGCAACCGTCCCTGCAACTGCAATTTTGTACCGACACTGTAGGAAGCAGCCTCTTGGGCTGAACGGCCCCAGAGAATGCAAGGCAAATAATCGGTTCTTCGATAAGGCCGGTTAACAGCTAACATAAGATCACAGATTTCGCGCCCCAGAGGGGTACGTCGGTAAACAGGCGGTTTGCAGATGGTACCCTGCAGGGCAACGGTGTTTACAGGTTCCCCTTCGCAAGTTGCCATTGTCTCGGCAAAGACAGAGATAATTAACTTCCGCCCAGTCTGATTATGGGAATTAAAAGAGCGGACTTGTCCGGTAACTTCTATCATGCAACCACCGAATAGGTCAACACTATGTAAAATATCTTCTCCCACGACTATTTGTAAGACATCCACTGCGCCGGATAAACGGGCGACTTCCAGGGCAAAGCGATAAAATCTACGGTCATGGTTTTCGTGTGAAAATTCGGGCAACCCGGCCAGGGAACCTCTAAGTATAATATGATTGGCTGTATTTTCCATTCTCCCACCTCATTTTCTTCGTATGGGAGAGTATATTCTTAAGGTTCCTGCGATATGCACGGGGCTGGAGCTTATACTGGTGCCAAGAGACAGGTACGGTATGTTGTAGTCACTTGGGCACCATTTTCGTTAGCCCAATTTATATCAGCTGGAGATGGAAACCTTCACAGTCAGGTCCATGACGATTGGGAACAGCCCTTTGTAGGTAGACAGACATACTCTGGAGCAGTTGGTCTTATAAGCAGGTTTATACTGGTACGGAACAATCTTTCTCATACTCGGAGGCCTGTGCTGATGTAGAACACGTTTGTGCTTGGGAATCATCTTCTGGTTCCTGAATCGTATCGGTATCGGTGAGGGAGGATACCTCTTTTACAGCACAAGTGGTCTGAACGCGGGAAGATAATTCTTCTTGGGAAGAGCCGTTTCCAACGTCTTCTTCTTTGCCCACCGGGGCAGTTCCCACGGAATCCGTTTCCAAAGGAAGCACTGTTGAAGATTTGGAATAGGAACCCGAATGCCGGTTCTCTGTAGCATCATGATGGCTGGGACGAAATACAGAAAGGATCAGCTCAATTCCCAAAATCTGGACGTGGTGAACAAAAGAATGAAATGGGTCTGCCAGTAGAAGCACTGCCAATGCCAACGTAATAACAGCTTCCAAAAGAGGCAGGACAAATCGTTGCTTATGTCCCATACGGTAGAAGGCTTCATTTAATTCATGAGTCCCGGAAATGAGTCCATATAGTCCCCAGACTGTGCCTAAAAGGGAAAGACAATCATCGTGTTTATAAAGGATTAGTACTCCTACAATACATAGGACAACTGCGCCCGCTGTAGCTTTGGTTTCGATGACTTTGTATTCTTTGGAGCAAATTGCAGGGATTCCCAAAAGAATACCTTCCAGAATCATAATGGGACCAAGAACATATGGCAGTAACGTAGTCAGGTGACTGGCGAAAAGAATCAGGATAACACCAGCAAGGGGAATTATGTATACAGGTGCTTTTTTGAGATAGGGAAGAATTGTCAGATGATCACGTAAAATTGTTTGCACAAAAGACCTCCTAGTACCGCTTGCGGCGTGATTTTATTTGGGAAGACGAATTGACGCTTGCGCGAGAAGATTGGGGAGAGGAAGTTGGCCGAGATGCATGCTTTTTGCTTTGTGAAGTGCGGCCGTTTTGATCCATTCCAGAACCTTTGTGAGCAGAAGTCCTTGTTTCCAGTCTGGGTTTTTGTAAAAGCTCTTTTTGTGTTTTAGGACGAATCAGACATTGCTTGTCATAACCGATCAAATCGGTACGGCCTGCTTCCACCAAAGCCTCATGAACAAGAAAATAATTTTTAGGATTTCGATATTGAATCAATGCCCTTTGCATGGCCTTTTCTTTGGGAGAATGGGGAACATAGACAGGTTCCATTGTTCGAGGGTCCAGGCCGGTATAGTACATGACTGTGGAAATTGTCGAGGGAGTGGGATAAAAGTCCTGAACTTGTTCCGGCATGTAACCTAAAGTATGCAGATATTCTGCAAGGGCAACGGCTTGCTTCAGTGTGGAGCCGGGATGGGAAGAAATTAGGTAGGGAACCACAAATTGCTTTAACTGGAATTTCCGGTTTAATTCCTGATACTTTGCTAAAAATCTTTTATACACACTGTGTCGCGGCTTACCCATAAGGAAAAGAACTGGATCACAAACATGTTCTGGGGCGACTTTCAATTGACCGGAGATATGGTAGCGGACCATTTCCTGGAAAAAAGTATCATCATGATCTGCCAATAAATAATCAAAACGGATACCGCTGCGAATAAATACTTTTTTGACTCCGGGTAAATGTCGTAGCTTACGCAAAAGATCCAGATAGTCCTGGTGATCTACCAATAAATTCTTACAGGGCTGGGGGAAAAGACACTGCTTAGTAGGACAGGCGCCTTGATTCAGTTGCTTTTCACAGGCAGGATGACGAAAGTTAGCAGTAGGCCCCCCAACATCGTGAATATACCCCTTAAACATAGGGTCTTGGGTCATCTTTTGGGCTTCTTCCAGGATAGATGCATGGCTCCGTGTTTGAATGATGCGTCCCTGATGAAAGGTAAGGGCGCAGAAATTACAGCCACCAAAACACCCCCGATTGGATACCAAGCTAAATCGAACTTCTTCAATAGCCGGCACACCTCCCGCCTTTTCGTAGACAGGATGATAGGAGCGGGCATAAGGAAGATCATAAATATGATCCATTTCCTCTTGGCTTAAAGGCTTTTGCGGTGGGTTCTGCACAACATATTCCCGCGGGGAATAGGGTTCTACCAGGCGTTTTGCCGCAAATGGGTCCGTGTTGCAATACTGTATATAAAAACTTTTAGCGTAATTACGTTTCTCTTTGAGAAGTTGATCATAGGAAGGGAGCATAAGGTAGTCATAAATGGCGTCAAGTGATTTGGTTTTTATAACAGTGCCATCTATAAATGTAAGATCTTCTATAGATAAGCCACTGTTGAGCCCGTCAGCCACTTCCACAATGGCGCGCTCTCCCATTCCATAAATCAAAAGATCAGCCTGAGAATCCAAGAGAATGGAGCGTTTTAGCTTGTCAGACCAATAGTCGTAGTGAGCCAAACGCCGCAGACTGGCTTCAATTCCACCAATGATAATGGGAATATCCCGATATGTTTGCCGAATTAAGTTGCAGTAAACTGTAACGGCGTAATCTGGACGTTTTCCGGTGAGCCCCCCAGGGGTATAGGCATCTGTTTTACGCCGGTGTTTGGAGACGGAGTAGTGATTTACCATGGAATCCATATTGCCGCCCATGACCAAAAAACCCAGACGGGGTGTCCCGAGACGGGCAATGGAGTGGGGATCTTTCCAATCCGGCTGTGAGATAATTCCAACCCGATAGCCTGCATCTTCGAGAACGCGGCTAATGATGGCATGGCCGAAGGATGGGTGATCTACATAGGCATCGCCGATAATATATACAAAATCGCATTGCTCCCATCCTCTCCGATGCATATCTTCTTTGGAAATTGGTAAAAACCGTTCCATGTTTGTCCCCCTCTGCAGCCTGAAACCAAAAACACATTTTTTTCAGTATAACAAAAAAATGCCGCCTTGAAAAGAGCAAGACAGCCTGAAAACAATTGGTATAAGGGGAAAAAGCCGGAATGCTTTAGGCATTCCGGCCAAATACAGTTTTCTATTTAATCATATGTGAGAATTGAATGGCCTCTGTACCACGGAAATGAGCCTTCATGGCAGCCCGGGCACGGCGCGGATCTCCACTGGCAACAGCCTCATAGATTTCTTTATGGCGCAAAAATTCATTACGCAGTTCCTTGGTGCCTCCAGGGAAACGGGAGCGGGCTTCTTGAATTTCATCCATCATAGATAAAAACATTTTTTCCAGCAGACGGTTTCCACAAATACGCATAATATCAAAGTGAATCTCCGATAATTTGCGCCCACTCCGTACATGTTCCTCTACATTTTCCAGGTCGGTAAACTGAAAGAACTCTTGCCACCAGTCAGCAAATTGCTTAGCAATTGCCGGATCTGTGCGACAGTTTTCCGCAGCCCGTTCACCGGCTTCCATTTCCAACATGGTACGTACATCCATAATTTCATTTAAAGTGTAACCGTTAATATCGGGCAAGAATTGATCGCTTAAAGTAATGGAACCAATTTCTTTGTTTAAAAATGTGCCTTTTCCGGCTACTGACGTAGTAATGCCTGCAAGAGTAAGGGCCTTGCTGACCTCACGAATACTGTTTCGGCTAACGCCCAATTGCTCGCACAGAGAAAGCTCAGTGGGAATTTTGTCACCGACTTTGTAATTGCCTTGTTTTAAAATTTCAATGACAGCATCGTAAATTTTTTTGGTCATATTCTCCCGTTCAAGTTTTTTCATGCTGCATTCCTCACCAATCTTTTGGATTTGTTCTATTGTACCATATTACTTCCTTATTTGCAAGAAACTTTCAGAAAATGAAGAAATACTGCTTTTTTGTGGGCTCCTGGAGATAAAAGCCAGTCATTGTGCCTGCTTCGATTGACAGAAAGACAGTCATGTTTTACAGTAATGACATCTTGGGAAATGCGGTGGAAGGTAAAATGTTTGAAGATCAACCAAAAAAAGAGCATGCAGAAACAGAGGCCAGCTTACAGGAAATTTTATGGCAGCGGGAAAATATTGCTAAACGGCAAGCTGCATATTTAAAAGAATATGGTGGAATGTTGATTTGTCTGACGCTGAACATAGCAGGACCGGTGAAACGGTTTCCCTTGGCAGACCGGGGATTCCGGGAAGGATGTACCAGGGTGGAAGCTATGCTGAAAGCGTATAATTTGCCCGTTTATCACCGCTGTGTACATTCTGAAAAGGCTGGCCAAACTGGATTTTGGAATGTGGAAGCGGAAGGACATTGGCTGAAACGGCAGCTGACACAGATAGAAGATTTTGACGATTTGGGCAGAATTTTGGATTTGGACCTGTTGCAGACAGATGGTAGAAAAATTACGCGGCAGGATGTCGGGGCAAAACAAAGACGATGCTTTCTTTGTACAAACCCAGCCGTTGTGTGCGGACGGAGCCGAGCCCATACAGTCGAAGAGTTGCAAAACTATACGAGGCAAGTTTTAAGCGCGTATTTTTGGGAAAAGGACGCACAGGATATTGGCAGAACTGCAGTACGGGCTCTACTATACGAAGTGTCTGCAACGCCAAAACCTGGTCTGGTGGATCGCTATAACAGTGGAGCCCATTCCGATATGGACTTTTTTACTTTTTTGGACAGTGCCACCGTTTTATACCCGTATTTTTTCCGCTGTGCCCAGGTGGGAATGGAAAATTGTCAACGCAATCCCAGGACATGGATAGAATCTCTGCGTGTTCAGGGGATTTTGGCAGAAAAGCAGATGCTGGATGCCACGAATGGGGTGAATACCCATAAAGGAGCAATCTATAGTTTGGGCAGTATTTGTGTGGCAGCAGGGATTTTGTCAGGAAGAGGGCAAAAGAAAACGCCGGAACAGCTTTGTGAACTGGCCGGGGAGCTGGGAGTTGCAGATTTGGAAAGTCGACGTCATGATTTTTCCCAACCCGGTAAATTGCCAGCAGTGCCTGTGACACAAAACACGGGGGCACGAAAAGAAGTATCCAATGGGTTTCCCCATGTGTTGCAAATCGGTTTGCCCAGCTTCCTTCGGGCTCGCGAAATGGGGAAAAATTGGAATGACGCAGGTGTTTTTGCTCTCCTTTGTATGGTATGTAAGGTAATTGATACCAATATTGTCAGAAGAAAAGGCGCGGAAGCCTTGGCCCGGGTACAGCATCAGTTGCAGAAGCTTTGGAAACAGGAAAACCTGGACGATAAGGAAATTGAACAGCTGGACGCGCTGTGGTCCCAAGAGGGAATAAGTCCCGGGGGATGTGCTGATTTATTGGCTCTCACATACTTTTTGTATTTCTATTGTGAAGAAGAATAGTGGATAAAAGATAGCAGGCAAGAACCCCTGGCCAAAACTTGGCCAGGGGTTCTTGCTAGATAAGAGTGTGATGATAAGAAAATAGATAGCAAATGAAAATAGCATAAAGGCAGGAGATTAGATATCGTCGATTACAGAAATAACCTGTCCAATATCCTGTTCTTTGGCTTTTTTGTAAATCGCATTGGCTACAATTAAATCCTCAATGCCCATACCCACACTGGTGCAGTAGAGTTTTTCCGCATCGCTGGTACGGCCTTGGGCCTTTCCAATAATAATATCACCGATCTCTGCATCACAGATATCCGGTTTCATATAAGGAACATCTACATTAAAGCATTCTTTCATATAGCCGATGGTCACATTGTGCCGGTGGCACAGGCATTCTGCAAAGTCCATAATAACCTTGTCAAATGTCTGCCGGTATTTTGGGAAAGACATACCGCCGGCAATAGTGACAACTGTGACACCGCTTTCAAATTCAATGTCATCCAATACGTCAGTACTGGCGGCCGGATCGGGATTGTGGACTGCCGTGAGAACCAGATCAGTTCCTTTACAGGCAGCATGTTTGTCAGTGGTGCCTACGAACTTTACATTCGGATATTTGGCTTTTAAGGTAGCGATGCATTTATCTACCTGAGATTGGTACAGATCCATTATCCGAACTTCTGTCAGTTGAGGCATGGCCAGGAGAATCATCTCCATGCCACTGGTTCCCTGCACACCGGCACCTAAGAGGGTAGCAACTTTTGCAGACTTTTTGGCATTGTATTTTGCCATAACAGCTGCAGCGGCGCCAGTCCGCATGGACATAACAGTCGTTCCATCCAAAAGCGCAATGGGGAAGGCGGTCTCCATTTCGTTGAGAACTATAACGGCAGAGCAGCAGGGAATGCCAAATTTATGGGTGTTATCAAACCCGAAGCCTGCCCACTTGATGCCATGAATATTTTCTTCCTTTAGCCATGCTGGCATGGCATTATTCCATCCGTTATATTCCGGAAAGAAGGGAAGGTGTAACTTGATGGGGTTAATGGCAGTGCCTTTGGCGTAGTCTCCCAGAACCTTTTCCACTAATTGAAGGACTTCCGCATCAGAGATCAGCGCGCGACATTGTTTTTGGGAAACAACCAATAATTCTCCCCACTTCGTTTCAATCATATTGCAAGCCTCCTAATAGTTATCAGTAACTTTAAAAAAACTAACATCCTACAAACAGAGGATACACGTTTTTGAAGGATTGTGCAAGGGGATTGTGGAATGAAACTTTTTTTTGTTGCAACTATCAAAAGAAGAAATTGTTTTTTGTAAAAAATGAAAAAAGACGCCTCATTCCTGGAAAATTCCTGAAATAAGGCGTCAAAAATATTTTTTTAGTTACGTCCTGTGGAACCAAAACCGCCAGAACCCCGCTGTGTTTGGGAGAGTTCTGAAGTTTCTTCAAACTCTACTGATAAAAAAGGTGCGACTACGATTTGTGCAATACGATCTCCATGACAAATTGTCTGTGGCTGTGAACCATGATTGTAGATGGCAACCAGAATTTCTCCGCGATAATCACTGTCAATGACGCCTACTTTGTTGGCTGGGGCAAGGCCTTGTTTACAAGCCAGCCCACTTCTGGCATAGACGAAACCGCCAAATCCTTCCGGAATTTCCATAGCAAGCCCTGTGGGAATCCAGACCGTTTGTCCAGGGGAAATGGTTATGGAGCTTTCCAGACAAGCGTAAAGATCGGAACCAGCTGCATATAAGGACCCTCGTGTAGGTAAAATCGCTTGCGGGTGTAGTTTTTTGATAGGAATTTTTTGCATAATCCGTCTCCTTTATTGTGTTTCGTCCCAAAGGACTACATTGCCAGTCTGCAAGGTAGCCGGCAGATCAATGATTCTCTGATTAGAAGAGCCCCGGAATCGCAAGGAGAGATCTTTTAGGGCAGATAGAAACGGACCATCTACCAATACGTCGAGGTGGGATAACAATGCCTGTGTGATGGCAACGGGACCTGTCTGACCAGATAATAACTGCTCAAGGGTAAAACCGCTGAAAGCCCAGATCGTTTTATCTGGACAATATTCACGGACCTGCCGCACCAAATCCAACACCGCCGGCTGATTTTCCGGTTCGAAAGGTTCGCCTCCCAAAAGAGTTAAGCCCTGAATATACGGAAGCTTCAGATGTTGTAATATGGCTTCTATCGTCTCTTGTGTAAAGGGTTCTCCAAAATCAAAGTCCCAGGCTTCTGCATTAAAACAGTCTGGACAATGATGCCGGCAACCAGAGACAAACAAGCTGACACGGACGCCAGGTCCATTGGCAATATCATACGGTTTGATGGTGGCGTAGTGCATGCGTAACCTTCTTCCTGGAAAATAGTGTGGAATGTTTTATATTCCTGTAAAAAGGTAATCGTTGTTGTGTGTCTGTAAACAAGAAAACAATATGAATTGGCCGACTCCATTTTGGAGCCGGCCAGAATTCAGGATGTTTACAAATGCAAAACCCGTTCCTTGATTTCCTGGGTACGGCCTTGATTCCAGAACTGGGTACCGATATAGCCGCAAGTTCTCCGGGCCACATTCATTTTGGATTGATCCTGATTACCGCAGTTAGGGCAGGTCCAAACTAATTTACCATCTTCGTCTTCCCGAATTTCAATTTCTCCATCGTAACCGCAGACTTGGCAATAGTCGGACTTTGTGTTTAATTCGGCGTACATGATATGGTCATAAATAAACTTCATAACTTCCAATACTGCGTCCAGGTTATTCTGCATATTGGGAACTTCCACATAGCTAATGGCACCGCCGGGGGAAAGAGCCTGGAACTGGGCCTCAAAAGCAAGCTTGTCAAAGGCATTGATGGGCTCTGTAACATGGATGTGGTAACTGTTGGTGATATAGGATTTATCCGTTACTCCTTCAATGATACCAAACCGTTTTTGCAGACATTTGGCAAACTTATAGGTAGTAGACTCCAGGGGTGTGCCGTAGAGACTAAAATCAATGTTATGAGCCTGCTTCCATTTTTTGCAGGCGTCATTCATATACTGCATGACTTCCAATGCAAACGGTGTAGCGGATGGATCTGTGTGAGACTTCCCGGTCATGTACTTCACACATTCATATAGACCGGCATAGCCAAGAGAAATGGTGGAGTATCCGCCATAGAGCAGTTTGTCTATCGGTTCGCCTTTGGGCAGTCGAGCCAGAGCACCATATTGCCACAAGATGGGAGCGGCATCGGACAAAGTGCCTTTCAGACGGTTATGCCGACACATGAGGGCTTTGTGACACAGTTCCAAACGTTCTTCAAAAATTTTCCAGAACTTATCTAGATCTCCGCCGGAAGACAGCGCCACATCCACCAGATTGATGGTTACGACACCTTGATTAAACCGGCCATAGTATTTGGGTTTGCCATTTTCATCCACATAGGGGGTCAGGAAACTGCGGCATCCCATGCAAGTATAGCAATGTCCCTCACCGTTTTTGTCTACTTTTAGTTCCAGCATTTTCTTTTCAGAGATGTAATCGGGAACCATGCGTTTGGCAGTACACTTGGCAGCTAATTTGGTGAGATAGTAGTACTTCGAGTCAGGGTGAATATTTTCCTCCTCCAACACATAGATGAGCTTGGGGAAAGCTGGCGTGATCCAAACGCCTGCTTCATTTTTGACACCTTGAATCCGCTGCCGCAGAGTCTCTTCAATGATAATTGCCAGATCATGTTTTTCCTGTTCATTACGCGCTTCCCCCAGATACATGAAGACGGTAATGAAAGGAGCCTGTCCATTGGTGGTCATCAGTGTGACAACCTGATACTGAATCGTTTGGACGCCTCTTTGGATTTCTTCTAAAAGACGATCCTCCACTACTTTAGCAATGGCCTCTTCCGATACATTTCCCCCGAAAGTTTTTACTTCCTTGAGAACCGTTTCACGGATTTTCTTGCGGCTGATATCCACGAAAGGAGCCAAATGAGTCAGGGAAATACTCTGACCACCGTACTGGTTGGATGCAATCTGGGCAATAATTTGCGTTGCAATGTTACAGGCCGTAGAAAAGCTGTGGGGCTTTTCAATGAGTGTTCCGGAAATGACCGTACCGTTTTGAAGCATGTCTTCCAGATTGACCAGGTCACAGTTGTGCATGTGTTGGGCAAAGTAGTCTGCATCATGAAAGTGAATAATTCCCTCTTCATGGGCCTGGACAATATCCTGAGGAAGAAGAAGGCGGCGTGTAATATCCTTACTGACTTCTCCTGCCATGTAGTCTCTTTGTACGGAATTTACCGTAGGGTTCTTATTGGCATTCTCCTGTTTTACTTCTTCATTGTTACATTCAATCAGACTCAAAATTTTGTCATCTGTGGTGTTGGATTTGCGCACCAGTGTACGGGTATACCGATAGGTGATATAGCGTTTTGCTACTTCATATGCACCATGGGCCATGATTTGCTTTTCCACCAGATCCTGAATCTCTTCAACACCCATGGAGCGGTTCATTGCCAGACAGGCATGTTCTACACTTTCTGCAATTCTACGAATCTGCATAGGCGTCATACGCTCAGACTCTTCAACAACATTGTTGGCTTTGGTAATGGCTGCAATAATCTTCGTAATATCAAAGACAACTTCAGAACCGTTTCGTTTAATAACTTTCATCCCGGGGGCATCCTTTCTGTTTGCTTCCTTGGTTCCCATTCTAACTGTACTATATATGTGTTCCCTTTATCGGGAAGAGACACAATATGTTGTAATTGCAGTTTATATATACAATGAATTGAAAAGAAAGTCAATTGACATTTCCTATAAAATCGCAAATGTTGTGTGAAAATTAGAAAATGAAGAAAGAGACCACTATATATTGTGGTCTCAAACTTAAACTGATTTCATTTTTCGCTAAAACACAAGAGAAAATTAGTATCCTAGGGACTGACTTTCAAATGCTTACTATACCAGGTAAAACAAGCAGGCCAGGCAGCTCCGGCTACCAGCACTGTGCAAAAATAGCGGATGGAAGTGGCAATGTAATGTCCACCAAAGAGCAGATTGAGGGGAGTCTTGAGCCCTTCTTTTACCAGAAGAATTAAGACTAGGCCTACCAGAACTTTCCCAATCTGTACGCCAATAGGAGCGGAGGTGGAAAAATGAATATAGCGGTTGTCCAACCAGTAACTCAGCAAAAGTCCCAAAAGAGCACCTGTTAAAGTATAGGCATTTTTGGTTCCTTCTGCTAAGTTTTCTAAATCAATATCAGCCGGAAATGTGTAGCAGGTTACAAATACTAAGAATCCCAAACACACAGCAACCATACTGAGAAGAATTCCAGTCATCAGACGAGGTGAAGTATTGGCTTTTTCCACTGCAGGGCGAAAGAGAGCCGCCAGAAGTAAAGCCGTAACAAATGCAACCCCCACATCCAGCGGCGTATGCACACCCAAGTACATTCGGGAAAAAGGAACGAGAAGAATCAAAATAACACAGATAATTTTCACGGCTCTGCGCTTCGTAGAAAGGAAAAGACAACTATAGGTGCCTACAGCGGTTTGGGTATGTCCACTGGGAAATGAGTATCCGGTGGCACCAGCCCTTGCACTTTCTACAATGGTAAATTCCGGGTCCAAAACCCATGGACGTGGGACATGAAACAAAAGTTTGCTAATTTGATTGATGGCGGTGCCAAAGAATCCAACTACAAGGATATAGTACCCGGTTTTTTTACTGACGCACCAAAAAAATATAAGTGCAATCAGCATAAAAACTAGTTCACTACCGCCGTATGTGACTATACTCATAAAAAAGTCCAGAAATGGTGTGCGAAGAGACTCCAAAAAACGGAGAAATTCCATAATTTTATCCTCCAACAGATAGAAGCTGAATTGTCATCATTATAACTTGCTATATTGAAAAAAACAACAGCTCTGGGAGTCTTCCCTCAGTTTATATGTACTTGTGGAAAAAGAAAAGCGGGAAAAACTTGCAATTTACATCCAGTTTAGTATACTAACAGGAAGGGAACTTCAATAAAGGAGTAGTAGAGATGTTTTCTGAGACAACACGCTATCACTATGAAAAAAATCAATTGCTGGATGTTATTTGCCAAATCCGGTTTCCGGCAATTTTGTCGATTGATACCCAAGAACCTGCGGGATTTCAGGAGCTGATACGAGAGGAGTTTCCCCAATTTATGGCGCGAAAGGAGCCGGCTGTACCGCGGACGGTAAAAAATGGTGGTGCCAATGGGGCAGATCACTTGCAGGAATTGGTGAATTACTATTTTATAGATGCAGACGATGGCTGGCGTGTGAATTTGACGCGGCAATTTGTGGCGCTGACATGTTCCCGGTATGACTGTTGGGAATTATTCGCTAAAAAATTAGACAAAATACTTGCGGCTTTTATTTCCGTTTATCATCCGGCCTATTTTGAGCGGATCGGGTTACGATATCTAAATGCATTTTCCAGAAAAGCTTTGGATTTGGAAGCTTTTGACTGGAGAGATTTAGTCCAACCGGCATATTTGGGATTCTTGGCTCAAGAAGATGTTCTGGAGAGGACAACGACCCAATGTTTGCAAAATCTGGAGACAGGGCTGGCGGGAGGTTGCCGGCTGAAGCTTCATTGCGGTCCGGGACAACTGCAACGGAAGGGACAGACGGATAAGGAAGTTCGGTATATTTTAGATCTGGATGTTTCCATGAGTGGAAAAGTACCGGTGAATCAGGTGGCGCCTGCTTTATCAACTGTGCATGCTCAAGCAAATACGATTTTTGAAAATGCGCTGCAGCCTACGTTGCGTACTGCGCTTCAGCCAGTGGCGATGCAGTGAGAAATTGGAGAGTCACGTATGGAATTTGATAAAAAATTAAAATTACATTCTGGAACCAGAAAAGCAGAAATTATTTCAAGAAAGTGGTATCGAATTTCTTTTTCTGTTTTACTGATCGGTCTGGTGGGAATGCTGGCAGGAGCCTATTTAGGAATTCGCACGGGAATTTTCTGGCCATGTGCAGTATTTCTTTTGCTTATGCTTACATCGGTCCCCTTGGTAAAAATCATGTGCAGATGCCCGTGCTGTGGTTGCGCAAAGCACACGAAGCTATTATGCTGGAGTGGCTTTAATGAAATGTATTGCAGTAAATGCGGCGCCGTGTTGAAGTATGACGATGACCCAGATAAAGACCGGGATTTGGACGAATTAGAGGCTGAGAAGGCACGGGAAGAATGGGAAGCGCTGGAAGAAGAGGAGCAGGCTGAACTGAAAGGGGAAGGACAGCTTACAGAGGATGGAGTTTCCAACGAAGCGGTAGGAACGGAAAACCAATAAGGGATCGGAGTGAACCAGAAATCGCTGAAAAAGACAATGGGAAAAATCAATACCCAAGAAAAAAAGGCACCAACAAATCTGTTGGTGCCTTTTTGTGGAAGCATTCGGGTTATTGCGTTTCAACTCTTGACAAAACATGGCAAACTTTGTAAGTTATACAAGTATGAAAAGTAGGAATACAAGGAAAAGGAAAGGAAGAAATATGCCAGCAGGGAAACACCTATTGGGAATGCCCAAAGGAAATCATATTTTTGGCACGGCCAAAGTTGGGGAAAAAGGGCAAATTGTGATTCCCAAAGAGGCCAGACAACTGTTCCATATTCAGCCTGGTGACACCCTTTTAATTTTGGGCGACGAAGAAAATGGAATCGTAATCACAAAACCAGAGGTCATGCATGACTTGGCCAGTCAAATTCTGGGGAATTTAAAAAAGAGAGAGAACCAAGGGGATTAAATTATGAAAGATACAATGGCGCAGATATATGAAAAACTGGGAATATGCCAAAAGGTCTATAGTTTTGGTGAGGCAGTTTTAGATACATTACAAGATCGGTTTACGAAGATTGACCAGGTTGCAGAATATAATCAGGCGAAAGTAATTGGAGCTATGCAGGAGAATCGGGTGAATGCCACCTGTTTTGCGGCTACCACAGGGTATGGCTATGATGATGTTGGGCGAGACACTCTGGAAAAAGTGTATGCCAGTTGTTTCCATACGGAAGCTGCTTTGGTGCGGCCACAGATTACCTGTGGTACTCATGCTTTGGCTGTTGCACTTTCCGCCAATTTGCTACCAGGGGATGAATTGCTTTCGCCGGTTGGAAGACCTTACGATACGCTGGAGGAAGTTATCGGTATTCGGGAGTCTGCTTGTTCTTTAAAGGAGTATGGTGTCAGTTACCGGCAAGTGGACTTATTGCCGGACGGCACGTTTGACTATGAGGGAATTCGCAGAGCAATTGGCGAAAAAACAAAGCTGGTGACCATTCAACGTTCCAAAGGATACCAGACCAGACCTTCATTTTCGGTCTCCCAAATTGGACAGCTGATCCAATTTGTGAAGAGCATTAAACCGGATGTTCTCTGCATGGTAGACAATTGTTATGGAGAATTTGTAGAAACAATAGAACCTTCTGATGTGGGGGCTGATATGATTGTAGGAAGCCTCATTAAAAATCCTGGAGGCGGTTTGGCACCCATTGGCGGTTATATCTGTGGGACCCAGGCATGCATCAGCCGATGCGCTTTCCGACTCAGTGCGCCGGGTTTGGGCCAAGAAGTGGGGGCAAATTTGGGAATTATGCCGGCATTTTTCCAAGGCTTTTTTCTTGCACCTACAGTAGTGGCTGGCGCCTTGAAAGGAGCTATTTTTGCGGCGAATCTTTACGAAAGACTGGGCTTCCCGGTGGTACCCAATGGGACAGAATCCCGTCACGATATTATACAGGCTGTTCAATTGGGCAGCAAAGAGGCTATGGTTGCCTTTTGCAGGGGAATTCAGGCGGCAGCTCCGGTTGACAGTTATGTCACGCCGGTTCCATGGGCTATGCCGGGATATGAAGATGAAGTGATTATGGCAGCGGGAGCTTTTGTACAGGGATCTTCTATTGAGCTCAGTGCAGACGGCCCGATTCGTCCTCCCTATGCTGTCTATTTTCAAGGCGGATTGACTTGGTATCATGCAAAATTAGGAATTCTCATGTCGTTGCAGAAATTGTATGAAGCGGAGCTAATAAAATTGTAAGAGAGGGAATGGAGAGTAAGTTATGTGGTTTTGGTTTGCGATAATTGCGCTATTATGTTGGAGCGGATCAGATATTTTTTCGAAGATCGGATGTCGGGATGCCCGGGATCCTCATAGCCATTTAAAAATGGTCACGGCAGTGGGTGTCGTGATGGGACTACATGCGGCTTATGAAATTTTTATCGGCGGGACAGAAATTTCCTGGTATGTAATTTGGACGTATTTACCAGTTTCCCTATTGTATATTGTCTCCATGGCGATGGGATATATTGGACTGCGGTACATAGAACTTTCCATTTCTTCGCCTATTTGTAACTCATCAGGGGCCCTGGTGGCGGTCTTATGCCTGATTACCGGTACTTTGGATGACAGCATTGTAGGTGGTATGCGTGTTGCCGTAATTGGTGCGGTGGCTTTGGTATGTGCAGGCGTCATTGGCCTGGGAATTGTGGAGGCCAGAGAAGATGACGAATTGCGAGCCAAGCGGCAGGAAGCTTCCAACTATCGGTATACAAAGTCTTGGTTAGCGCTATGTCTTCCTGTAGCCTATTGCATTTTGGATGCGGCCGGAACCTTTGCTGACAGCCTGGTACTTACCAAGTTAAGTGAAGATTCCGCCAACTGTGCCTATGAGCTTACCTTCTTGTTTGTGGGTATTTTGTGCTTTGTGTATGTGGCCATTATTAGAAAAGAAAAATTTTTCCCCAAAATGGAAATACCCAAATATATTGGTGCTACCTTTGAAACTGCAGGTCAATTTGCTTACATCTATGCCATTGCTGACGAAGCGCATGTAGCGTTATCTGCTCCGATTATTTCCGCTTACTGTGTGGCTTCTGTTGTATGGAGCAGACTGTTTTTAAAGGAAAAACTGTCATGGAAACACTATACCATGATTGCACTTGTTGTCATGGGAATCGTCTTATTGGGAGTCTTTGATATCTAGCTCGGTATTGAGTAACGGAGCATGAGCTCCCTGTAAAATACAAAAGGATATTTCTTGGTTTTTCTGCAATAGGAAAACGAACATTTTGCGGTATTTTGCTACAACATGGGATAAAAACCAATATCGGTCATGCAGGTGCGCTCCGGCGCTGCATGGCCGATATCTGCTATTCAGAAGGAATTCTCTACTGAGAAGGAACGAACATATAGCAGAAAAGGATAGGTGGTCTTTTTTGAACTTAGCGGGTATTCGCCGTGTTTTCCTTTTTAGCCAAAGGGAAGGTATTCAGTATCATAATGCGTATAAATAGGTTGGATCTATGGGTAAAGAGACAGCTAAAGGATGGCAAAGCAGTGACCAGTACTGGGTAAAGCCATGACCGGAAGAAAGGAGGAAGTTTATACTATAGGCATGAGCATGCCCGTAGTTTCTCCAATTTCATGGAACAAGCGAGAGCTCCCAGTCTACAAGATACATGGGATTTTACTGTAGCCACATCCATAAGAGAAGGGGATACTTTTACAGAGCAGACTTTGTGCAAAAGAGGCAAAATTCTAAAATATAGACAAGAAGAATTGTGGTACTTTCCCTCCTTTACATCTATACTTTAGTGTGCTAATATACTACTATGCTAAAAACGGCAAAGAAGCCATCTGACTCAGCCGAGAATTGTTTGGAGGAAGCAAAAATGAAGGTATGGAAAAAAGCCCTGTGTCTTTTTATGGTGACTGGATTGCTGGCCAGCTTTATGGCCGGTTGTAGCAAGCAGGATTCTGAAAGTGATTATGAATATATCATGGATAAAGGAACAATGCTGGTAGGGATTACGGACTATGCACCGATGAACTATCGGGACGAGGAAGGAAACTGGACTGGGTTTGATACAGAGTTCGCCCAGGCTGTCGGCGAAAAATTGGGTGTAAAAGTAGAATTTGTAGAAATTGATTGGGATAGTAAGATTATGGAGCTGGAGACGAAGGGGATAGACTGTGCCTGGAATGGAATGACCCTGACGGACGAGGTACTCAACGCCATGGAAACCACACAGCCCTATATTAACAATGAACAAGTTCTTGTTATGAAGAAAGATGTGATAGACCAATATCCCGATGTGGAAAGCTTAAAAGGAATTACCTTGGCAGCAGAGGCCGGTTCTGCCGGAGAAGGTGCGCTGCAAGGGGCAGAACTGGAATATACAGCTGTAGCGACCCAAGCGGATGCGCTTCTGGAAGTGGAAAGCGGATCAGCGGACGGCTGTGTAATTGATGTGACTATGGCCAAAGCTATGACAGGCAGTGGAACCAGCTATGAAGATTTAGCAACAGGGTTTTCTCTGACTAAAGAGGAGTATGGCATTGGATTCCGGAAGGGCTCGGATATGGCAGAAAAAGTCAACGAGATTATGGATGAGCTGACGGAGGATGGCACGCTGGATGAGTTGGCAGCTAAGTATGATCTGACAGATGCGCTTATCTCCAACCAATCTTGACCGTGACGTACACGAAGACAGGAAGGTAAGACTTTCTCTCTTCGGGTAGTATTCCATAAACAAAGAAAGGAACATCAGTCGTATGTTTTGGTCCGTAACAGCCTCTCTGTTAGAGGGGTTTGGCATGACGCTGAAAATATTCGTCCTAACGTTGGTTTTTGCCATTCCTTTGGGGTTACTGATTAGTTTTGGCGCCATGAGTAAATTTCGCCCGCTGAAGTGGCTCATTAAAACCTTTGTTTGGATTATCCGGGGCACACCGCTGATGTTGCAGCTGATTATCATCTATTTTGGCCCTGGGTTACTGTTTGACTGGGAACTGCTCCCAAGGTTTGCAGCAGTTATGGTGGCATTTGTCATCAATTACGCCTGTTATTTCTCGGAAATTTTCCGTGGAGGAATTGAGGCGATACCCAAAGGACAGTATGAGGCAGGCCAGGTTTTGGGAATGACCAAGTCCCAGATCTTCTTTAAGGTTCTCTTGTTGCAAGTCATAAAGAGAATTGTCCCGCCTATGTCCAATGAAATTATAACGCTGGTAAAGGATACGGCTTTGGCCCGGACAATTTCCGTCTACGAAATTATTTGGAATGCACAGGTATACATAAAGTCCGCGGGTCTGATTTGGCCTTTGTTCTATACAGGGGTGTACTATCTGGTATTTTGTGGTATCTTGACACTTTTGTTTGGATACCTAGAGCGGAAACTCGATTATTTCCGGGTATAAGGAGAAGAAAGATGGCCATTTTAGAAATTTCGAACTTGCAGAAGAGTTTTGACAAGGATACGCCGGTGCTGAGGGGTATCGACCTGTCTTTGGAGCAAGGAGAGACTGTGGCAATTATCGGATCTTCCGGAAGCGGAAAGACAACGCTTCTGCGGTGTATCAATTTTTTGGAGACACCCGATCAGGGTACGATTCGTGTAGGCGGCGAAACTTTGTTGGATGCTTCGGATCGCAGGACTTACAAAGAGTCGGAGATCCGAAAAAAGCGGCTGCATTTTGGTCTGGTATTTCAGTCATTCAATTTGTTTCCCCAGTATACAGCTCTGGAAAATGTAACGTTAGCCAGCTTGCTGTTGGCAAAAGAAGCGCCGGACTATCAAAGCCATCACAAAGAATTGACGGCAGCTATTTGGGAAAAAGGGCGTACTTTGCTGAGACAAGTAGGCTTGGCGGAAAAGCAGGATTTATATCCGCATCAACTTTCTGGCGGCCAGCAGCAACGAGTGGCAATCGCCAGAGCGTTGGCGCAGAATCCGGATATTCTGTGTTTTGACGAACCTACCTCAGCGCTGGATCCAGAATTGACCGGCGAGGTTTTAAAAGTTATTCGCGGTTTGGCGGAACAAAAGACAACGATGATTATTGTCACCCATGAGATGGCATTTGCCAGAGATGTGGCAGACCGTGTTATTTTTATGGATGAAGGCGTGATTGTGGAAGAAGGACCTGCAAAGCAAGTTATTTCTCATCCACAACAAGAAAGAACCCGGCAATTTCTTGCCAGGTTCCAGGGCGCATAAAGTATTGAAAGATTTCAAACAGGGGCACCGGCCGTTGGGCGGTGCACCTGTATTTACGTTGTGCAGTGTTCCTATATTTACGTTGGACAGTGCTCCTGTATTTATATATTTTTAGGGTTATACAGGGCGGGAGACAGGGAAAACCGGTTTTTTCGGAAGGTAAGGATTCCCTCATCCCGCAGTTTGCACAGTTCATTGGACAAGGTGCTCCGATCCAGATAAAGATAGTCCGCCAATTCCTGCCGATTAAAAGGAATGGAAAAAGAGGCGGTACCTTCTGCTCGAGAGCAGGCAGACAGGTATGACAAGATTTTTTCTCGCGAGGTGCGCTTGGAAAGATGTTCCAGCTTTTGAGTCAATTGCAGATTGCGGTCTGCCAAAATTTTAAGCAGATTTCGAATCAGACGGGTGTGGAACGAACAGGCGGAAGAACAAGTATTTAAAAGGCAAAAAAAATCCAGACGAAGAATGATCGTATCTTCCACAGCCAGAACACTGATCTCCGGAAGGGCTGTTTGTGAGCAGGCGAAAGCTTCTGCAAACAAATCACCAGGCCTTGCAGTGGCCAGGATATTCCGGTTCCCCCAAAAATCCTCTTTGAGAATATGGGCGCTGCCCTGCAAGACCATACCGACCCAATAGATTGGCTCGCCTGCCCGCAATAAATAGGTTCCTTTGTCATAAGATACCATCTGTCCTTTTAAGCAGGACAGGATAGAGAGGATCTCCTCATTTTTGATACCAGAAAACAGAGGTGAGTGGGCATAAATTTCTAAATATTTCTCCATAACATAACCTGAATTCTATTAATTTGTTGGAAATACAACGGAAATTCCAATCTCAGTGTAGTATACTACTGGTAGGAAGTCAAATCAATCCTTCTGGCAAACCAATATAAGGAGGGAATAAGCATGGATTCTCATCAGATTTTCAGCGGCTGTCCAGGTTCGGCAAAATATAAAACACCTACTATAACAGAGAAAATCTGTCCGGTATGTGGAAATGTGATTGAACTGTTTTCTGTGGATGTCAGTGTGAAGTGCGATCGTTGCGGATTTGAGGCTTTTAACGATACACAAGACTGTATTCAGTGGTGCCAGTATGCGGAACAGTGCATCGGGAAAGAGTTGTATGAAAAATTGGTAAAAAACAAAATGAAAGAAGAATCATGACCGTGGTCAGACAGATTATAACAATTGATAAAGCTCTCTGTAATGGCTGCGGGGCCTGTGCTACGGCTTGTTATGAAGGGGCTATCGCCATGGTGGATGGAAAAGCTAGGCTGTAACGGAACCAATACTGTGATGGTTTGGGTGACTGCCTTCCGGCATGTCCGACAGGAGCTATTTCCTTTATAGAGCGGGAGGATGGGGTATATTCCGAGAGAATGGTGCGGGCAAACCGGCAAGACGGCTGTTTGGGAAGCCGTATGGAGGTTTTGGAACATCCGGACCCTGTCAAAAAGGCGGATACGCCCTCTTTGGAAAGTCAGCTAAGGCAATGGCCGGTCTAAATTCAGTTGGTACCGGCTCAGGCTCCTTATTTTGAGAACGCTAAATTGTTAATCGCGGCGGATTGTGCCGCCTATGCCTACGGCAATTTCCATGCCGGTTTTATCCGGGATCGGATTACGCTCATAGGATGTCCCAAATTGGACAGCGTTAACTATGGACAGAAATTTTCTGCCATTTTATCGGCGCATGACATTTTGGAAATCCTTGTGGCGCGGATGGAAGTACCGTGCTGCGGAGGTCTGGAATTTGCTGTGAAAAAGGCCATGGAAATCAGTGGAAAACGAGTGCCTTGTGAAGTGGTAACCATATCGGCTGGCGGCAATGTAGTATCTCAGAAAAAGTTGGAAAACGGAATTGTTTCAATTTTATAATTGGTAATATACAAGAGAAGAACAGTCAAACACGAAGGAAGAAGAGATGGCTAGTCACAAAGAAAGTCCCTGGCGCTTTGCGTCAGGGACTTTTGGTTTTTTAGATTGTGGAAATGAAAAAGAATTTATTTTCCTACATCAAAAAGGTTTACAACAGTTCCTAATCCTCGTTCCATAGCCTTTTCGTATGCTTCATAAGCAACAGCAATGTCTTCAATGGACATACCTACACCAAAGGAGAAAACAATTTCATCGTCGTTAGCACGGCCAACAGCTTTTCCGGTGATTACGTCACCAATTTCTCCATCAGCAATGGAGCGTTCCATAACGGTATAAGGAGTTCCGTAAAGCTCTTTAGTATATTGGCCTGCCTGATTGGCTCTGTGGACAACGCAGTCAATAAAGTCAAAAATGACCCGATCAAATTTGGAACGCTGTTCCGGAATAATCCACTGACCAATTCCCACAACAGTGAGCCCCTTATGGAGTTCAATGGTATCGATCAACACTCTCTCCATGCCATGGGCTGCAATGAATACAATATCGGCACCTGCACAAGCGGCAGCCAGGTCGTCATAAGCCACATATTTTTTGTCTGGGTACTGCTTCTTTGCATTTTCTATGAGGCGCTGAGTAGCTTCCGGGCGGATGTCCATAACACGGACTTCTTCAATGGAAGGAAGCGTCATACCAGCCATGGTCATAGTGGTATTACCCTGAACACCTGCGCCTACAATCGTCATAATTTTTGCATCTTTTTTACCCATGTATTTTGCTTGTATTGCAGCGCAAGCACCGGTGCGCATAGCGGTAACATAAGTGCCGTCCACAATGGCGTAGGGAATACCGGTGGCAGGATCATTTAAGACGCAGACGCCTACAACAGTAGGCAGGTTGTGTTTAGCAGGGTTGTCTCCGTGGACGTTAATCCACTTGTTTCCTACCACATTCTGACGCTTCAGCCAACTGGGCATGGAGTTAATCCAGCCGTTGTTCTCTGGATACAAGGGTAAGTGCAGCTTTACAGGGTTAACGGCCAAACCGTTGGAATAATCGGCCAGGGCCTGCTCTGTCAGAAAAAGAACCCGTTCTGGGGTGAGAACTTCTTTACATTCGTGTTCGCTGATGACAATTACATTGCCAGGTTGTATCGCACTCATGGTTAATCTCCTTTTCCGTTATGTATTCTGTTGGAAGTGGTACAAGTACCCAAGCCATTAACAATCGCATTTCGCCGACAGAACTGGCATATGGTTGGGAGACATTGCCAGAATAGACGGAGAAATAAGATATGGCCTATTATAGGACAAAAGAAAAGCTTTGTCAAGAATTAACAGGATTGCCAAAAAAACAGGAAAGAAAAAGAGCGTTTTGCACAATAGACGGGTATCATTCTTGTTCAAATAGAAAAGGTCCGTTCTCCTGTGAAGAGAAGAACGGACCAATGGAATATAAGAGTCGAGTAAATTTTCCTTGAAAACACATTTGACGGCCCAGAAGATCCGGGCCCAAACAAAGAATAAGATTGTCAGGATATCCAAAGTCATGTATGGAACATTTGAAACGGCAGGGTGCTTTTGTCTACTGGTTTTTTCCCAAAACCTAGCTCACAATCACAGGAAAGAACCGGCAGCGGCATGGAAAACTTAATTTCCAAACATGAGGGCTTTTATGTAAATATCTTCTATCTTTTAGAAAGTCAGGATTCTGGGAGCAAAGGTTCAAACTGTGAAAGAGTTCTGGAAGTCACTTCTAATTGGAGCTGAAGCTGAGAAAATGCATCCTGTAAATGTTTTAAATTTGTTTGTAAATCCGCGCCTAAATCTGCGATTTCGTTTTTGGAAGAAGAAAACTGTGCAGCAACATTTTCTACAATACCGTTCACCTGTTGTAAGAGCTTTTGTGCCCGCAATTGTGCCGTTCGCTCCATAGCCTCCGCCCTGCGGTATGCTGCCAATTCCAACTCATCCAAGCCCGAGGACGGGGAATCTGGGGAAGCCTCCTGCGAAGCGGTTGGTGTTTCTTGTTTGGAACTGGCTGCCACGTAGGCGGCTATTTCTTTTTCTTTTTCCGCGAGTTCTTGTAATAAGGCATCTTTTTCAGCCTTCATAGCAGATAACTGGGTTTGTAATGCGCCAATTTCATCTTTTAGGTTTCGAATGGCCTTCTCATGGGTCAGAGAGGTTTCTTCAATAAAATTGACTACATCGGCACGATGGAATCCTCCCAGAGAAGTTCTGAAATTTGCGGTTGACATGACAACATTCCTCACAATCTACTGGAGTTGGCGGTTTTTTTCCAGTATAGCACAGGATACTCCATAAAACAATAAAAACTGCAGCTATAGCTTGCTTAGAAAGAATAAGCGTATTTTAGTAGCGTTCCTAAAATGTCAGGTGAAAGTTGGTGGGACATTGACGGAAGCGATTGTTATAAAAATCCATCCCGGAGGCACTGGCTTGCGAAGATGTAAATGATCTGATGGGGAGTAAAGATTGTCTCTTACCTGCAGGGCCACTACATTATGCAGCCCTCTTGCAGGTAAGAGACCGGAGTATCCTATGAAAAGAAATAAAATGACATTATCCCTGTTTGTGTAAGTGTTCCGCCTGGCCACGAATGCCCGGTTCTGTCATGCGGTAAGGATCCAAAATGATTTCTAACTCTTGCTGAGTGAGAATATGGTCCCGGAGGATCAGTTCCTTTACGTTGGCACCTGTGGATATCGCTTCTTTCGCTAATTCTGCGGCTTTTGCATATCCAACATAGGGGCAAAGAGCAGTGATAATGCCAACGCTGTTTTCTACCAATTCTTTACAATGAACCTCATTGGCGGTAATACCAACAATACAGTTATCCACCAAGGTTTTCACGGCAAAGGTGAGGGTTTCTATAGACTGAAAAAGATTATAAAAGATGATGGGCTCGAAGGCATTTAGTTCCAGCTGCCCTGCTTCGCAGGCCATGGTAATGGTCATATCATTACCAATAATATTAAACACGACCTGATTGACAACTTCCGGAATCACCGGGTTTACTTTGCCAGGCATAATGGAAGAGCCATTTTGTTTCGCTGGCAAATTAATTTCTCCTAAGCCTGTGCGTGGACCTGAGGACATGAGACGAAGGTCATTGGACATTTTTCCAAGATTAACAGCGCAGGATTTTACTGCTCCGGAAACGGCGGTGTAACCGTCCAGATTTTGCGTGGCATCAATTAAATCATAGGCTTGCACCAGATCCAGTCCTGAATACTTGGCAATGTTGGAAACAATCCGTTTAAAATAGTGAACATCGGCGTTAAGACCGGTTCCTACGGCAGTGCCACCTAAATTTAAGCTCTGCAATTCTCCTTTGGTTTGATCAAGACGCCGCAAATCCCGCTGAATTGCACTGCAATAGGCGCGAAACTCTTGCCCTAAGCGGATAGGAACGGCGTCTTGCAGTTGGGTACGTCCCATTTTGATGATATGGTCAAATTCCTGCGCTTTTTGGTTTAAGGCATGTTCCAACCGACCCAACTGTACCAAGGCCTTTTCCAAAAGACGCAGTGCTGTCATCTTACCGCAGGAAGGGAAAACATCATTGGTGGATTGCCCGCAATTGACATGGTCATTGGGACTGATTAGAGAATAGTCACCTTTCTGGCCCCCTAATATTTCAATTGCCCGATTGGCGATTACTTCATTGGCGTTCATATTTAAACTGGTTCCGGCTCCGCCTTGAATGGGGTCCACAATAAATTGATCGTGATAATGTCCCGCTACAATTTCGTCACAGGCTTGAACAATGGCGTCTGTTTTATCTTTATCCAAAATACCTACTTCAAAATTAGTAATGGCGGCCGCTTTTTTAATTGTGGCGATACTGTTGATCAATTCCGGATGCATTGTCAGACCGGTAATAGGGAAATTTTCTTTCGCGCGTAGGGTCTGTACACCATAGTAAGCATCAACAGGCACCTCTTTTATTCCAATGGAATCAGACTCCATACGAATTTGCTGGCAGTTAGGTTGTTTCATCAGAGTTCCTCCCATCCGGACGTTTCCTATATAGGAATTTAGAATCTATAAAGTTTCTTTCCTATTTCTTGCTTTCAGTATAGACATGGCGTAAGATATTTTCAAATACATATATCAATATAATTATTATTCGATATAAACTATAATGGAGTTGAGAAGATGGACTTGCAGGGTATGGAATATGTTTACGAAGTTTACCGAGAAAAGAGCTTTTCCAAAGCAGCTGCCAATTTATACATATCCCAGCCTTCCTTAAGTGTGGCGGTGAAAAAGGTGGAGCAAAAACTAGGCTTCCCCATTTTTGACCGAAGTACAACGCCGATTGGCTTGACGGAATTGGGACAAGCGTACATAAACAGCGTGGAACGTATTATGGTTGTTGAAAACGAACTGGATCAGTTTATTAGTGATCGAATTCAGGGGAATACGGGACGGATTGCCATAGGCGGAACGGCCCTTTTCACCTCGTACTTTTTGCCGCCAATTCTGTCTGCCTATCATGGAGCGTTTCCTAAAATTACCGTGGAATTGGAGGAGCTTGACACCAGCCGATTGCAGGAGAGGCTGATGGCCGGGAAATTAGATTTGGTAGCAGATAATGGTACGTTCGATTCGCAGATCATTGGAAGTGAGATTTTATGTCAAGATCACATTGTATTGGCAGTTCCCAAAGTTTTACCCTGTAATGAGAAAGCCGGTCGATATCAGATCCCTCTGGAGGTGATCCGTGACGGGACTTATTTACAGGATACCTATCCAACTGCACCGATTTCCATTTTCAGTCAAGAACCGTTCCTTTTATTAAAACTGGGAAATGACACACGAAAACGAGCGGATCGGATTTTTAAAGAAGGGGGCGTTCATCCGGATATCCGGTTACAGTTGGATCAGCAAATAACAGGATATAATTTATCCTGTCACGGCATGGGAATTTCCTTTGTCAGCGATACTCTTTTAAAACTGGTAAAGCCAGAAGAAAGTCTTGTCTATTATAAATTGGCAGAAACACAGGAAGCCAGACGGATTGCTTTATTCTATAAACGTAACCGTTATCGGACACAGGCAATGAAGGAATTTTTACGAATTGCCCATTACTGTATGGAAGGAAATCCTGAGGCGGAAAAGCTGCACAAGGTAGAAAATTAAAGGAGGGTTTGTTGACAAGTCAGTGTGAGCGTTATATGATAAACAAGGTGTGTAGATGTGACAGAATATGGTTTTTTAGTATGTGAACGTACTGCCTTTACAAATAGGGAAACACAATTCTATGACGTGCACCATCCTGAATTTTTCGCCTTTAGGACAGCTTTTGGTTGCCCTACTGTGCTGCGGTGTAATGGCACAAAGGAAATACCAACTGTTCTATGGTAGATTTTTCGGAATGAAGAGAAGAACAAAGTGGTGGAAAAGAGAATACGGAAGCTTTCAGACTGCGGTGGGCGCAGTAAACGGCAAAAGCCTTCCAGTCCATTTATGCTAAAGAAAGGATTGGCTTTGAGTATTTATGAGTTATGTAACCCAATTATTGGCCACAATGGCCTTGGCCATGGTCCCGGTAATCGAGCTTCGTGGGGCGGTCCCTGTCGGCGTTTCTATGGGCTTGCCAGTTTGGCAGGTACTCATTGTTAGTGTCATTGGGAACATGATACCAGTTCCCTTTATTATGTTGTTTATTCGGAAAATTTTTGACTGGATGGAGCGGCAGTCTGGATGGCTTGCCAGGAAAGTGGTTTGGCTGGAAAAGCGGGCCAGGGCAAAAGGTGAGATTTTACGTAAATATGAGCTGTTAGGCCTGTACATTTTAGTAGCGATTCCCCTTCCCGGAACGGGAGCCTGGACAGGAGCGTTGGTGGCAACGATTTTCGATTTGCGGATTAAGACTGCATTTCCTGCAATTCTCCTGGGCGTCATAACGGCTGGACTTATTATGTGCACTGTCAGTTATGGAGTTGCGGCAGTTTTTTAATTTTTGCGATATGGCATTTTGTGGCGACATAGTTTTATAGCAGGGGCATTAAAAAATGCCTCCCAATAGCCTGCAGATAAGGAGCGAGGGAGTTATGTGGAAAACACAGGCGGAGTTTCCGACACCGGCAGTGGTTGTAGATTTGGATGTAGTGGAGAAAAATTTAAAGACGATGCACGATAATGCAGCGGCAAACGGCTTGGAACACAGACCGCATATTAAGACGCATCGGTGTATAGAACTGGCGAAAATGCAGATGGCAGCCGGAAGCGTCGGTATTACCTGCGCGAAGTTGGCAGAGGCTGAAGTAATGGTGGAAGCCGGGCTGGACAACATTTTCCTGGCTTATCCGTTAATTGGCAAAGAAAAAGTGGAGCGTCTCTTGGCATTGTACGGTAAGTGCCGTGTTTTGCGAACAGAGGTGAACAGCTATGTGGGAGCCAAGGGAATTTCCGACGAGTTTGAGGCGGCAGGGAAAGTCTGCGATGTTTTAATTGAAATTGATGGAGGCCTCAACCGTGGTGGTGTGAAGCTGGGAAAGCCTACTCTGGAGTTTGCTGAGAGCATTCGGAATTTAAAGGGTATTCACATTTGTGGCCTTATGTATTACGGAGGCTTAATTTATCACGTTGGGGAATCTATGGAAAAAATTCGGGAGTATACCAAGAAAGAACACGATGACTTGGTTGAGACCGGGAAGCTTTTGGAGCAGGCGGGGTTTGATATGCAGGTACTCAGCGCAGGTTCCAGCTTTTCTGGAAAACATCCGGATTTGCTGCGGGGCATTACGGAGATTCGCAGTGGTAACTACATATTTAATGACGGATCAGCGCTGGAAGTAGGCCTGGCTACACCGGAGGAATGTGCGTTACGGGTAATTGCCACCGTGGCCAGCCGTCCGGATGACCACACGGTGATTCTGGATGTGGGCTCCAAGACCCTGACAACCGATCGCTGCAATTACGGGAAAAATTTTGGTTATCTGGTAGAATATCCAGAGCTGGAGCTGTATAGTCTCAATGAGGAGCATGGTTTTGTACGTTCTCAGGGGGTTATGCCGCTACAGATTGGCGATCGGGTCAGCATTATCCCTAACCATGCCTGTGTAGTTCCCAATGTGGCAGGAGAGCTTTTTGCGGTCCGAAATGGAGAATTTGTAAAGATGCTTCATGTGGATGCAAGAGGAAAGTCCTATTGACAAATTTGTAAATCCCAAAAGCGATATAAAAGAAAACTTAAAGGAGTGTTACGATTATGGATGTGTATGCAAGACTGAAAGAACTGAACATTGAGCTGCCTGAAGGACTGGCTGCAGCTGGTCTGTACAAGCCTGTGAATCAGACGGGAAACCTTTTGTTTATTTCTGGCCAGGGAAGCATTGAAAATGGTACCCGGCTGACGGGTCGTCTGGGTGTGGATGTCACAGTGGAAGAAGGGCAAAGAGCGGCCAGAGCGTGCGCGATTAACACATTAAGTGCTTTACAGGCCTATTTGGGCGATCTGAATCGGATTAAAAAGGTAGTTAAGATCTTAGCCTTTGTCGCCGGTAGCGACGATTTTACCGAGCAGGCAACAGTAGTTAACGGTGCGTCTCAACTGTTCATTGACGTCTTTGGAGAAGAGGGACGCCATGCTCGCAGTGCTATTGGCACCAACAGTCTGCCTTTAGGGCTGACAGTGGAAGTCGAGTCCATTTTTGAGATTGAATAAAAGGGAGAACCGGTTATGTTAGGAAGAGATACCAATCCCATTACCATTGCGGACGTATTTGCAGCCGAAAGAAAAGTGCGGGCAGTGGTTCCGCCTACACCTTTGTTTTCCATTGAGACGTTAAACCAACAAGTTGGTGGCCCGGTATACCTGAAAGCGGAGTCTTTGCTCCCCTCAGGCGCCTATAAGTTCCGGGGAGCCACCAATAAAATTAGCAGTTTAATTGAGTTGTATGGAAAAGACATTCAAATTGTGACGGCCTCTTCCGGTAACCACGGGCTAGCCTGCGCATTAGCGGGAAGAACGCTCGGGATCCGGGCTTCTGTGGTAGTACCGGAACCGACACCCCAGATTAAGCAGGACGCTATTCGTGCGCTAGGTGCAAACTTAGTGGTATATGGTGAAAACTATGATGCTTCTTTTGCAAAAGCTTGTGAAATGAGCGAAAAAGAGCACATGTATTATGTCCATCCTGTTGCCGATCGTTATACAGCCAGTGGTCAGGGAACCATTGCGTTGGAAATTTTGGATCAGCTGCCGGATGTGGATCAGGTGATTGTTCCTTTGGGCGGTGGTGGCTTGATTACGGGCATTTCCTTTGTTCTCAAGGAACTGAAACCATCCGTTAAAGTGATTGGTGTCATGCCAGAAGGGTCTGACGTATATGTCCAGTCCCGAAAAGCAGGGAAGCTTGTGACACTGGATAAGTGCTCTTCCATGGCTGATGCAGTTGTCCGGAAAACAGGCGAAGACTATCTGTTCCCCTATATTGAAAAGAACGTTGATGACATTGTGACCGTATCGGAGGAAACTCTGAAAAAAGCAGTTAAGATGGCTTGCCTGTATGGAAAGCTGACGCTGGAAGGTGCAGGTGCTTTGGCTCTGGCCTCTCTCTTGGAGGGGAAATGCCAGCGGACGGAAAAAACAGTTCTGATTTGCTCCGGTGGCAATA
>CALXCQ010000080.1 GCA_944386835.1 uncultured Oscillospiraceae bacterium | reverse complement strand
AATGTGCTGCGGATGTTTTTGGCAAAGATTACCCGCAGTGTAGCTCTCAACCGGTTTCGGGCCTGTACTGCGCAGAAACGGGGCAGTGGACAGGTGGTCCTGGTCCTGGAGGAACTTTCCGAGTGCCTGGCAGGGGAGGCCAATGTGGAAGAACAGGTGATTGCCGAAGAATTGGGAGAGTCGATCCGCCGGTTTGTCCGGGAATTGCCGGTGCGGGAAGGGGATATTTTCTCCCGACGGTATTTCTTCACAGAATCGATCGGTGAGATTGCCAAAAGCTACGGCCTGCGGGAAAATCATGTGGCGGTTCTGCTCAGCCGGAGCCGGAAGAAGCTGAAAGACCATCTGAGAAAGGAGGGATTTATCCATGGATTCACAGGAGGTGTATGAAGGAATGGGGGACATCGATGAGGAAATTGTGGAACGGAGCGAAAAGAATAAGGTCTCGAAGCCCCGGAAGCGGCCTGGTCCCAACCGAATGGGGCTGATTGCAGCGGCGTTGGCGCTGGTGATTTGCGGGAGCGCGCTCCTGCGGTCGGGGATCTTGTTGTCCAACCGGGAGGCCTATTTGACCCAGGAGGACCAGACGCTCTCCCAGAATACCGATTCCACAGAGGAAGGGACCCAGGGCCAGACACCGTCCTTGCAAAATCCCCTGGTTCTGACGGTCCGGGCATTGGAAGAGGCTGTCTATCCCCAGATGGCGGAGTATCCCCAGGAAGAGGACTACTATGACCCGAAGACGGGAGAGATGGACCTGGACGGCCTGAATGAGGCCTTTGGAGAATGGCGGGAGTCGGTCCAGGCCCAAAGGCAGGAGGAAGGCTATGCCAAGGGGCTGGAACCTTTCTTTACCGCGACGATGAGGGAATTTTTGTCAGGACCGGAGGGAGAGAACCGGCTGTATTCTCCCCTGAACGTCTATCTGGCCCTGGGTATGCTGGCAGAGATTTCCGGAGGAGAGTGCCGGGAACAGATTTTGGATTTGCTGGGGGCAGAAAGTATAGAAGCGCTGCGGGATCAGGCCAAAGCCGTCTGGAATGCCCAATACCGGGACGATGGGGCCACGGCCAGTATTCTGGCAAGTTCTCTGTGGCTGGATGAAGCGCTCTCCTTCTCAGAGGAGCCGCTGAAAACTTTAGCGGACACTTACTATGCCTCCTCTTATCTGGGACAGCTGGGCTCGGAAGAGAGCAACCAGGCCTTGCGCCAGTGGCTGAACGATCAAACCGGAGGCTTACTGGAAGACCAGATTCAGGAGATTTCTCTGGACCCGGAGACCATTCTGGCGCTGGCGACAACGCTGTATTACAAGGCGGGCTGGGACGTGGAGTTCCACGAACAGAATACCTGCCAGGAGACCTTCTATGGGACGCAGGGCGAATTGTCTTGTCAGTTTATGCATGGCAGCTTCCAGGAGACCTACTACTGGGGGGACACCTTTACCGCTGTGGGACAAAAAATGGCCAACGACGGCGGGACCATGTGGCTGATTCTGCCGGACGAAGGGGTCAGCATCCAGGAGATGCTGGAGCAAGAAGAAACGATGCGCTTTTTGTTGTCCAACGGTCAATGGGACCGGAGAAAGGATATGAAGGTTCATTTGTCCATGCCCCGGTTGGATGTTTCCGGAAATGCAGATCTGGGGCAGGGGCTCCGGAACCTGGGGGTGACAGAGGTCTTTGCGCAGCAAAGAGCCGATTTCTCTCCTTTGGGTCTTCCCGCCGGCGAGGCATGGCTTTCCCAGGTGTCCCACGGAGTCCGGGTGAAGGCGGATGAAGAAGGGGTAGAGGCCGCCGCCTACACCTTGATGCTGCTGGAGGGAGCCGAGCCACCATCGGAGGAAGAAGTATCGTTTACCCTGAACCGGCCCTTTGTCTTTGCGATTACCAGTGAGGATGGCTTGCCTTTGTTTACCGGAACCGTCTACGATCCGACCTAGGAAGAAGCTGGAAAGGGCTGGCTAAAAACAATCCCAAGGAAACGACCCGGCAGGGCAGCGGGCAATGCTGCCTTGCTGGGTTCTTTGTCGGTCAGATTCCGGAAGAAAAGGCTTGCAAAACCCAAGAAAACCGATACAATACAAACTAGATTGCAGAATTATTTGGAAGGTGAAATCCAGTGGAGAGACACGTGGAGCCCATGACAAAGGGACCCATCTGGAAACGGATGGTACTGTTTGCCTTGCCGCTTTTGTTGGGAAATTTATTTCAACAGATGTACAATACGGTGGATTCCCTCATCGTAGGAAATTTCCTGGGAAGTACAGCACTGGCGGCTGTCAGCTCGTCTGGCAGCTTGATTTTTATGCTGATTGGCTTTCTCAGCGGTATTGCCTCTGGGGCCGGGGTAATTATTTCCGGAGCCTTTGGAGCGGGGGACACCCCAAAGCTGCAAAAGGCTGTTCATACTACGGTAGCCATGGGGCTGGTAGCCGGACTTATCATGACGGGAATCGGCGTAGTCCTGTCTCCCAAGATCCTCCTTTGGATGGATACGCCCCAGAACGTTATGCCCCAGTCGGTGGCCTATTTGCAGATCTATTTCTCCGGCTCCCTGGGCTTTGTCATGTATAATATTTTTGTAGGAATCTTGCAGGCAGTAGGAGATAGCCGCCATCCCCTCTATTATCTCATAGCCTCTTCTGTTATCAATCTGGTGCTGGATATTGTATTTATCGAGGTGTTCCACACCGGCGTGGGAGGCGCCGCCTTGGCAACGGTCATCTCCCAGGTCATCAGTGCCCTTCTGTGTTTCCGTCAGCTGCACCGGACCCGGGAAACCTACCGTCTACAGTTGCGGCGGATCCGTTTTGATGGAAAACTGTTGAAAAAAATACTGATGGTTGGGCTGCCCTCCGGCGTGCAAAGTTCTATTATCGCTTTTGCCAACGTGGTGGTTCAGTCCAATATTAACGCATTTGGGGAAATGGCGATGGCCGGTTATGGGGCCTATTCCAAAGTGGAGGGATTCGGATTTCTACCGATTAACAGCTTTAACATGGCCCTGACTACCTTTGTTGGCCAGAATTTAGGGGCCCGGGAATATGAACGGACCCGAAAAGGAGCCAAGTTTGGGATTGTGATGACCATGGTACTCGCCGAGCTGATTGGCGTCATGGTATTCCTCTTTGCGCCTCAGCTGATTGCCGCCTTCGATTCCTCGGAAGAAGTGGTTCGGTTTGGAATTGAGAAGGCACGGACAGCTGCTTTGTTTTACTGCCTTTTGGCCTACTCTCACTCCATTGCAGCTGTGCTGCGGGGAGCGGGAAAGGCGATTGTGCCTATGGTCATTATGATGACTTTCTGGTGTGTGGTGCGGGTAACCTTTTTGTCCATTACCATACCCTTGACCCACAGCATTCAGATGGTATACTGGGTGTATCCCATGACTTGGGCCCTCAGCTCTCTGACTTTTTGGATTTATTATCAGAAGATAGACTGGATGCACAGCCGTGTCTAACGGCACAGAGGGAAATTTTCCTCTGAGAATCGGTGCTTTTCAGAAACGTTTGCGTGGGAGTCAGGGGCCGTCTTTCCGGTGCCTGGGAGCCGCGGGAGAAAAGGGGTTTGGCCCTTGTGCCCCTTCTGTTCCAACCAATCTGTGTCGGGAACCGACGCAAGAAAGGGGCTTGGACTAGCAGGAAATTGGAAGTAAAGACGAGAAACAAGAAACTGTCTAAAAAAGAAGAACAGCCTGGGTAGCCAGACCGGAAGGGGTGGACTGGCTTGTCCCAGGAAAGAAAAACAGGGAGGAAACAGAAATGCTGATCCGAAACGCCTATATAGAAAACCAAACCCAGTTGTCTGATATACAGATTACAGATGGGAAATTTGCAGCCATTGGTCCGGGCCTGACGCCCCAGCCAGGTGAACAGGTTTTGGATTTGGGCGGGAAATTGGTGCTGCCGCCCTTTATCGAGTCCCATGTCCATTTAGACACCTGCCTGACAGCGGGGGAACCGGTTTGGAATCAGTCCGGCACGCTCTTTGAAGGGATTGCCTGCTGGAGCCAGAGGAAAGAGCAGCTGTCGAGGGAGGATGTGCGCAGAAGAGTTTTACAGGCGGTTCGGATGCAGGCAGCTCACGGAATCCAGTATGTCAGGACCCATGTGGATGTGACCGATCCGAAATTGACGGCCCTGGAGGCTATGCTGGAGCTGCGGGAAGAGCTGAAAGATGTCATGACGTTACAAATTGTAGCTTTCCCGCAAGAGGGAATTCTCAGCTACCCCGGTGGCCAAGAGCTGTTGGAGCAGGCGGTGAAGCTGGGGGCCGATGCCGTCGGCGCGATTCCCCACTATGAGTTTACCCGGGAGTACTCCGTAGAGTCTCTGAATTATGCCATGGCCCTTGCAGAGAAATACGACAAACTGGTGGACGTTCACTGTGACGAAATTGACGACGAAGCATCCCGCGGCCTGGAAACCCTGGCGGCACGGGCCTATGAAATGGGGCTGAAAGATCGGGTAACTGCCAGCCATACTACGGCCATGCACTCGTACAATAATGCTTATGTTTTGCGGCTCATGCGGCTTTTGCAACTGTCCGAGATCAACTTTGTCTCCAATCCTCTGGTCAATACCCATTTACAGGGCCGGGCAGACACCTATCCCAAACGCCGGGGCGTGACCCGCGTGAAAGAGCTGTTACAGGCGGGAATCAATGTTTCCTTTGGCCACGACGACATCTTTGACCCCTGGTATCCCATGGGAACCGGCAGTCTGCGGGATGTGGTTTTCCTGGGACTGCACGTGTGCCAGATGATGGGATATGAGGACATCCAGAACGCTTACCGGCTGATTTCCGTCAATGCGGCCCGCACTCTCCATTTAGGAGAAAGTTACGGAATCCGGGTGGGCAATCCTGCCAGTTTCCTGGTTTTGGATGGAAAAGACTATTACCAGGTTCTCAACGAAAATGCACCAGTCCTGTATTCCTATCGGGAAGGCCGGCTTTTGGCCCAGTCCCTGCCGGGAAGCCGCCAAGTTTTCTTTTAAGGCTTTTTACCCAGGATGCTGAAAAAAAGCGAAGAGATATTGGCCGCCGCCGCAGACTGTTGAGGCGGCGGCCTTTTTGAAACCCAGGGGGTTTCAAAACACGGTTCTTTGTCGGAAGAGAGGAAGACGAAAGCGTGCAGCAAATTTGGGAAGTGGCGGTTTTGTGGGCTGTGACACTGATTCCACCGCTGATTTTAATGGTACGAGTCTATACCCAGGACCAAATGGAAAAGGAATCTCTCAGACTGTTGGCGAAACTTTTCGCAGGAGGCGGTGCCAGTGTGTTTTTTGCCCTGGCCTTTGAATATCCGGGTCGGCAGCTGTTGGAAAAATTCCTGACATGGGATTCGCCGGTCTACTGGTTCCTTAGCTGTTTCCTTCTGGTTGGATGGATAGAGGAATTGGGAAAGTTTTGTTTTCTGCGAAGTTTTACCTGGGAGAACCCCCAGTTTAATTACCGGTTTGATGCCATTGTCTACAGTGTCTTTGTAGCGATGGGCTTTGCGCTGGTGGAAAACTTTTTCTATGTGGCAGCTACTGGTTCTCTGGGAGCCGCTTTGGGGCGTGGCTTGACAGCCATCCCTGGCCATGGCGCCTTCGGTGTTTTTATGGGCTACTATTACGGAACTGCCAGGCAGTATCATCAGGCGGCGCGGAACTGCGCTAACCCGGTGGTTGCAAAACGGTGTTTTCGGAAATACCGGCAGTATCTGGTTCGGTCCATTGCCCTGCCAGCGCTGCTTCATGGCTGCTATGATCTGTGTTTGCAAGTGGAGCAGTGGGAAGTGACGGTGGTATTTGTCCTCTTTATTTTTGTCTTGGATCTGGTAGCGGTCTATCAGGTTCAACGAGGTTCCCAATGTGATGGCCCCATTGGGCAGTAGCCGGTTGCAAGGAAGACTCTGTGTCGCGGAACCTTTTTCACTGCCTGTGTGGTGGAAAGATTCAGAGCGGGAGTCCTATATTGCCGGTCAGACAAAGAAACCGGGTACGAGTTTCTTTGTGGGAAGTTGACAATTTCATAATCAAACCGCCGGCATTTCCTATTTCCCGGGAAACAGGAAGCGCCGGCGGTTTTTATAGGACCCTTTCATCCGGAGTCAGAGGAGTCGGAACCTATTTTACCAGACGATGGCGGACGTGCCGTGCTTTTGCAGAAACGCGTTTATCTGAGAAAAGGGTCTGGAACCGAAAAAGCCCCGGTAAGCAGACAGAGGACTGGGATGGGGAGCTGTGAGAATCTGGCGAGGATAAGAAGAGGCGGCTATGATAGGCGCCTTTTTTTGCGCCTGAGCGCCCCATAGGACAAAGGAGATAGGCTGCGGTAATTTGGCAAGTGCGCTTATGACGCCGTCTGTAAATTCCTGCCAGCCAATGTTTTTATGGCTGTTGGCCTTTCCGGCTTCCACAGTGAGAACTGTGTTGAGCAGGAAAACACCTTGTCTTGCCCAGGAAGACAGATCTCCGTTAGCAGGGAAAGGAAGATTTAGATCTGCCTGACGTTCCTGGAAAATATTGCGCAAAGACGGAGGCAGAGGGATTCCGGGCCGGACGGAAAAGGCCAGTCCGTTGGCTTGATCAGGTGCGTGATAGGGGTCTTGTCCCAGAATGACCACTTGCACCGATTCCGGCGGAGTCAAAGCAAAAGCGGCAAACAGATCTTCGGCCGGTGGATAGACGGTGGTAGTGGCATAGGCCTGGTCTACCTGAGAGGACAAGGAAGCAAAATTGAGAGATTTTAGCTGGGGGGCCAACAAGGCCTCCCAGGACTTAAGCGATGTGAGTTCCATTGGTAACTCCTTTCCCAGAACACAGTGGAAGTATGCCGCCGGAAGGACAGCTGTCAGATAGCGGGCAGCGGATGGCCGTAGCCCCATGACGGTGAATGGATAACCGTAGCGGGAGAATCGCACGCAGATGACAGTAGGCGGCAGAAACAGGGCGGCAGGTCATCCACCAGACAGGCCTCTTCCTAAGAAAAACCGGATCCTTTGGGAATGTCTCCTTTTAAAAAGAAAGCGCGGATAAGCTCCAAATCCCAGGCATGGGCATAGAGTACTATGAGGTGATCTATGTGACTATCCATGTGGTGAAAGCCGGGGAGACCTTGAACTCCATCGGCAGACAGTATGATGTGGCGCCAGGTTTGATCGCCCGGTATAACGGATTACGGGAGCCCTATTCCCTGGCCGTAGGGCAGAGCCTGGTAATCCTGATACCGGAAGAGCTATATACAGTTCAGCCCGGTGATACGCTCTCGTCGGTATCGACAGCGACCGGTCGCAGTATGCTCCAGATTCTGCGGGATAATCCCAACCTGGAGGGCTACCCGGTCATCTATCCGGGGCAAACCCTGGCCCTTGGATTTACACAGGAGAAATTCCGCACCATCGATGTAAGTGGTTATGCTTACCCCTTTGTGGACTTGCGTGTGTTACGGGGGATTCTTCCCTATGCCACGGCATTGGTACCTTTTACTTATGGTATCACAGCCGAAGGCGGATTGGTAGACCTGGAAGACAAAACCCTAATTGAATTGGCGCAACTCTACGGAGTTGTTCCGTGGATGCATCTTTCCACTCTGACGCAAGAAGGCCAGTTCTCCAGTCAATTGGCCCAGACGCTTCTGGAATTTCCAGCCACCCAGGAAAAACTGGCAGATGCAGTGATGGCCCAGATCGTAGCCCGTGGTTATCAGGGCCTGGATGTGGACTTTGAGTACATAGCCGGGAAATATGCCGTTGCCTACAGCCAATTTATTGGGCAGTTGCGCCAACGGCTGAATAGTCAGGGGTTGGAACTGATTGTGGCGGTTGCACCCAAAATCAGTGCAGATCAACCGGGGGCCATGTATGAAGGACACGATTATTCCCTGCTTGGCCAAAATGCGGATGGTATTTTGCTGATGACTTACGAATGGGGATATAGCTACGGTCCGCCTATGGCAGTTGCACCGATTACTGCAGTACGACAGGTGCTGGATTATGCCGTGACGGTGATTCCGCGGGAAAAGATTTTCCTGGGCTTCCCCAATTATGCTTATGACTGGACGCTGCCCTTTACAGCAGGTATGTCCCGTGCCATCAGCATTTCCAATGAATACGCTGTGGAATTGGCAGTTACCAAAGGTGCTGAAATCTTCTTTGACGAGAGTGCCCAGACGCCTTATTTCTTCTACACCGGAGAAGATGGAAGCAGTCATGAGGTCTGGTTTGAAGACGCCAGAAGTACCTACCAAAAACTTTTGTTGGTTCAGGAGTACGGCTTGCGGGGTGTTGGCTACTGGAATTTTATGCGGCCCTTTACTACCAACTTCAGTATTCTCAATGCCATGTATGATATTGCCAACGAAACGCAGCCGCCAGTGGCCTAAAATCCGGCCCAAATTCAATTCCCCGGCCTGGCGTATGGGACCAGGTCGGGGAATGTTATCTATCATAATTGGGTTGGCAGGGAAGATATGTAAGCCATGCCCACTACCCCTGGGCCGGTATGGGTGCCAATGGCACTGCCTACGTTGCCCGAGTATATCTGCGTGGGCTGTAAATGGGGAGCAAAGAATGTCATACAGTTTTTCAGTTTTTCCGGTGCATTGGCGTGACCAAAAGCGACACCGTAGTGATAGTCTGGTTTGGATAGCTGAAACTGCTTTAAAAGAGCTTTTCCATAGCCGGTTTCACCCCGTGTTTTACCGATGACTTCCACTTTCCCGTCGGTGACGGCAATTACAGGTTTTACCCCCAGAAGCTCTCCGACAAATGCGGTCTTGGCATCCAGCCGGCCGCCCATTTTTAAGTATTTCAGCGTATCAATGACGGCAAACAGTCGGACCCGTTTTGCCAGTAAGGCAATGGCTTTGGCAATTTCTGCCCCACGGTATTGTCCGGAATCCCGCATTCGGACAGCTTCCCGCACCAGAAGACCCATAGCAAATGTAGTACAGCGGGAATCTACAGGGAAAATACGGTCCGGACTGACCTCGTTGGCAGCAATCATTGCCGACTGGTAGGTGCCGCTTAACTCCCCGGACAGGAAAATTCCCACTACCTCATCACCGGCCGCAACGCACTTTTCAAAATACTGAGCAAACTCGCCAGGATTGATTTGGGATGTCGTAGGAAGCTTACTGGATTTGGCCAGCTTCTCATAAAATTGTGCATGGGTCAGATCGATTCCGTCTTTATAAATATGACCGGCAAAATTTAATGTCAGAGGCAATACGTCTACGCCCAGTTGCGCCTGTTCGGATTGTAATAAATCACAAGTAGAATCTGTGACAATGCGAATCATAATGCTCCCTCCAGAAACCGGTGCCTATAGGGTAAGGGACCGGATAAGCCATTTCCCCAAATATGGGAAGCTTCGTAATCTATAGCTAATATAACATATTAAATTATCTATTTCAAGCACTAAATCATCTAATATCATCCATTGAGTTAAGTCGGAAATTATGGTATGATAAAAACAACAAGATGGTATAGAGGCTCGAGGAAAAGGATGAGCGTAGAATTGGCGTAAATTTGCTTTACGGCGGTCAAATAAAAAATGTGGCAAAAGATCCAAACTGCGGGGAAGGCCATGTACCGAAGGAAACCGTCTGGAAATTGGCCGGAAAGGGGAAAGAGCATCGTGTATGATAAAAAACAGATCGCAGAAAAACTAAAGCGTTGGGAGGCTTACCTCAGCCGTTATACCCTTCCGGCTTGGGAGGAATTGCCTGGAATGCCTCTGTATATGGAGCAGGTTGTCTGCTTTTTGACCAAAACTTTGGAGTTCCTTCCCAAAGAGGAGGGAGGAAGCAGTGTGGTCACACCGGTGGCAATCAACAACTATGTAAGAATGCGTATTATGCCACCGCCGCAGAGAAAAAAGTATGGGCGGGTCCATTTGGCCTATTTGATTATGATTTGTACATTAAAACAGAGCCTGGCCATCAGTTATATTCAAAAAATTCTTCCCCCGGACTTACCGGAGGAGATACTGCAAGTGCAATACAACGACTATGTAGAAAAACACAGGAGAGTTTCCCGGCACTGTATCGGTCAGATGCAGTTTGCTGCACAGGATGTGTTGGACCCTCTGTGCACCAATGAAAATGCCGTAAGCAATCTGGTGACGGCAGCTGCCATATTTTCTGGTTTTTCCAACTTGCTGGCGGTGAAACTTCTGGACCTTTTGGAAACTCAGCCAGAACCCGGGGCCGAGGCAAATCAGGAGACCTGCCGGAAAGCACCGGAAGGGAAAGAAGCGGACTGAAAAGGGCTGCCGGTTCCGAAAAAAGTTTGCCTGGTTCAGGTAGCGGTTGGGCGTGTTAAAAATGTCCTGTTTGCAGGAGGCGATCCTTTGCGGCCAGATTTGGGGAACTTCTGCAGGGAGAACAAAAGTTACGGCTGGAGGATGTTTCCTGTGGGAAATGGGATGGAGCAGCTGCGAAAGGTAATAAAAAGCCAAACTCCCAAAGGAGTTTGGCTTTTGTTGCAGCGTATTCCCATTGCCTCTATGCTCAAAAGACAACTTCCGCTTCAGACCTAGTTTTTGGTAGAAAACCCGCAGAGAATCGGTAGCTGTGATTACACAAAAGCAGCCGGAATCTCAGCGATAGAATCACTCAGGCAATGGAAAACAGTCGTTTCCCGTTTTCCATGGTGATGGCAGCCATTTCCTCCGTATCCAGATTTCGCAGCTGAGCGAGTTTTGCCGCCATGTGAGGTACAAACCCGGAATCGTTACGTACCCCCCGATAGGGTTCCGGCGCCATATAGGGGCAGTCGGTTTCAATGACGATCCGGTCCAGAGGCATCCATTGGGCAACTTCCACAGCCTTGCGGGCGTTTTTAAAGGTAATGACTCCCGTAAAGCCCAGGTACCATCCCCGCTCAATCAACCATTTGGCCATTTCCAGAGAGCCGGAATAGCAGTGAAAGACACCATGGGCTTTGGGATGGTTTTGCAGAATAGCCATGGCATCGGCGTGGGCTTCCCGCTCGTGAATAATCACGGGGAGATGGAGAGATTCTGCCAAATCCAGCTGGGCTTCAAAAGCCGGGGCCTGCTGTGCACGGGGGACGTCCTCATAGTGGTAGTCCAGGCCAATTTCTCCAATGGCTTTGATCTTGGGTTGGGAAGCCAGTTGACGGTACATTTGTAGCGAGGCTTCCGTCACATTGGCTGCATCATCCGGGTGGGAGCCTACGGCTCCATAGACAAAGGGATATTTTTGGGTGAGGGAAACGGTTTTCAGACTGGATGAGAGATCACAACCGACGTTGAGAATCAGACCGATGCCCTTTTGGGGCATGGACTGTAAAAGTGCATCCCGGTCTGAGTCAAATTTTCGGTGATCGAAATGGGCGTGGGTATCAAAAAACATAGGCGCCTCCTATTCCAGCTCGTCCAGATTCAGGCTAAAGCTATCCAGACAATGCTCCATAAAATAATCCAATTCCGGAAGCTCCATGGCTTTCAGGCTTTGCAGAGTTTGTCGAGCTGCGGAGGAAAACTCCTGGTTCCCTGCCTTCAGCTCTTCCACGCACTTGATATAGGCAGAGAGCTTATCCGCGGCTTTCACGATCCGGGCCACCTCCGGATCTTCCTCCATCAGCAAAGGCTGGTAGCTGTTTTGTAGCTCCGGAGGGAGCATTGCCAGCAATTTCTGGCAGCTAATATGCTCTACCTGCTTATAGGCGTCTTTAATGTCCGGATTGAAGTATTTGATCGGCGTGGGTAAGTCGCCTGTTAGAATTTCAGATGCATCATGGAAAAGGGCAGCGGCGGCACACAAGTTAGGGTCGGCAGTGCCACCTAAAATCTCCCGGCGAATCAGGGCCAGGCCATGGGCCAGGACTGCAACCATATGACTGTGTTCTTGAATGTTTTCCTGGAACGTATTGCGCATCAGGCCCCAACGGCCAATGTAACGCATACGGGACAAAAAGGCAAAAAAACGGTATTGCATGGCAAAACTCCTTTCAAAAGGACAGGGAAAGTTTCGAATTTCAGTATAGCATATTGGGGCGGAAAAGTAAATTTCCCGAACTGGTTTCCGGATTGGGTACGGACAAGAGGAGAGGCAGGACTGCCGGAGTGGGACCCGGGGTTGACAGACTGGCGCAGGCAAAGTGTTCTGGGGTCAGCGCCCTCTCTATGGTAGCCGGGTTTTGCTTACAGTCAGAGGGCCGGACTGAGGGTGCTGTCGAAAAATGTCGGATTGCGTTTATGCATCCGGTATGGTAAGATACCAGTGAGATTTCAGGAAAGGAAGGGTTGGACATGAGAAAAGTTGGGCTCATTTTTCTGGTTGTGTTTCTGATGGTAATGTTACTTTCCACAGAACTGTTGGCTACCGGAGAAAGTGTTACCCTTGAAAACCTGAAGGTGGCATGTGTTGTAACAGAGTCGGCAGATGCCAGAATCTCTGTGACGGCTGATCTGAAAATAGAAGGGAACCTGACGACTTTGTCCCTTCCTCTGGATGCCGGAGCGACAGATTGGGAAATTGCAGGCTATTCTGCAAAAAAGATAGAGGAGGACGGCTTTGTCTTTCTGGAAATTACAGAGGAAGCCGGGTTTACCGGCAGCCGGACTTTCTCATGGAGCTATACCATTCCTGGAACGGTTGTGCAAAAAGATGACGGGCAAACGTTCTCTTTGAGTGTGATTCCCGCTCGCTGGTCCTGGGGAGCACAGGCTTGCCAGTTTACAGTGGAGATGCCCAAAGCGTTTTCCGGAACGCCGGAATTTTTCAGTGGGTACTATGGGGATGTGGTGGAAGGAAATCTGGAAATCGAAACCCAAGACAACACGATTTCCGGCACCTATACAGAGCCTTTGATGGATCACGAATCTCTCACACTACAGCTGGAAGTGCCGGCAGAGTATTTTAAGCTTTCCAGTGACGGATGGAGCGATTTGGTTTTTCAGCTCTTGCTTGTGGCACTCCTGGTAGCCACAGTGGCCTATTGGTGGGCGACGCTGCGTAACAAACGGATTACCGTTGCGGCGAGAACGTTGCCTCCGGATGGTGCAGCCGGAGAACTGCCGTATTTCTATACTTGTGACAATCCGGATTTTGGCCTTATGACCATGTTCTGGGCATCTCTGGGATATTTGAATATTTTTGTCAATGGGCGGGGTCAGGCGATTTTACGGCAGAATATGCCCATGGGCAATGAGCGCAGAGCTTATGAAAGTAAACTTCTGCACAGCCTGTTTGGTCAGGAGATGGTCTGCAACGGAGGCGGACGTCGCTTTGGACGAACGGCACAACGAGCGGAGGCGGCAATGGAGCGGTTCTGGCGGAAAAGATTGTTCCTCCCCAATAGCGGAAATCCCTTTATTCTGCGGCTTTTCAGTGGAGTGGCAGGGGCCTTGGTCGGCGTTGAAATTGCTGGCGGTCTGCTTACTGGTGGGGTTGCACGGTGGATTTTGGCGGCAGGACTGGCAGTGGCCGGATTTTATGCTGGGGTGGAGATTCCTCAGATTCTGAAGAATGTGTGCTATAAGCGTTATCGCCAGGCTGCTATTTGCCTGGGGATGTTCCTTGGGATGCTGATTTTGGGAGTACTGGCCGGAAAAAGCTCCTCCATCTTTTTGGTCATGTTGTTGTTTGCGACGGTTGCAGTTACCACTTTGTATGGAGGACGCCGCAGTCAGCTGGGGCAGGATGTTTTGGCTCAGGTTCGGGGGTTCCGCAGATTTCTGCTCCATGTTTCCGATCATCACCTGGTGCTGACGCTTCGCAGAGACCCTCAGTATTTTTATAAATTATTGCCTTATGCCCAGTCCGTAGGTCTGGGGAAGGTATTTGCCGAGAAATTTGGGCAAAGAGAATTGGAGCCTTGTGAGTATTTTCAGGTAGAGGGAAAACCTGCGTCCACGGCCATAGAATTTTACGATCAGTTCCGGCAGGCATTAGAGCAAATGGAACAAGCCCGGAAACATTTCGGAAGTTAACGGGGAAAGGCCCGCCTTGCTGGAGACGATCCTCAGTGTAGACTGCCAACACTTTGGCTGGCAGCCGGAAAAGAATTCCCGAAACAATCGTAGCAGTTCCTTTTGGAATGGGTGCAGAAGTTCCTGACAAAACAATCCCGTAAACAGCTTGCAGCAATTCTTCGTGGCGTGTGTACGAGGTATGGTAAGATACAAGTTCAAACCTGCCCAGGCTCTTCAGAGCCTGGGCAGGTTTTTTGCGTAGGCGGAAAGCACAAAGGCGTGCCAGAGAAATACACCATCGCCGACTTGGCGAAAGACTGCAGAAAATATTATTTTGTTTCCCGGGAAAAACAGTTTTCTCCCTGAGAAACGGAGATCCCCATCCGCCCCAGACAGTCTAAACAAGATAGCTTTTGAGCAAAAAACTGCCGGTAGGTGGCAGTTTTGGTTTTTCCAGCCTGAGAAAGCGCCGCCATTTGCTCCAGCGCCTGATGTAATTGGACTTCTACAGCCTCAAGACGATCTTCCAGTACACCAAGGCGCGCAATGGCTGCTTCGGGGTCTTCTGCCAGATAGCCCTGGGCAGTTGGTTTGGTATAACGAATCATGACGATTCCCCTCTTTTGCAAAAGTCGTAGAAAACAGGCAAACCGGCCCAGCTTCCCGCAGGAAGAACCTGAGCCGGTTTTCGTATAGTTTATCAACCTGGCAGAGGCCGGCCGCCTCTGGCGATAAGGCCGTCTGCTTTTTCCTATATGCCAGCTTCCCAGAGCAGCGTCCAAAAAGCCGCTCCATTTTACCACATCCTGGTTATTGGCCGAGGGCTGGAACCGTGAGGACGGTCATGCCCCTGTCATTGAGTCGTGTTCCCAGTTACCGCACCAGTAAACAGGCGGAAAAGCTTCGGCAGAAGGAAATGGAAACCAATCCCAGGGAGCTGAGACGCATATCCGATGTCTGTATGAATTCCTATGGCAATTTTCTGGAACACGGCACATGACCTGGATACCATTCTCCCACTGCATACACCGATGCAGACCACATCCTGTGTGCCTGGTACAGAATCTTCCTGCGTGGCTTCCGTGAGATGACGGATTTTGGACAGGTCCATCTGATCGCGGTAAAAATCCTTGCATAAGTGCTGGAAGGTTGTTCACAATACTATTGTTATGTTTTGCCGGAAAAGACAGTATGCCGCCATGATACCGGTCAGCTTTGGACTCACTGCCGGGAGAACCGCCAATCTTTATGGATCGTGAGACCAGTGGGACAGATTAAAAAGCAGTTCTTTGGGCAAGCCACTGGGACAGCTGGTCAATGGGAATGCGAACCTGTTCCATGGTATCCCGTTCCCGAATGGTGACACAGTTGTCTGCCGGAGTTGTTTCGTCGCCGATTGTTTGGAAATCAACGGTGATACAATAAGGAGTTCCGATTTCGTCTTCTCTGCGGTAACGCTTGCCAATGGAACCGGAATCGTCAAAGTCAACCATGAAATCTTTTTGCAGCATGTGGTAAATTTCTTCCGCTTTGGGACTGAGTTTTTTGGACAGAGGAAGAACAGCGGCCTTAAAAGGCGCCAGGGCGGGATGGAGATGGAGAACAACCCGCACGTCATCTTTTCCGTTTTTATCCTGGCCGACTACTTCCTCGTCGTAGGCGTCTACCAGGAAAGCCAGAACCGAACGCTCCACACCCAGAGACGGCTCAATGACATAGGGAATATAGCGGGTATTTTTCTCCTGGTCAAAGTAAGTCAGGTCTTTTCCGGAGGTGGTCTGGTGCTGGGTCAGATCGTAATCTGTCCGGTCCGCGATACCCCAAAGCTCTCCCCAGCCAAAGGGGAAGAGGAATTCAAAATCCGTGGTGGCTTTGGAATAAAATACCAGCTCGTCCGGGTCGTGATCCCGCAGACGCAGATTCTCTTCTTGTAAGCCCAGAGACAAAAGCCATTGCTTGCAGAAGCTGCGCCAGTAGTCAAACCACTCTAAATCGGTACCCGGCTGACAGAAGAATTCCAGCTCCATCTGCTCAAATTCCCGGACACGGAAGATAAAGTTACCGGGAGTAATTTCGTTACGGAAAGACTTGCCGATCTGTCCGATGCCGAAGGGGAGTTTCCGGCGGGTGGTTCTTTGGACGTTGGCAAAGTTGACAAAGATGCCTTGGGCAGTCTCAGGCCGCAGATAGACCGTGTTTTTCGCCTCTTCTGTTACGCCCTGGAAGGTCTTAAACATGAGATTAAATTGGCGAATATCAGTAAAATTGTGCTTCCCACAGGTGGGGCAGGGAATTTCATTGGCATCGATGAATTCCTTCATCTCCTGCTGGGTGAAGGCGTCGATCGGTTTGGGAAGGGAAACACCGTTTTGCGCTACCCAATCTTCAATCAGCTTGTCTGCACGGAACCGCTCTTTACATTCCCGGCAGTCCATCAGAGGATCGGAAAAACCACCCAGGTGGCCGGAAGCGACCCAGGTCTGCGGATTCATGAGAATTGCTGCGTCCTGCCCTACGTTATAAGGGCTCTCCTGAATGAATTTTTTCCACCATGCCCGCTTGATATTATTCTTTAACTCCACACCCAGAGGGCCGTAGTCCCAGGTGTTAGCCAAACCTCCGTAAATCTCGGAACCGGCAAAAATAAAGCCCCGGCCTTTACACAGGGCGACAATTTTTTCCATGGTCTTTTCGGTATTCTTCATCATATCAGTTCCTCCCGGCGCAGCTGGCTGCTGCGTCTCGTTTCATTTTTTCTCTATTGTACTCTATCGGTACCTCCACTGCAAGGCTCTTTTTGCTTTTGTTTTTCCCAGATTCGTGGTACAATAACCCCAATTGGCAAAGGCCGGGGCTTTGAACGGCCCGGCCATGTTTTTCCCAGAAAGGACGTGATCGTTATCAAAGCAATCGGAAGAGTGATTTTGTCTGCAATATTTTTGGTGCTGACCGGTCTTCTCGTAGCGGCAGCGCATTATTTGCCGGATTCTTTGTTTGCCTTCTATCCCCAATTCTCCCGGTGGATTTTGGCCAAAATCGGTGCCATTACCGGCCCGTTTCCCTTTGCCGTGTGGGAAGTGCTGGCACTTATTTTAATCTTATGGGCCATTTATACCCTGGTACGGGTGATACGGCGGCATATCGGCCTGATCAGCTGGTTGGCAGGCATTCTACTGGGTTGCAGTATCGGTGTGTTTCTGTTTGTAGGGCTGTGGGGCCTCAATCACTATGGCCCCTCCATCGACACCTATCTGAACCTGGAAGTGGGAACCTATCGTGTGGATCAGCTGGAAGAGGCTACCCGCTACTATGCCCAGACCGCCAGCCAGCTGGCCGACCAGGTGCAGCGGGATGAGCAGGGAATTGTGAGGTTTTCTGATTTTTCTGTTTTGGCCGGACAGGCGACAAAGGGATATGAGATGCTGGCGCAGGAGTATGATTGCTTTACAGGGAAACTGTCAAAGCCCAAAAAATTGGCCAGTTGGTATTTGTTCAGTCACTTTGGAACTACCGGCATTTTTATCCCCTTTACTGCGGAAAGCTGTGTCAATCCGGACACCTTTGTAGCCTCCATCCCCTATACCATGTGCCATGAGTTGGCCCACCGGCAGGCTGTGGCAGCGGAGGACGAAGCGAATTTCTGCGCATTTCTGGCCTGTGCCGAGAATCCATCTCTGGAGTTCCGGTATTCCGGATATTATTCTGCTTTTATTTACTGCTACAATGCTCTGCACAAAGTGGACCCGGATGCAGCCGATGCCGTTTGGGCGGAAATTTCTGACAATCTGAAAGCAGACTGCCAGGCGGCCAATGCCCACTATGCCCAATATGAGGGGAAAGTTCAGGAAGCCGCTCAGAAGGTAAACGACACTTATTTGAAGGCTTTTTCCCAGACAGAAGGGGTCCAATCCTACGGCCAGGTGGCGGATTTGCTCATTGCCTGGTATCTGGAAAAGTTGATTTAAGGCTTGACAATCGGTGGGATTTTTCCTATAATAATCCCACTGATTCCTGGACGATTAGCTCAGCTGGTAGAGCATTCGCTTGACGTGCGAAGGGTCAGCGGTTCGAGTCCGTTATCGTCCACCAAAAATGCGGTGCGCCGTATGGCGCGCCGCATTTTTTTCGTGGCGACCGGACGCGAACAGGGCGGCGGCCCGCAGGCTGCAAAAAACATGCCGGGGTAGTGTCAAGGATTTTTCGCAAATTGGTTTGCAGGGTCTGGCATGAGTGAAGTCAGCTAGCAAAGGAGGTGTCCTCAACGGCAGACTCCAGGTGCTTCATATTCATGTACTTCTTGTTGCCCCACTGGGTGCCGGCCACGTGGCGCAGCCGGGCACAGACCAGCATGAGGGCGGAGTTGCCATCCGGGAAGCTGCCCACCACACGGGTACGGCGGCCCTCATGCTTTCGCCTTGGAAGTCATCCCCCGCATCGCGGCTTTCAGAATGTTCTCACGGCTGCTGGCATAAGGCTTCCCGGCCAAATATAGCCTTTCTACCTTCAGATTCTGGAGGGCTTCTC
>CALXCQ010000079.1 GCA_944386835.1 uncultured Oscillospiraceae bacterium | reverse complement strand
ATGGACAAGGACGTCGCTTACCAGATTACAAAACTGATTATGGAAAACATCCGGGATTATGACAGCTATTCCAATCTGATGGCAACCATCGACCCAGAAACCGCACTGGGCGGCATTGCCCTGGAAGATCTGCATCCTGGCGCTTTACGGTATTTCCAGGAAACCAACAATCCTGGTCTGCAATAGTCCCCTATGGAGCGGGGGCTCCCCGCTCCTCAACCAGTTTTGTACAGAAAGGGAAAAACAAAATGGCTGAGAAAAAAGAAAAAAATTGGAACCCGATTACATATTTATACTATTTCCTTGTGGTTATAACCGGTATTTTCCAGGTTTATACTGCTGCCTTCGGCATTTGGTCCAGCCAGAAGGTCGTACACCTGTCTTTGTTCCTGCTGGTAATCTGCTGCAGAGAAATGGATTGTAGCCTGAAAGCAAAAAAGTACGGCAGCTTTGCCATTTCCACTTTGTTTTTCTTGGCTTCGGCCGTTGCAGGTGTTTTCATGATCGTCAACAATAAGTATCTGACAAATCGGCTTGGACAGGGTTACATCCTAGATTTGATCTGCGGAACCATTGTCCTCATTGTTGTGCTGTGGTCGGCTTATAAGGTACTTGGATATGTCCTTCCCTTAATTGCCTCCCTGTTCATTCTCTACGCTTTCTGGGGTCAGTATTTTCCAGGATTGCTCCAACATAAAGGGATCGGATTTGCCAGACTGGTAACCTATCTTCCCTTCTCCGCCGAGGGGATCATGGGTTCCGCCCTTGCAACAAGCGCCAAATTTATCGTCCTGTTTATCATTTTCGCCTCTTGTCTGGAACTTTGCGGAGGCGGGCAGTTTTTCATTGATTTGGCCAATTCCCTTATGGGACACCGCAGAGGCGGTCCAGCCAAAAGTGCAGTCATAGCCAGCGGTCTTATGGGCTCCATTTCGGGAAGCGCCATTGCCAATGTAGTCGGAACCGGTTCTTTTACCATTCCCCTGATGAAAAAAACAGGTTACTCCCCAGAATTCGCCGGAGCTGTGGAAGCAAGTGCTTCCACAGGCGGGCAGTTTACACCTCCTGTTATGAGCTCGGTTGCCTTCATCGTGGCGGAGATGCTGGGCATTACGTACGGCAATGTCTTGGTTGCTGCGATTATTCCAGCGCTTCTATTTTATTTGTCCGTTTTTGTGAACGTAGACATGGAGGCAATTAATCACAATTTGGTCGGGTTGCCAAAAGAAGGACTGCCCAAATGTATCCCCCTTCTGAAAAAGAAAGGCTATCTGATTCTCCCGGTGATCCTGCTGGTTGTATGTTTAGGCCCTATGCATCTGTCCGCCCAGCGCTCCGGTCTTTACGCCATTGTTTTGTCCATTGTTCTCAGTTGGGTGGATAAGGCAACCCGTGTCGGGCTCAAAACCTTTATAGAAATCCTCATAAATGGCGTGGAAGGAAGCATTGGCGTAGTAGCCGCCTGCGCCTGCTCCGGAATCATTGTTGGTGTCATCACAGGAACCGGCTTGGGATTTGTTCTTTCCCGGTTGATTGTAGACCTTTCTCATGGCTATTTAAGTCTTGCGCTGTTCTTTACAATGATCGCCACCATTATTCTGGGCATGGGAATGCCCACAATTCCTGCATACCTGATTCCAGCAGTTATGATCGTTCCCGCATTGACCAGTATGGGCGCGGACGCTTTGGCCGTTCACATGTTTATTCTCTTCTTCGCATCCATGTCCGGTCTGACTCCCCCTGTTGCCCTTACCTCGTACACTGCCGCGGGTCTGGCCAAAGGCGACGTGTGGAAGACATCCATGTACGCCGTCCAGATTGCAATCGCAGGTTTTACTCTGCCCTATGTCTTCGTGTATAACCCTGGCCTGTTGCTCAAGGATACCCCCATCGACATAGTTCTCTCGACAGTATTGTGCGTTATGGGTTTGTTAGCTGCTGCTGGTTTTTTCAGAGGGCGGTTGTTTACTCGCCTGAATTGGTTCAAAAGAGTACTTTGTGCAATCGCCGCTATACTTTTGATTGCGCCTGATTATTATACGGGTATCGTTGGTGTAGCTATTTTCATGACAATTGTGCTGCTGGACTATTTTACATGCAAAAAGGCAGCAAAAATACCTGTGGGAGGATCCTGCGATGGCTAAAGCGGATTTGTTGATTAAAAACGGGTGTGTCATTGATCCGTACAACCATGTCCACGCTGTTCAAAATATCGCTGTTACCAAAGGAAGAATAGCAGATGCTTCCCTTTATGAAGACGCCGACCAGGTGATTGATGCCAAAGGGTGCATTGTTTGCCCAGGTTTAATTGATTTTCACACACACGTTGCAATCCCCGCATGCGAAATGGCAGTAGATCCCAACCTGGTATCTTTTTCTGTAGGCGTTACCACCATTGTAGATGCCGGTTCCACCGGGACCTCTACATATGCGTTTTTCCGGAAATACCAGGAATATGTGCCCGTCCGCATAAAGGCAATGCTGAATGTTGCGCCGGAGGGGCTGATTACTCTCCGGCATCATGAAAATGCAGATCCCAAATGTTGGGATCGGGACAAAATTCATGAGATCTTTGACAGATACAGTGATAATGTGTTTGGTTTAAAGGTTCGGTGCGATACTCGGATGTTGGACGGGCTGGGTATTTCCCCACTGCTGGAAGCCATTAAGCTGGCAGAAGAAATTGGATGTCCTGTAATCTGCCACACCACAAGTCCACCCGTCCCTATGGAAATTTTGGTGGACTATTTCCGACCAGGGGATGTTTTTACCCATATTTATCACGGCACCGGGTATACCATTCTGGATAGCACCGGGGAGGTACACACCCAAATGATGATCGCCCAAAAAAATGGTGTACTATACGATGCCTCAAACGGGTACAAAAACTTCAGTATTAAGGTCGCCAGGAAAGCCATCGAGTCCGGTTTGCTTCCCGATATAATCAGTACCGATGTCATCCGGAGAAGTGCTTTCGCAGATAGTGGAAATGTGGTCTCCCTTCCCTTTCTTATGTCCAAATATTTGGCATTTGGTATGTCCATAGATGACATCATCCGGGCGGTCACAGCTACGCCCGCACAGCGGATTGGTATGCTTCACGATATTGGAACATTAGAATTGGGAAGCATCGCGGATCTCACCATCCTGCGTTTGGTGGATAAACCTGTGATATTCCGAGATCTGAATGGAGAAACCTACCCTGGTCAAAAACTATTTAGGCCAGAATTGACAATTAAAGACGGAAGCATAATGTTCCGACAAATTGACTTTTAGGAGGAAATTATGGCAAACTGGACTTCCCGTGACAGAATGCTGGCTGCATTTCGTTTTGAGCGGCCGGACAGAGTCCCTGTCTATCTGAACAACGCCCTTTCCACATCCAGAATCTTAGGCTTGAAAATCCGGGAAATGGTCACAAATTCCGATAAATTTTCCCAAGCATTGATTGCCGCATACGAATTATTTGGGTACGATGCCGTACGCATCACCAGCGATGTGGCTGTGGAAGCAGAGGCCATGGGCGGCTTGGCCTACTATCCGGAGGATGCAGCCGTCTCCATCCATGAACCTCCCATCGAAAGCGCCGAGGGTCTCGCTCATCTCAAAATGCCCAATCCTGAGACTGATGGCCGTATGCCTTTGATGTTGGATGTAATCCGAAAAGTCCGGAAGCACGTGGGGGAAGACGGATTTATCTCCGCGTCTGTCATGGGTCCGCTGAACATGGCAAGCCAACTGGTGGGAATAGGCAACTTTTTGGAGATGATCGCTTCAGAGCCGGAAGAATTGGAAAAAATCCTCGAATTTACCTCAGAAGTATGTGTGCAGTGGGGTATGGCCGAAGTTGCTGCAGGTGCAGACCTCATTACAATGGGAGAAGCCATCTGTTCAAATAAAACAATCGGTCCTAAACATTATAAGGAGCTAGGAACAAAATACCACAAAAAAGTGGTGGAGGAATTTAACCGGCGGGGGCAACGGCTTCATACGCTCCATATCTGCGGCCCCATTGACTCCATTTTGTTGGACATTGCAGATACAGGGGTTGCCTCTTTGGACATTGATGCTCCGGTCGATTTTGGCAAGGCACGTTCACGCCTTGGCAAACGGCTCACCATGGTTGGAAACATTGCACCCATTGAAATTCTGAATTCCACGCCTGAGCGCATTACGTACCTTTGTAAACAGGTATTAAAAGACCGGGAAGGACTCGGACTGATTTTAAGCTCTGGCTGCAATGTGCCAGCAGGTTCTCCTCCGGAGAATATTCACGCAATCGTGAATGCAGCCAAAATCTATGGCATCTATCCCTGAGGGGACAGATCAGGTTGATGACGATGGGCAATGTCTCGTCTGTTTGGTTATCAGTGAACATATCTGCCGAACGAGAATCGATATCTGCTATGACAGACAGCCAACAATGGAGGGAATATCTCGTTGGATTTAGAACAAATAGTTCAGATACGTAGAAGTGTCAGAAAATACTCTGGTGAAAACGTTTCAGAAGAAAAAATCAACTTAATTTTAAAGGCGGGACTCCTTGCCCCATCGGGGAAAGGCATTCGCCCCTGGGAATTTATCCTTGTTCGCAACCGGGAAATGCTTAACCTGCTTGCCCAGTGCCGGAAAGGCCAGGCCGCTTTCCTGAAAAACGCGGACGCAGCCATTGTGGTTGTCGCAGATACTCACGCCTCTGACACCTGGGTGGAGGACTGTGCAGTGGTCATGGCCCAAATGCATTTGATGGCCACGTCCATCGGCGTCGGCAGCTGTTGGGTTCAGGGGAGGCTTCGGGATGCTGCCCCAGGTATTCCCACCGGTTGTTATGTGGCGAAACTTCTGGGGATTCCCGAAAACTATGCACTGGAAGCAATCCTCTCTCTAGGTGTGCCTGGGGCAGAATTTTTACCCCGTGAGCTGGGAGATGCCCTCCTGAAAAAAGTCCATAGGGAGGTATTCTAAGTTATTCTTTTGTCTTAGCCCTCTACTCACAGTGGCTTCCCAAAATATTCCTATACGATTTTTATGACTCATATTGAGGTGCTTCAAAATGAACATATCTGACTTTTGTGAAATTCTCATGCTGTGTATGTTTGGCGCATCATGGCCGTTCAACGTAGTCAAGTCATACAAAGCACGCACCACGGAAGGGAGAAGTCTACTGTTTTTACTGTTGATTTTGGGTGGATATATATGTGGGATCATCGCAAAACTAAACGCGCCCTCCTACAAGTGGTATGTGCTGGCCTTTTACATTTTCAACTTAACGGCGGTAAGCGCAGACCTGCTGCTCTACCGAAGAAATGCAATTCTCGACAAACAGCGAAAATCTGTTGTAGCCGCTTGATGCCTCCGGGGTTTTCCCATTGACCACGTGAAAATCCCCAGTCCCTATTTACTCCGGGTATGGAAACTCTATACCCGGAGTTTTTTCAGGAATTAAGTAGCAAGCTGCAGGACTTCTTACAAATTTCAAAACCGCATTTGCTGCCAACACCGACAAACTCTGCGTGGCATTTTTGACATACCGAAACGCCTGAGCGGCAAAAACCGCTCAGGCGTTATCTTTATGGAATTACAGTTCTCTAGTCCGGTACAGCCGGATGGAGAGC
>CALXCQ010000078.1 GCA_944386835.1 uncultured Oscillospiraceae bacterium | reverse complement strand
GATCGCACGCCTGTCACATCTGGCAGGCTTTGCTATCCGAAATCTGGATCTTTGGTAAAAGGGTGAGCTTCATAATGTATAACCGCTATATTCCTGGTCAAAATGGTGTCTATGAACGTAGAATCGTAGAAGAACCAAGTCATAACGCAGTTGCCGTGGAATCCGGTAAATCCGTTTCAGAGGCGGATAGAACGTTTCAATCTGCCCCCCGTTCCGTACAGCCTTCTACACCTGCTGCACAGACGGGTGCAAACGCTGTCCAGACTGTTTCCCACACTGCACAGTCCACACAGTCTGGAACCACTATTCCACGGCGAGCCGACTCAAAGTTTATGCGGCCTGATTCACATATGACACAGTCTGCCTCACATTCCGCACAAACTTCCGCACACAGTCCATATTCTGCCTGTCACAGCCATACTACCAGCCTTATTAAACGCCTGTTTCCCAAAGATATGGACGCTGGAGATATTTTGGTCCTTTTAATTCTAATTCTTCTTCTGATTGACGGTGAAGAAGAAGACTCTTTGCCAATTATTCTCACGGTTGCGGCATTTCTGTTTCTGTAGTGGCTTTGCCAAATGGTTCAGATCCGTCCGGCAGCCGGAAATCCCACGTTACCTCTTCTCCTGAGGCACAAACCGACACTGCAGTTTGCTGAATTTCATAGATTTGTTCTGTCCCAAATTTTGCATTTGCGCGATACAATGTCTGGTTCTTCACATCAACCCAATACTGATCTACATAGCCATCTTCCTGTAACTGACAAGCAATGTAAATACAGGATACCGGTGTTTCTCCATCCAGCTGGACATAGCTGGCCTCTAAAATCGAATCTTCTGGCAATTCCAAAACCGTTTCATAAGTTGGAAGTCCTAAGATATCGTCAATTGTCGTCGTTTCTGGTAGCTGCGTCAGAAAATAATCTGTTTCGCCTTCATACCAGACGTAAACATCCGTACCGTTGGATAGAATGTGCTTTGTCTGATTTGGTTCCGTAATGACACCTTTCACAATATCTCCCTGGCAATATAGGTCCACCGTCCTCTGAGCCTCGTCCCCTTCCCAATATATCGTGGCAGTAAATGTTTGATGGTAGCAAGATGGTCTTTGTAACGAACGAATGACGTTAAGAACATTTTCCCGCGTAATGGTCAAAAAAATTTCCGTATCGACTGGGTCCGAAGGGGTGGTGTTGGGAAGTTCCATTCCTTCTGCGGGCAAGGTAATCCCCTCACCTGTCCGATTGCCAATACTATGAAAGTAGACAACCAGAAGCAAAGCCACTGCACAGACTGCAATCACACAGACCAATACCGCAGTTCGAAGCTGATTTGTCTTTTTTTTCAAATGGCTACCCTCCTGACAAATCATAGGCTTTTTACAAAATCGCCGCCACCGTTTTCTGGTGACGGCGTTTTCTTTGAAAGCTAGCCGCTATTCTCTCTTTCCTTAGGACTGGATTTGCATTCCTCTTGTAACTGCTCCGGCACAGAAGACGGCGGCTGAGGACGTTCAGGGTCTTTCGGCTCTGATGTCCCATGCCCATGACTGTGCGTGTGCCCCTGCTTACTATCAGGATGGGCAAAAATCCGTTTCATTCCAATCGCTCCCACGATAATGACAGTGCCGATTAAAATCAGCGCACGAATTTCTCCCGAAGATGTCAGCACCACAGCTGACAGGCCTAAAATAGCCGTAATCATGTAGGTAATCGCCACAGACTGCTTTTGGTTGAATCCCATGTCAATCAATCGGTGATGTACATGTCCACGATCCGGGCGCATTGGATTTTGTCCTTTGGCCAAACGGCGCAGTACGGCAAAACAAATATCAAAAATAGGTACTCCCAGGATCAGGAATGGCACCGCAAAGGAAATAACGGCATACAACTTAAACAGTCCCTGAATCGACAACGTTGCCAAAATAAATCCTAAAAATGTAGACCCGGTGTCCCCCATAAATATTTTAGCGGGGTTCATATTATAAGGAATAAACCCAAGACAAGCACCCAGCAAAGCCGCCAGAATCACGGCCACATTCCCCTCGGATACCAAAATTGCAATTACCAGCAAAGACGCCGTGGAAATAGCTGAGATTCCCACAGCAAGGCCATCCAGGCCATCAATAAAGTTGACAGCGTTCGTAATTGCAACAATCCAAATAATCGTCACAGGAACCGACCAGGCTCCCAAACTGATATAGGTAGCGTCGCTGGTAATAATCGGATTGGATAAAAACTGGATCACGCATCCGTGATAGACCGCTACCCCAGCCGCGGCAATTTGCACCAAAAATTTGGGAACTGCCCGCAGCGTCATAATATCATCCAATACCCCAAGGACCACAATCATCACAGAACCCAACAAAATTCCCTGAATCTGCCGGTCGATTTCTGCAAAAAGCAGCACACTCAGCATAAAGGCAAGGAAGATTGCCAGCCCCCCCAATCTGGGAATTGGCACGGTGTGCATTCTTCGATTGTCCCTTGGGACGTCAATTGCACCAACTTTATAAGCCAGCATTTTTACCAATGGCGTTGCCAGGAACGATAACACAGTCGCCAAAACAAGCGCCATCAAAATCAGGAGTACCTGATGCAGATCAAATGGGACCATCGCCTGTTATCTCCTTATTTCTCAGCGGGCCACAAAGCCAACTTTTTTATAGACTTTCCGTAATGTCTTCTGCGCCAAAGCCTGCGCTTTTTGTGCACCACTCTGATAAATGGATTCCAAATACGCCTTGTCTTTCATCAAGCGAAGTGCCTCCTCTTGAATTGGGCGTACCAATTCCACAACAGCTTCACCTACAGCCGGTTTGAACACACCATATCCCTGGCCGGCAAATTCCTGTTCCGCCGCCTCCATTGTCTTTCCCGTCGCCGCACAGTAAATTGTAAGCAAGTTGGAAACACCAGGCTTGTTCTCCCGGTCATATTTGACAGCGGTCTCACAATCAGTAATTGCTCTTTTAAATTTCCGCATAATTTCTTCTGGCCGATCCATTAAGAACACACAGCCATCTGGATCTGATTTGGACATCTTACTCTCCGGTGCGCCCAGACTCATAATTTTGGCGCCCATGGGTGGAATAAACGGTTCCGGCAGCGTAAATGTTTCGCTGTAAACACCATTAAACCGGTTGGCAATGTCACGGCACAGTTCCACATGCTGCTTTTGATCCTGACCTACCGGAACCAAATCCGTCTGGTAAAGTAAAATGTCCGCAGCCATCAAAACCGGATAAGTAAACAGCCCCGCGGTAATATTATCTGCATGCTTCTGTGACTTATCCTTAAATTGGGTCATACGACTCAGTTCTCCAAACTGAGTATAGCATCCTAAAACCCAGGCAAGTTCTGCATGTTCCGCTACATGGCTCTGGATGAACATAATATTCTTCTCCGGGTCCAAACCGCAGGCAATATATTGCGCCAGTTGTTCCAAACTTCTGCGCCGCAAATCTGCCGGCACCTGCCGTACAGTAATGGCGTGCATATCCACAATACAGTACAGACAGTCATAATCATCTTGCAAAGCAACCCAGTTTTTGATTGCCCCCATATAAGAACCCAGGGTTAAATCACCACTAGGCTGAATCCCACTAAAAATTCTTTTTTTCTGCTCCATACCAATCCCTCTTTATGATTTGGTTTTGCCAATAAGTAAAAGTATTTTACCACATTTAGCGAAACATAGCAATAAATTCATTGACAGCTGGCCTGAGAAAACGCTATGATAAGAGGCAGTTGAGGAAATATTTTGGAGGAATCAGAAATGGATTTTTTCGAAGAAATGGAAAGCCGGATTCCCAAAGGGAAAGTACGGACTCGATTTGCTCCCAGTCCTACAGGATATATGCATGTGGGAAATCTGCGTACTGCTTTATACACTTGGCTGATCGCCCGCAGCCAGGGCGGCACCTTTATTCTCCGGATTGAAGATACGGATCAAGTGCGGTTCGTAGACGGTGCTACAGATCTCATTTATAAGACAATGGAAGAATGTGGATTGGACCATGATGAAGGGCCTGACGTAGGTGGCCCCACGGGACCGTATATCCAATCGCAGCGTCGGGACCTGTACGGAAAGTATGCGGAACTTCTCATTCAAAAAGGCCATGCTTACCGCTGCTTCTGCAACAAGGAAGATGTAGAAGAAACCGAAGTTTCCGAAGGCGTTGCCATTCACAAATATGATGGACGCTGCAGCCGTCTCAGCCCTGAAGAAGTACAGGCCAAACTGGACGCCGGTATGCCCTATGTTATCCGCCAAAAAATTCCAAGAGAAGGAACCACCACATTTCACGATGCAATTTTTGGGGAAATTACCGTAGAAAACAGCACTTTGGACGACCAGGTTCTCATCAAGCGAGATGGATTGCCAACTTATAATTTTGCCAATGTTGTAGATGATCACCTTATGGGTATTACCCATGTAGTTCGTGGCAGCGAATACCTCTCTTCTGCACCTAAGTACAATCTGCTGTACCAGGCATTCGGATGGGACATTCCTACCTATGTACACTGCTCCCCAGTAATGCGGGATGCCCAGCATAAAATGTCCAAGCGACATGGTGACCCCTCTTATGAGGATCTCATCAACCAGGGCTTCCTCACGCCGGCTGTTTTAAACTATGTGGCACTTTTAGGGTGGTCCCCGAAAGGTGAGTTGGCCGAGCAGGAATTCTTCACTTTGGATCAGCTTGTGAAGGCCTTTTCCATTTCCGGAATCTCTAAATCACCGGCAGTGTTTGATATTCAAAAGTTGACTTGGATGAACAGTGAATACATGAAAAATCTGTCCTCTGAGGATTTTTACAGAAAGGCCGAGCCATATTTAAAATCTGTCATTACAAATCCCGAAATTGATTGTAAAGCTGTTGCTGCATTGGTACAACCCCGCTGTGAAATCCTTACGGATATTCCCGGCAGGATTGACTTTTTAGAAAAATTGCCCGAATACTCCCCCCAACTGTATGTCCATAAAAAGTCGAAAACGACTTTGGAAAATGCACTGGAGTCTTTGCGTGCCGTTGTTCCTGTTCTGGAGGCGCTGGAAGATTGGACAAATGACCAAATTTATTCGGCATTGACAAATCTTGCCGCTGCTTTAGGGGTAAAGAATTCTGTCGTTTTATGGCCTGTTCGCGTTGCAGTTTCCGGAAAAGACTCGACTCCCGGCGGTGCAACGGAACTATGCGAAATACTGGGTAAAAAAGAGTCTTTATGCAGAATTCAAAAGGGAGTCGCTCTCCTGGAACAGGCGTAAGCGCCTTTTCGATCCTGTCAAAATGAAACCGGTATGGAATTTCCATACCGGTTTTTTCTTATAGAATCAGGCAAATCAGGCCTCCGCTTCCCTCGTTGATAATACGGCTGAGAGTTTGCTGCATCTTGTACTGGGCACTTTCAGGCATCCGTTTCAGTTTCGTCCCCAGTCCTTCGTTGACCAGCTCATACAGAGATTTCCCAAAAATATTGCTTTCCCATAGTTTTTCCGTATTGCCTTCGTATTCTCCCAATAAGTAGTTGATAAGATCCTCAGACTGCTTTTCATCCCCAACCATGGGACTGATTTCCGTCTGAATGTTGGTCATCATCATATGAATTGACGGAGCGCTGGCTTTGAGCCTTACCCCATAATTGCTGCCTTTTTTCACAATCTCCGGCTGCTCCAAATGCATTTCCTCAGGTGTTGGCATGACAACTCCATAGCCAGTTGCCCGCACCTGTTGCAGTGCTGCCGCTACTTTGTCATAATCCTTTTTCACCTCTGACAGCTTTTCCAGAAGCTTGAGCAAATCTCCGTCATCCTGAATCTCGAAACCGGACTTTTCACCCAGCACTTCATAGAATAGCTGCTCTGGGAACGTAAGCTCGCAGCTGACAATTCCGCTGCCTAAATCAATATTTCGTATCCGATAACCGGATACATTTTCCAGCTCGCAGAGTTTCCCAATGGCAGGCTCAGCTTCGCTGATTTTCGAAATTTCTTCCGCACTGCGCCGCATAGCCTCATATAATGCGGTTTTTAAGGTGTGCGTAGTCTCTAATGTCTGCACCCACTTCGGCAGATAAAACCACAGTTCCGAAACTGGGAAGGCATACAGAAGGCCGCTGAATATTTGCTTAATTTCTTCTTCACTCATCCGCAGACAATCTACGCACAGGCAGTTGACTCCATATTTTTCCTGAAGTTGTGTCCGCAGCTCACCAGCTTCTTTGCCGCTGGGATTGGTTGAGTTGATCAAAACCATAAAAGGCTTTCCGGTTGCCTGCATGTCCTGGATTGCCCGTTCTTCCGCCCCCACATAGTCCTCCCGCGGAATATCGGTGATAGATCCATCCGTGGTAATCACCAGGCCAATCGTACAGTGGTCTTCCATTACTTTCTTGGTTCCCACTTCCGCTGCTTCACTCATGGGAACTGCATAGTCAAACCAGGGAGTAGAGACCATTCGCTCTTCTCCATCTTCCATGGCGCCAATTGCGCCGTCAACCATATACCCTACGGAATCAATCATTCTGACGGATAGTTTCGATTTTCCGTCCGGACTGATCTCCACGGCTTCTTCCGGTACAAATTTAGGTTCCGAGGTCATAATGGTTCGACCGGAACCGCTCTGCGGCAATTCATCTCTGGCTCGTTCCTTGCGGTAGACGTTGTCAATATTGGGAATAACCAGTTCTTCCATGACCCGTTTGATAAAAGTGGATTTACCCGTCCTCACAGGCCCTACCACACCTACATATACGTTTCCATTGGTACGTAACCCGATTTGTTCATAAATAGTCCGTTCTTCCACGCAGATTCCCCCTCAATCAGTTCTGTCCTATTACTATGTTGACAAGCCCCTGACTATGCTAAAAATAAAACCGGCTTTTGCCGGTTTTATTTTATATGCCATATCAGCCAACTACTGCCTGACAGCCAGGCCGGTCCTATGACGAATTGAGTCCCGGAAAATATCTAACACATGGGAATAAGTAGCATTTGCTTTGTGTCATGGGTTTCCTGTGTCAACCCATTGGCTTGCAAAATGGCTTCTACAGTTGTATGGTAACTCTTTGCAATAGACCAGAATGTCTCCTCTGGGTTGGCGGTGCAGATGACAACAGAAGGCAGTTCCCCCTGATCCTCCCGGGGAAGCAGTTCTCCGCCACAAATAGCCCGGAGACCCTCCTGTGCATATGTGTCTGCCACAATTCCCACACTACAACGGACCTCTACACCGTCGCCGCTGGCAGATGCATAGCAATCACCTTCCAATTGTGCCGTGACACGACACTGACACGTTTCTGCCAGCTCTGTGTCCCAGTTTGCCTGTGTATGCACCACCATTTGCTGAAGCTGGTCGTCTGTATCATAATACAGAACATTGCAGCTAATGGGTACGCTCACATGGATTACATCCCCATCCCGGCTCTGGCTGGGATAGTCCAAATATGTGGTAGTATCTACCACCTGCTTCACATTGGCTGTTACCGTATCCCGTACTGCCTGATGCGCAACCTGGTGATCAATCCGGCTGTTGGGCTCGTACTTCACCCACTGGGGTAAGAAATTCTCATGAAGGCTGTAGGCATCCTCAATCATTTCCATGTCCCGTTTGCCTAGGATTAAACATTGAGCCAGAAGATTCGCTGTCATTTGCAATGTTTTGCCTTCAAAGGTACTGGAGGGCACCAGTTCCATGCCGGTAAGCATCAGCACAGCTACTAATTCTTCATTGTCATATTCCTGTTCCAGTTCCACATACTGGGAGAAAGGAACTTGGAAGGACCAACAATTGAGCCCATTATCTGTATCCAGGTAAAGGACTTTCACATCCAGGTTCCCTTTGAAAACTGCCTTATCGCCGACCAATTTTGACTCTGTAATTTCCAGTCTGGGTTGATACTTGTACAATTCTGTCAGATTCTGCCGGCCGGCAGGAAGCTCTACTTCCTCTGTAACCGTAAAGGCTTTCTCTTTATAAGCAAGGGGCAGCGTCATCGGATACGTCACCTGCTTAGTTTGTAGTGTATCTTCCTCTTCCAGTTGATAGATCTCTTCTTCTGTCGGCTCATAACCGTCAATCTGGCTGGCCAAATTGACCCGCACCACCAGTTTTCTGGAATTGACCATCCGGCAATCCATATTCTTAATTTGGCAGGTATGCATGACCTGGACATTTTCTCCCAATTGTGGTGACTCTACTTTTGTCGTAAAAGGTATGTATACGTCCAGCTTTTTAGGACTGTCCCCATCTTCGGGTACATAAAGGATTCCCGCATAAACGCCGCCAGAGACAGCTATGCCACCGGTCCGAACTTCTTTACTTCTGACTAAAACGGTGCCGAAACTGTCCACTACCCGGCCCACGTCCGGAAAGCTATCCGGGACAATGGTTTCCGCCGATTCTTCTTGAAAGACAGTTTCATGTAATGTCGGTTTTAAATAACGGACAGTGCTTGTTTTAAAAGATAGCTCCATCGTTTTCACTCCTTGTATGTTCTGCAAAATATATACGCAGGGCTTTTCCCATTTATGCGTAAACTTGGACAAATTTACAGACAAAGTGAAAAACAACAGAGCTGTCTCTCTATTTTTATGATTTTCCTATCAGATAGCCAACTACAAACAGTCCCAAGGCAACCAATATCTTCCAAAATGTGGAGGGGAGCAAAAGGGAGAGCAGTATTCCTACCCCACCAGCAATCAAAAGGAAGCCCAATTGTTGTGATCTGCGACATGACATAAAAAACCGCCTCCTTGCTATCAGTATACGCAGGAGGCGGTAAAAAGGTGAATTTTTATTTTTTACGATCCAAACGTTGGCTCAACACCAGCCAGGCTGCACCTTTTTCCACTGTTATGGTGACAGGGCCATCTTTTGGCTCATTGCTTACCGTTAAACTATCCCCTCTGCGAACCGTAACATGTGCTAAAGGATATTTCGCATTTTCGATGGTAACGCCAGAAAGGATCTCGTCCATGGGAAGCAGAGAAAAATACTGAAAGCCGGCGCAGGAAAACTTAACTGTCTCATTTTCCACATAACGAATTTCATTGTCAGGATCTACGATGCGTGCTCTCACACCTTTTCTGGCTGCCAGCTGTAATAGCTGCAGGTTGGCCAAATGATGGTCCTGGCGTCCTCCGGTACAAGCTGTGAAAATAACTTCCCGAAATCCTTGATTACATGCATAGGTAAATGCAGCCTGCAAATCCGTCACGTCTTTTTCCACCGGCAAAGTAACGGAGGCAATCCCATTGCCGGCCTTCCCGCCGGAATCCCCATCTCCTACATAGACTTCCGGCCGAAAGCCAGCCTTCCGGGCCAGATGAATTCCGCCATCTGCACAGAAAACATGGACATTGCCACGATATCGGGACAGATATTCCCAATTTCCATAATCTACAGAACCAAAAATTAAAGCGATTTCTGCTCCCATGGCACAACCTCCTTCGCTTTTTCATACAGCCTGACATAGCTGTCATATCGGCTTTTCTCTATCTCGCCTGCTTCCACAGCCTGCCGCACTGCACAACATGGCTCCTTTAAATGGGCACAGTCCCGAAACTGACACTTTCCCAAATAGGGGGCAAATTCAGCAAAGGCAAAGGGAAGATTCTCCCTGAGAAGCAAATCCATCCGCTCTGTCTCAAAAGAAGAAAAACCCGGCGTGTCCACGATATAGGTGTTTTCCGGCAAAGCGTAGAGTTCAACATGGCGCGTAGTATGCCGTCCACGTCCCAGTTTCTGGGATACCTCTCCCACTTGGGCCTGACACTCAGGTGCTATGGCATTGAGGAGGCTGCTCTTCCCTACGCCTGAATTCCCAGTAAAAGCAACAAGCTTCCCCTGGATTTCCTGCTTTAACTGTGCGATGCCTTGGCCGGTCTTAACACTGGTGCAGATAACCGGAAAGCCTGCATGCCGGTAAATACGGGCCAAGGGATCACCAGGCACCAGATCGCACTTATTGATACAGACAATCACCGGTACCGTTTGACTGCCAGCTATGGCCGTCACTCTGTCAATGAGAAACGGGTCTGTCACCGGCACTGCACAAGAAGCCATAAGCACCAGTGCGTCCACATTGCTGACAGCGGGACGAAAGAATCGATTTTTTCGGGGCTGTACCGATTCCAGGCTGCCACTGTGATCCCCCTGTTCTGAAATGGTGACCCAATCCCCTACCAAGGGTGCCAGCTCTTCTTTTCGCAACCTGCCGCGGGCCCGGCAGGTGACAATACCGCTTTTTGTCTGTACATAGTAAAACCCGCTTAAAGCTTTGATAATTCTCCCTTGTTCCATATAACTCAACCAAAATCTACTGTTTGGGTTTCACCCAGTACACCGTCAAAATAGATATCTACCGTTTGTCTGCCGCTTCCCTTGACTACTACATCTACGGTACGCGCCTCCAAATCCATAGCAAAAGGCGTTCCATAGGCCTCACCGTCAATCTTGATGGTAATCATGGTATTGCCTTTCCCCTCCGGTAGCTTCACAGTAATGGTCTTTTCCTTTTTTCCATCCTCTGGTGTCACCGGTGGATTCGTTGTCCCGCCAGGATCGGACGTGGGGTCTTTGTCCGGCTGATTGCCCGTTTCGGAATCATCCGGTGCATCGGGATTTTGTGGCTCTTCGGAATTGTTCGTGTCTTCTTCGTCCGGATCTTCCTCCGGTCCGAGAGAAGCCTGTAAGTTGATAACCGTTCCTGGTTTTACTTCATTTCCCTGTTCCAAACTCTGGAATGTTACTGTGTCTTTGGGCAACTCGCTTTCCACATAGCGAATGTCCCCTCTTTCCAATCCAGCCTTGTCTATGGATTCCAACGCTTTTTCTACATCCATGCCAATCAGCGCCGGAACTTCCACAAGTTTGGTCTCTTGCCCCTGGCTGACCGTCAGTGTGACAAGCTGTCCTGCCTCCAATGTCTCTCCACTGGCAGGAGATGTCTCCATTACAATGTCTTCTTCTATCTCATCATCATAGGCATAGATCGTGGAAATGGTCACAGCTACATCCAGATCGGACAGAATCTGACGCGCCTTGTCTTCCGTCTCTCCCACCAGGGACGGCATCGTGTCGCTCTGCACTCCCAGGCTGACGGTCAGCAAGATTTCGCTTCCGGCCTTCACCGTTTTATTGGCTTCTGGATCTTGACGGATAACGCGGCCGTAAGGTACCGTATCGCTGGTAACCCACTCTTCAATCATAATATCAAAATCGACATAGCTTTCCACGTCAATGTCTTCATAGAGTTCCCCTACAAAACTGGGAACTGTGACGTCTTCGGTCTGTGTCATAATATCTTCGACTAAATACGTATAGAGGAAATATCCGATTCCGGCCACAGCCAACAGAATACAGGCAATTGCCAGTCCGATTGCCGCCGGACTGCTTTTTACTTTTGTGGAAGGAACCGTCCGGTGCTCCCGCACAGCTGTTCTGTTCGCCGGCGCCGCCACCGGTCTCTCCTCAGCTCGTGCTGCCGGAGACAGTTCTGGCTTCGTATAAGCAAACACAATATTGGGCTTTTTGCGAAATTCCTCCAGATCCTCCAGCATTTTTGTTGCAGACTCATATCGCTTTTCAATTTGCGCTGTCATCGCGTGCATAGTAATCTGTTCCAAACCAAGAGGAATCTCCGGGTTGATTTCAGAGGGCAGTACCGGCGTCGCATTGATATGCTGAATCGCTACGGATACCGGTGAATCCCCATCAAATGGGGGCCGACCTGTCAGCATTTCATACATAACAACCCCAAGGGAATACAGGTCCGTCCGCTCGTCTACCCGGCTTCCTTTTGCCTGCTCGGGAGAAATATAGTGTACGGAACCAAGGGCTTCGCGGGTCAACGTATTTTGCGCGGAGCTGATTCTGGCAATCCCGAAGTCTGCTACTTTCACACTGCCATCCTTGAGCAGCATGATATTGTGTGGTTTAATGTCCCGGTGAATAATTCCGCGACTGTGGGCATGCTCCAATGCTTTTGCAATTTGCGTCGCAAAATGCAACACCTCTCGCCAGTTTAACACGCCTTTTTGCTCCATATATTGCTTCAGAGTGATCCCATCAATCAGCTCCATGACGATATAGTCTACATCGCCGGACCGGGACACATCATATACATTGACAATATTGGGGTGGGACAGCATGGCAACCGCCTGAGACTCTGCATGAAAACGGCGTCGGAATTCTTCATCTTTTGAAAGCTCGTCCTTTAAAATCTTAATTGCCACCAACCGATTCAAACGATGACATCTGGCTTTATAAACAACCGCCATTCCACCAGATCCGATCATTTCCAGAATCTCATATCGGTTATCCAGCATTCGGCCTATGTAATTGTCCATTTTGTTTCCTCCTGCACCTGTTATGCCAATCCATCTTTACACAGTAATCAGTACTACCGTCACATTGTCTGGGGCTCCGCGGTTTATGGCAATATCCAACAGGCGGCGACAGCAATTTTCTTTGTGTACTCCGTGTACTACTTCAAACAGGATTTCCTGGTCCGCCAAAACATTGGACAGACCATCCGTACATAAAACCAAATTATCATCTTTTTTCAAAGGCCGGACAAAAATATCCGCCTCAACTTTGGCCTCTGTGCCAATTGCGCGGGTAATTAAATTTTTGCCGGGATGCACTTTCGCAACTTCTCTGGTCAGCTCGCCTCTTTGCACCATCAACTCCACCAGAGAGTGATCCGTTGTAACCAGCTCAATACCGCTGCAATCCATAAAATACAGGCGGCTGTCTCCTACGTTGATCACGGTAGCCGTACTGTCATACACAAACACGCCAACCAAGGTGGTCCCCATACCACTAAAGTCCTGGTTGACTTGGGCCTGCTCGTAAACAGCTGTGTTGGCCAGTTCTGCCGCTCCCCGCAGCAACGCCGGTATTTCTCCTTCTTTGAACACCGGCTTCATACCCCGACGTACTTCCTCTACAAAAACGTCCACAGCAAGGCGGCTGGCAATGTTTCCGGACTTGGCGCCTCCCATTCCGTCGCAGACAACTGCTAAAAGGCACTCTTCGTTAAACCAAACAATATCATAGCAGTCCTGATTTTGCTGTCGAACCATTCCCGGGTCCGTCAGTCCCCAAACCTGCATTGTCCTGCCTCCTATCTTTTTTCATAGTTTCTGCGAAGTTGGCCACAAGATGCATCAATATCGCTCCCCAGGGTTCTTCGCACAGTAGCTGTAATCCCATGCTGCTCTAAAATCTTTTGAAATTCACCGATGGACTGCCTGGAGCTGGTTTTCAGTCCTGTCTCCTTTACCGCGTTGAGAGGTATCAAATTGACATGGGCCTGCATACCTTCCAATCGCTTTGCCAATAACTGGGCCTGTTCCGGCGAGTCGCTGATACCTGCTATCATGGTATATTCAAAGGAAATTCTGCGTCCCGTCTTGACAAAATACCGTTGGCATGCCTCTAAAAGAGACTGCACCGAATATTTCCTATTAATTGGCATAATCGCGCTTCGGGATTCATCATCCGGTGCATGTAGGGAAATAGACAGTGTCAACTGCAATTTCTCTTCTGCCAGCCGATCAATTTTATCAACAAGGCCGCATGTAGACAGGCTGATATGGCGCATACCAATCCCCAGGCCTTCCTGGCAATTTACTATGTGTAAAAACCGAAGCACATTTTCATAGTTGTCCAGCGGCTCCCCAATTCCCATAAGTACAATATTGGATATTTCCAGGCCTGAATCCTGCGCCGTGAAAATCACTTGATCCAACATCTCCGACGGTCTTAAACGCCGAACTAAGCCGCCCAAAGTAGAAGCACAGAATTTGCAGCCCATGCTGCAGCCAATTTCTGTTGAAATGCAGACGGTGTTTCCGTGATGATACTGCATCAGTACAGTTTCCACACAGTTTCCGTCCTCCATCTGCCACAAATACTTAACGGTACCATCTTTTTGAGAGACCTGCTTGCGCAACACTCTCGGTACTGTAATTGTAAAGTGCTCCGCCAGACTTTTCCGGAGTGGCTTTGCCAGATTGCTCATTTCCTCAAATGATTTTACACCTTTATGCAGCCATGAGAAAATCTGTTTGCTCCGAAAGCGAGGCTCTCCCATCTCCTCCAGAGCGATCGCCAGTTCCTCTATGGTCATGGACTTCACATCTTGTTTCATTTTGCTCTCCTCAGTTTGGCAATGAAGAACCCATCCGTTTGCTGAACGCATGGATAGAGCGTCAACACCCCGCAGTTATCTGATCCCATTTTTTCGGGAACGGAAAATCTTTCCAGCGTAAATTGGGAGTGGTTCTTTAAGAAAGTCTCCACAACCATTTCATTTTCCCGCTTCAGTACTGTACAAGTACTGTACAACAGCACGCCTTCCGGCTTAACATACTGACACACGTTTTCCAAGATTGCCGTCTGGACGGCAGGCAATCCCTGAATTTGCTCGAGATCCTTATACCGGATATCCGGCTTTTTGCGAATCACACCCAGGCCAGAACACGGTACGTCGGCGATAACTACATCCATCTGCTCTTTCCATTCGCCAGAAAACTTTGTTGCATCTTGCAACATGGGATGGACAATGTCCAGGCCCAAACGGCTGGCACCCTTTTCCAGAAGCGCTATTTTGTGCGGGTGAATGTCACAGGCATATACCTTTCCTTGATTGTTCATGGCAATCGCTGCTGCAAAACTTTTTCCTCCTGGCGCTGCGCAGGCATCCAGGACCTGTTGACCTGGCTGCACGCCAGCCGCCAGTACGGCCAGTTTGGCAGCCGGATCCTGGACATAAAACATTCCCGTTTGAAACAGAGTCAAGTCTTCCAGATTTCCGGTACCAGAAACATAAATGCAATCTGGCATATCCGGATACACCTGACAATTTACCCCCTGCGCTTGCAATTCCAGTTTCGCTTTTTCTGCCGTTATTTTACAGGTATTCACCTGAATGGCTGTGCGAGGCGCTTCATTGTCGCTTTGTAAGAATGGCTCTAACAGTTCTTTTCCAATATTTTCTTCCAAAAGTGCGACCAGCTGGGGGGGATGACTGTATTTGGTAGCCAGATCCGGCGGCTCCGGCATAGACTTGGCACGAGCCGCACTTCGTAAAAGGCCGTTAATTAAGACAGCTGCCCGGTGATTGGCAAACCGCTTTCCCTGCTCCACCGCTTCACTGACACACGCTGCATCGGGAATTCGATCCAACATCGTCAACTGGTAAATCCCCAGACGTAGAATATCCAGAACGATAGGCTGTAAATCCTTGATTCTGCCATTCAGAAAGTGCTGGATATAGTAGTCCAGAAGCATGCGGTTTTGTAGTACACCATAACACAGTTTGCTGGCCAAAGCAGCATCCCTACGGCTGAGCCGGTCACGGTAAATGTATTCTTTTAAAATTCCGTCTGACCAGGCGTTTTGTTTCCGGAACGCAATCAAAGCGGCCAGAGCTGTGTCTCTTGCTGACATAGGCTTCTCCTTAATCCAGTACAATGGGATGCCCACGGAAATAGTCGCTGGCAGCCATTCGTTTTCCGCCTTCTGCCTGCAACTGTGTAATGACAAGTACTTGTCCGTCTCCACAGGCAACTTCCAGACCTTTCTTGCTCAGCTGCAGCAGTGTACCCGGCTTTTTCTCTGTGGAGTACCCTGCCGGCTCCACTTGGAAAATTTTAAACCGTTTCCCTTTCAGCTCTGTCGTAGCCACTGGCCAGGGGATCAGGCCCCGCACCTGGTTGATGATCTGGCGGTAAGAATTTTCCCAATTGATGGGCGACATTTCTTTTGTCAGCATAGGCGCATAGGTGGCCTGCGCAGCGTCCTGAGGGGTCCTTTTCGCCGTGCCGTTTTCAATTTCCTCCACAGTCTGACATAGGAGATTGGCCCCTATTTGTGCCAGTCGGTCCAGTAGCTCCTGGCTGGTCTCCCTGGGATCAATCGGTGTTTTCCGAACAGAGATAATATCGCCGGCATCCATTTCCGGCGCCATATACATCGCCGTAACCCCCGTCTCTTCCAAGCCGTTGAGAATCGCCCACTGCACAGGTCCGGAACCACGCAGCTTGGGCAAAATGCTGGCATGTATGTTAATACAGCCCAGGGGAGGGATTTCCAAGACACTCAGGGGAAGAATTTTGCCGTAAGCGACAACGGCAATTAAGTCCGGTTTCAGTCCGGCCAACTCCGCCACTACCCCCTCGTCGCGGAAGCTTGCTGGCTGGTAGACCGGAATGTCAGCTTCCAGCGCGCGTGTCTTTACCTCCGACATAGCCATTTTCATTCCTCTGTTCTTGGGGGTATCCGGCTTGGTGTAGACGCCAACAATTTCTTTTCCCGCACGTATGAGGCTGTCCAGGCAGGTGGCAGCAATGGCAGGAGTCCCCATAAATACGATTCTCATTCCTCTTCCTCGTCCTCCTGGTACATGGCTTCCAGCTCCTCCTGCGTCAGGAAACGTTCAGCCTTCTCTGTATACAAATGTCCGTCCAAATGCTCCAGTTCATGACAAAATGCCCTGGCGATCAGGCCCTCTCCTTCTGCTTCATACCAAAGGCCTTCTCTGTCCTGTGCCCGCACTTTCACTACATTGGGCCGGGTGACAATTCCGTACTTCCCTGGAACGCTGAGGCAGCCCTCCAGGCCAACCTGTTCTCCAGACTGCTCCACAATTTGAGGATTGATCAACTCCAAAATTTCCTCCCCAGTATCTACAATCACAACCCGGCGCAAAATTCCCACTTGCGGCGCCGCCAGCCCTACGCCATTTGCATCCCGTAATGTCTCCACCATATCATCCAGTAGAACATGCAGCCGATCATCAAATTTTACCACCGGACGGGATACTTTGTTCAATGTTGGGTTTCCCTCAACCAGTATCGTTCTTAGTGCCATGCTCGTTCCTCTCAATCAAAACTGTTACTGTCAGCAAAGGCATTGACGCCTTTATTCCGTTTATCTTTTGCAAATTCCCGCAGAATAAACGCAATCAGCTGACGCATCTTACGGTTGTTCTTACAACACAAAGTTAATTTGTAGCGAAATCGATTGTTAATTTTCGTAATAGCCGCCGGTGCCGGACCCAGGATGCGAACTTCTTCCCCTCGGTATAGCGCCTGCTTTAACATTGTTTCCAGATGATCTTTAAAGCGAAGGGCAGCAACTGCAACTTGACTATCAAAAGGCCCGGAAAACTGTACGGCAATCAAATCCAGAAACGGAGGACATCCACGCAGCTGCCGCAGCGGGATCTCCATGCTGTAAAACTGGTCATAGTCCTGCGCTGCCGCCAGTTGCAAAACTGCCGCCTCGGGGGTCATAGTCTGTACCAAAGCGCGACCATGTCGCTCGCCCCGGCCAGCTCTGCCAATTACCTGCGTTAAAATGGAAAACGTATTCTCTGCGGCTCGAAAGTTATCTACATACAATGAGGTATCCGCATCCAGGACGCCTACCAACGTGACATTTTCAAAGTTGAGTCCTTTCGTCACCATTTGCGTTCCCAGTAAAATGGGAATTTTCTCCTTTTGAAACCGGTTCAAAATATCTTCGTGGGTGCAGGAGGCAGAAATCGTATCTGCATCCATGCGCAGAATTTTGACATCTGGAAAAGCTTGTGCCAGCTCCTGCTCCACTTTCTGCGTGCCGGTTCCCACACACTTCATGATACCACCACATTCAGGACAGCGCCCTACCAGGGGCTCCGAGTGGCCACAGTAATGGCACATCAGCCGATGGTTGGCTGCATGGTAGGTCAAATTTACGCTGCAACGGGGGCACTGGGGAACATATCCGCAGTCAATACACACAGCAAACCGGCTGTATCCCCTGCGGTTTAGGAATAAAATTGCCTGTTCTCCTCTTCCCAGATTTTCTGCAAGTGCCTGCCGTAAAGGCTGACTGAGGCAACTGTCGTTCCCGTTTTTCAGTTCCTCCTTCATATCGATGAGCTCTGCAGGGGGCAAAATATGGCCGTTATATCGCTGGTGCAGTTGATACAGGCTGTACACGCCGCTTCTGGCCAAGAACATGCTCTCCACAGAGGGCGTTGCAGATCCCAGAAGTATCAGCGCCTTTTCTTTCATGCCCCGGTAAATGGCAACTTCTCTGGCATGATACCGAGGCGTGTTTTCTGACTTATAGGTGTGCTCCTGTTCTTCATCTACAATTAAGAGCCCTAAATTCTGTAGCGGCGCAAAAACTGCCGATCGGGTTCCCAATACAACTCTGGCTTCCCCATTCCGGATTCTTTTCCATTCGTCGTACCGTTCCCCTACATGCAGGCTGCTGTGAAGTACGGCCACCTGATCTTGAAAATAGGAGGCAAACAGCTGCAATACCTGGGGCGTTAACGCAATTTCCGGTACCAAAACCATGGCGCTTTTCCCATCTGCAAGGCAGTCCTGTATCAACCGAAGATAGATCATAGTTTTTCCGCTACCTGTGATCCCATACAGCAAAGCCACTCCCGGCTTTTCCTGAGTTGCCTGCCGCCTAAGCCCCTGATACACCTGT
>CALXCQ010000077.1 GCA_944386835.1 uncultured Oscillospiraceae bacterium | reverse complement strand
CAAAACAATATGCACAGGCACTGGGACTGGCATTTCAAACACAGGATGATATTTTAGATGTAATAGGTGATTTCCAAAAGCTAGGGAAAGAAACGGGAATGGACGGCAAAAAGAATACCTTTGTGGGTCTGTATGGGATTGAGCGCTGTAAACAGATTGTACAGGAGCAGACACAAAAAGCAGCAGATGCGCTTCGGGTATTTCAAGCCCCAGGAATTTTGCCAGAATTGGCCTTTCAATTAGCGAAGCGGGAATCTTAGCCAACTTTTTGAAAAAAAAGAACCATACAAAGTATGGTGAAGTGACCCCAAAAAGTTAGACAATATTTGAAAGTAAAAATGTTTAAGCAGCCGAAAGGGCTTGTTGTCTGTGAATTGCAGGCGGCAAGCCCTTCAGCTTTGCCTTGATGCGGCGGTTGTTGTAGTAGTCCAGATAGTCCAGCAGTTCCCGCTTGAAGTGCTCCATGGACCGGAATTCTTGCAAATACAGCAACTCACTTTTGAGTAAGCCAAAGAAGTTTTCTATAACAGCATTGTCCAGGCAGTTGCCTTTGCGGCTCATGCTCTGCCGAATACCCTTCTTACGAAGCATACGCTGGTACTGCTTATGTTGGTATTGCCAACCTTGGTCGGAATGGAGAATCAGCTCTGTTCCATCTGGTATTGTTTCAAAAGCCTTATCCAGCATGGTAGTAACCATACTCAGAATCGGCCGCTCAAAGATGGTATAACTCACCAAATACCCGTTGTGTAAATCCAGAATTGGAGACAGGTACAGTTTCTGACCAAACAAACTGAACTCCGTCACATCGGTGACCCATTTCTGGTTTGGCTTTTCCGCATAGAAACTTCGATTGAGTAGATTCGGTGCGATTTTGCCCACTTCTCCCTTGTAAGAACGGTATTTCTTGATTCTGACACGGCAAACCAATCCCAGCTGTTTCATGAGCCGCTGTACCGTTTTGTGATTCAGATGAATCCCTCGATTGTGCAGCGTTGTGGTAATTCGGCGGTAACCATACCGCCCCTTGTTTTCGTGATAGATCGCTGCGATTTCTGTTTTTGCTGCTTCATATTTGTCTGCATGCCCTATCTTCTTTCGATGATAATAGAAAGTTGCACGGGGAAGCTGAGCGATTGAAAGAAGGATATCCAGAGCGTGTTTTTGCCTCAGTTTTTGAACTACCTGCGTTTTCTGCGCTGGCGTCGCTCGTCTTCCAAAACCAAGGCCTGCAAGTTTTTTAAGTAGTCATTCTCCGCACGAAGTCTCTGTACCTCTGCCAACAGATCCTCTTCCGCTTCTTTCGGCAGTTGCTGTGGACGTCCTTTACTCCCTCGGCCTCGCCGTTCTACTGCAAAGCCTTCCGCGCCTTCTGTCAGATAAATTCGCTCCCAGTCCTGAATGCGGTGATGACCACTTACCTCAAATCGACGTGCTGTTTCACTGTAACTAAGCTTTTCTCCCAACATTGTTTCTATCACAATCTTTTTGAATTCTGGTGTATATCGTTTGTTGGGTATTCCTTTTGGCATAATAAAGCACCCCTCTTGTTGTTCAGTATACAATACTGTCTAACAAATGGGGTGCAGTTCAAACTCCCGGGCTGTTTCAGCGTTTTTCGTCAGGTGCCGGACTCTTTATTCAGAGTCTCGGGCAAAGAGATCAGCAAAGGCATCCGGATGATTGCATCCAGCGCGATAAAGAAGAGGAATACCCAGGCAGGCCCGATATAGTCGTAGATAAATCCGCTGACCAGGGCAGCTGCCGCGCTGATTAAGTTGGTGGTCAGCCGGTTGAAGCCGATCCAGACGCCCATCACATCCTGGCTTACCAGCTCCCGCTGAACGGCGCCGGTGAGAGGCTGGGTGATGTAGTAGAAGCCTTGCAGGATACCGGCGGCAATGAGAACTGCCGGAGAGGGGGCCCAGATGAGCAGGAGGTTGGACAGCCAGTACAGGGGAATGACCACATAGAGGATTTTTTTCCGGCCCAGCCGATCGGCCAGGGCACCGATGGGATAGCCGCAGACCACGGAGGTCAGGGCCGAAGCGGTGACCATGACAGCCAGGACCGTGACGCTGGCCATCTTCACTTCTCCGGCATACACCTGGACATAGGGCAGCACCAGGGCAGTGGGCAGGTTGGCCACGGCGGAAATGGCGATCCACTTCCGTGCGTTTTTGTTGGTTTTGAGAATTTCCATTCCCTCCCGCATGGCGGAGGCACCGGATTTGTTCCGGACGGCCCACCGCTGGTTGGACAGCTGGGTCAGAACCACGATCAGTGAGATCAGGGTGAAGAAAGCGGAGGCGAAAAACAGAACCCGGTAGTCATTCACCCCGGCTGCCGTCTCGGTCACGCCCAGAACCTGAACCAGAATAAAGGCGGCAATCATGGGCCCGATCATGCCCAGAAGGCCGGCGGCCAGAGACTCGCAGATGAGCATGCCTTTGGCACGGTCGCAGTTTTTCAGACAGTTGCCGCAGATGGTACCGCAGCTCTGGGTACTGGTGCCGCTACCCACATAGTAGATAATCATGGCCAGGATACACCAATACCAGTTGGGAGAAAAGGCATAGAGCAAATAGGAGGTCAAAAGCAGGACAATTCCGAAGGAATAGACCTTTTTGGCTCCGTTGTGGTCGATGAATTGCCCAATGTTGGGCCCAATGAGGGCCGAAAGGACCATGCCCAGACAGGTGAGCAGCCCCAGATGGGCTTTTTGGGCGCCCAGGGCGACAATGTACAAAGAAAGATAGGGATAGACGATCTGATAGCCCAACCGCTCCAGGCTGGTGCGGATCACCGTAACCTTCCAGTCCTTTTGCTGTACATGCCAGAATTTGGGGATGCTGGTGAGAGTACCGAGAATACCAGTTTTTGTCGTCACGTGTTTTCTTTCCTCATTTCCGCAAAATTTCGCCCTTACCGGTCCAGGCCGGCCCGGCAGAAGGCGGCAATGGCCTGGGAATCTGCCAGGGGGAAGGAAGTAGACTCTCCCGTTTCCATATTTTTCACCTGAATGGTGCCGCTGGCAACCTCGTTTTCACCCAGGACAATCAGGTAAGGCACGTGAATCTTGTTGGCATAGTTCATGCTCTTTTTAAACTTCTGGGCCACTTTTTCCACATCCACCCGCAGGCCTTCCTGCCGCAGGCTGGTGGCCAGACGGAGAGACTGGCAGGGGGTATCCATGGGAATGATGAACACATCCAGAGTAGGCTGGGTTTTCCCGGCGTTTTTCAGCTGCAACGCCTCGTAGATGACATCCAGGCCAAAGGACATGCCTACGGCCGGATAGGGCTTGCCGTCGTCAATGAAGGAGGTAATGATGTTGTCATACCGGCCGCCGCCACCAATGCTGACCGGGAAGGGCTCCTGCCCTGCTTTATGGTCTTTCATGAAGATTTCCCAGACCATGCCGGTATAGATGTCGATGCCCCGGGCCAGATAAGGAGCAAAGTGCATGACCTGGGCGGCAGAGGTACCTTCCAGATAGCCGTTTAACTCCCGGATATCCGCCAGTCCTTCCTGGACCTGGGGATTTTCCGGATAGGCTTTCAGTTTTTCCTCCAGCTGGGCATAGGAGGAGCTCAAAAGACCGGTCAGCTCGTCCACCTTTTCTTCCGAAATGTTCAGTTTGGCAAATTCCCGGCACAGTTCCTCCCGGGAGAGCTTTGCAAATTTGTCCACCAGCATAATGACGGAACGGACCGTATCCTGGGGCAGAGGGCCCAGGACGCAGGCAATAAGACCTGAGAGCAGCTTGCGGCTGTTGTATTCAATGGTAATGTCCAGCCCCAGACCCCGGTAGGCCTCGTCGGTCAGGAGCATATAGTCTGCCTCGGCCAGAAGGCTACTGACGCCCACCATATCCACGTCACACTGGGTGAATTCCCGATTCCGGCCCAATTTGATGGGGCCGTCCCGGTACACCCGGCCGATTTCATAGCGCTTAAAGGGCATGGTAATGTCCCGGTTGGAACTGATCAGTTTGGCAAAGGTAATGGTCAAATCGTAACGCAGGCCCAGATGCCGCTTTCCCTGATCCGACAGGGTATACATCTCTTTTAAAATGTCGGCACCCTCCGAGTATTTCGAGGCCAGCAGGTCATAGCTACAGAGAATGGGGGTCTCAATGGGGGCAAACCCATATTTTTGGAAGACACCCTGCAAAGTGGATTTAATATGCTCCCGGATACTCTGCTTCTCCGGCAAATAGTCATAGGTGCCTTTCAGATTCTCGAATGTTCTTCCCATGGCAAATCTCCTTGTGACCAGAAAAGTCCGCCCCGGAGGGCGGAGCGGTTTCCGGCAAATTCCGGCGAAGGGGGACCCCAGAAGGCAAAACTCCCCCTTATTCACACAGAATCAGTATAACAGGTTTCCCAAAGCCCGTCAATGTGCCCGGCAGGTTTTGGAGGCGGATGGGGGAATTTTTTGTGGAATTCCGGGATTTTTCATTGCAAAACGGCTGAGGGCATGCTATACTCCCAGTAATATTCTACAATTCCCCGGGAGGGAAAGGGAGATGGGCACCATGAAGCAAATTTGGGCCAAAGTCCGGAGGCTTTGGCAGCGGATTGCAAGGACGGTAACGGCCTTTTGCAAACGGAAGGATATTGAGGTTTCCATACGGCGGTATGGCATTGACGCCCTGGGGGCTATGGCCCAGGGCCTGTTTTGTTCCCTTTTAATTGGAACCATTATTGATACGGTGGGAACCCAGGCGGGGATTCCCTTTTTGAGTACCATCGGCGGCTATGCCAAGGACATGTCCGGCCCGGCCATGGCGGCGGCCATCGGCTACGCGCTGCACTGCCCGCCTCTGGTTCTGTTTTCCCTCATTGCCGTCGGCAGCGCAGCCAACGGTTTGGGCGGGGCCGGAGGGCCTTTGGCGGTTCTGGTCATTGCCATTCTGGCTGCCGAGACCGGCAAAGCGGTGTCCAAAGAGACCAAGGTGGATATTCTGGTGACGCCCCTGGTCACCATTGCCGTCGGCGTGGCCCTGTCTGCCTGGTGGGCACCGGCTATCGGTACGGCTGCCAGCTCTTTGGGCCAGGTCATCATGTGGGCTACGGAGTTACAGCCCTTCCTCATGGGAATTGTGGTCTCTGTTCTGGTAGGCGTTGCTCTGACCCTGCCCATTTCCAGCGCCGCCATCTGCGCGGCCCTGAGCCTGACGGGCCTTGCCGGAGGCGCTGCCGTCGCCGGATGCTGCGCCCAGATGGTGGGCTTTGCCGTTATGAGCTTCCGGGAAAACCGGTGGGGCGGACTGGTGTCTCAGGGCCTGGGAACCTCTATGCTCCAGATGGGCAACATTGTGCGCAACCCCCGGATCTGGATTCCGCCTACCGTGGCTTCGGCCATTACCGGCCCCATTGCCACCTGCCTGTTCCGCCTGGAAATGAACGGACCACCCGTCTCCTCCGGCATGGGCACCTGCGGTCTGGTGGGCCAGATTGGGGTCTATTCCGGCTGGGTGGCCGATGTGGCCTCAGGCGCCAAGGCGGCCATCACTACTTTGGACTGGACGGGGCTGGTCCTGGTATGCTTTGTGCTGCCGGCCATCTTGTGCTGGCTCATGGGCGGCCTTCTGCGCAGGTGGGGCTGGATAAAAGAAAACGATTTAAAACTGAGCTGAAGACAAAGAGGAGACGCACATGCGTCTCCTCTTTTGTTGCCTTTGGGG
>CALXCQ010000076.1 GCA_944386835.1 uncultured Oscillospiraceae bacterium | reverse complement strand
CCCCGGCCGGTGGTCATAAACATGACCTGGGCACCGGTCATGGCACAGGCGGTAGTGGAATACATGTCGTTGGCCCCGTGGCGTTCATCCAGGAACCAGCCACCGGGATGGGGCACCCGATCGCCTGTCTGTAATACCCCATACAGCGGCACATGGCCGTGAAGCTTCACGGTGCCCATTGCCTTTTCCGCCAGAGTGGTGATACCGCCCCGCTTGTTACCGGGGGTCGGATTGACTTCCGACACACTCTGGCCTGTCAGCTCAATTAAGTCGTGGCAGTATTCATCCAGAGCGTCCAGCACAGCCAGTCCCGCTTCATAGGTGACAGCCCGGTCACAGTGGTAGGCTTCGTCTCCGGGAATAAACCGGACGCCACCGCCGATAATGCTGCCGCCGCCTCTCTGCCACACCAGATCCGAGGCATGTCCTACGGAAATATTGGCAGCAATGCCAGAGGTCCAGTCGCTGCCGCCGGCATTGAGGCCCACTACCAGCTGACTCATAGGGAAGGGAACCCGCTCTTGGGCCGCGGCCTCTTTTTTCATCTGCTCAACGATTTCAATTCCCTTGGCTACGGAATTCTTCATGCCGCCTTCATCCTGAATACAGATATGCTCTACCCGCTTGCCTGCGGCCCGGATGGGATCGCCAATCATCTCCTGACTGATCCACTGACAGCCAAGGCTGACCAGCAAGACACCGTAGACGTTGGGATTGAGGCCCGCTGTAATCAGCCCCAGATTCACCTTGTTGGCCGCAGCTTCAAAATCGCCGCAGCCGGTGTCAATGGTAATGGGCGCCACATCACAGGCTTCGGCAATTTTTTTGACCGTGCCGTTGGCGCACTGTACCAGAGAAATTACAATGACATAGTTGCGGATGCCATAGCGGCCGTCTGCCCGCTCATAGCCCATCAGCATTTCCATACTTATTTCCCTCTCGCCCGGTAGTTTTTCATGTATTCCTGGCTCAATTCGTCGGTAATATCCAGAACGTTATGGGTGTGCACCCAATCGCCCACTTTCACGTCTGCGCTCAGCTGGCCGATTACTTTTCCATACTTATAAACCATATCGCCGGATTTTCCGTCCACTACGGCAATTTTATGTCCGGCATTGATGTCCTGATTCGCCACTACGCTTTCCTGTCCAATCTGTACTGCCTGTCCGGCCTTTACGTCCTGAGTCACGACAGCTACCGTGTCTTTGGGGTCCATTTTTAACGCAATCAACATATGTTTTACCTCCAATTGCAATTTCCGTGTATTTCCCAGGCACCGCCTGGAAAAAAGTCGGTTTTTTATCTGTCAATCCTGTTTTATTCTATCTGTTTCCCAGTTCAATTGCAAGAACATTCTCCTGCCAATTCCCGCCCATTGCCGGCAGATCTCAGATGGTAATCAGCTCGTAGCTGTCGTTGCCCAGACCGATTTTTTTGCCATGGGCAATCTGGCTTCTCCAGTCGGTGGCCGGAGTAACACTTCCAAAGTGGTCCCGGCCGGTCACAGTAGACTCAGCCAGAAGGCTTCCCGCGTTCACCTGAGCGCTGTTGACCGCCTCGGCACAGGCCAAATCCAAAGCCACCGGATCAAAGGAGGCAAACATGCCGATATCCGGCACAATGGGCACGTCGTTTTCGCTGTGGCAGTCGCAGAAGGGAGATACATCCATTACCAGGCTGATATGGAAATGGGGCCGGCCGGCCACGACTGCCTTGGCGTATTCTGCCATTTTGCAGTTGAGAATATCAAAGGCCTCGTCATAATTGGTGGCAATGGCATCCACGGGACACACGCCAATGCACCGTCCACAGCCGACGCACTTGTCCTGGTCGATGGTCATTTTCTTTCCCTGTCGGGTAGGTGCGTCATGGGCGCAGATTTTGACGCAGCTGCCGCAGCCGACACACCGCTCGGGGATCACATGGGGCTTGCCTGCATTGTGCATTTCCATTTTCCCGGCCCGGCTTCCGCAGCCCATGCCCAGATTCTTGATGGCGCCGCCAAATCCCGTATTCTCATGGCCTTTAAAGTGGTTCAGAGAGATAATCACATCTGCATCCATAACGGCCCGTCCGATTTTTGCCTTCTCAATATACTCGCCGCCCTCTACGGGCACTTCCACGTCATCGGTTCCCTTTATCCCGTCGCCAATGATCACATGACATCCCGTTGCCAAAGGGAAAAATCCGTTTTCAAAGGCGCTATCCAGATGATCCAGGGCATTTTTCCGACCGCCCACATACAAAGTGTTGCAGTCGGTCAAAAACGGTTTTCCACCCAGGCTTTTGACAACATCGGCCACAGTCTTGGCATAATTGGGCCGGAGGTAAGCCAGGTTCCCCGGTTCGCCGAAATGCATTTTAATTGCCACAAACTTGTTGGTAAAATCAATTTGATCCATGCCCGCCGTCAAAATCAGGCGTGCCAGCTTCTGCTGCTGGTTTTCCCGGTTGCTGGTTCGGAAATTGGTAAAGTAAACTTTCGATTTTTCCATAGAGACCCCTCTTTCTGCCTATCGTCTTATAAAATATTGTACACGTCCGCCCTCAGAAATGCATCCGCCGGAGCTACTGCCCGTCCCATTGGCCATACACGTCCTTTCTACGCTGCCGCAAAAGGGGCAGTTGCTGCCGAACCTGAGAAATTTGCTCCAGATCCAGCTGTGTGTATAATACCCCTGTCTCGTCTGACAGTTGTCCCAGCACCTTCCCCCAGGGATCTACCGCCAGGCTGTGGCCCCAGGCGTGATAGTCCGCCGCCATGTCCAAAGCCGGAGACGTTCCCACTGTAAACACCTGGTTGTCTGCCGCACGGGACCGAAACAAAAGTTCCCAGTGGAGGGGCCCTGTGGTTCGGTTAAAGGCAGCGGGAACCAGAATCACCTGCGCCCCCCGATCCGTCATGGCCCGACTCAGCTCCGGAAACCGAATATCATAACAGATACAAAGTCCCATTTTGCAAAATTCTGTCTCAAATACGGTAATCTGATCCCCTGGTGAAAGGGTACGGGATTCTAAAAACTGGATTTTCCCCGGAATGTCCACATCAAACAAATGGATCTTCCGGTGTTTGCCGATCTGTCGTCCCTGCCGGTCAAACATATATGCCGTATTGTAGAGTCTGCCCCCTTCCCCCCGCTCCGGGACGGAACCGGCGCTGAGATAGACGCCGAAGCTTTTGGCCAACTCTGACAGGGCCTGATAAACCGGGCCGCCTTCTTCCTGGGCATACCGTGGAAAATTTTCCGTCCCATAAGGGCAGCAAAACATTTCCGGCAGACACACCAGATCTGTGCCCGCCTGACAAACTGCCTCCATTTGGGCCGGAAGCGCTGCTAAATTCTCTTCTTGCCCCGGCACAACCCGGGTCTGTAGCTGGGCAATCCGAATCTTTGCCATTAGGAATCTCCTTTCCGGGAAAGGCCCGCTTCTTCTCTTTGAAGAAGACCGCCTCTGTGATAAACGCCACTTCTTCTCTCTAGCTAATGAACACAGCCTCTTCCCTCTGATCCAAGCACGCTTTTCTCTTCTTGAAAAGGCCTATTTTGCCCCATTTCCGTTGCGTTTTCCCTGTTGTAGCTATGGATATCATAGTCTTTTTCCGCTTTGTGTGTCAAGTTACCCCCTAAAAGGGTCCGGCAGCCTGGGGGAAACGTCGACTGACGCCTCCTTCAGGCTGCCGTACAAGACCTGTTCAGTTGTCATGGCAGTTCCCGGTATACCGTCTTCCCAGACCACCCACCCTCAGAAAGATTCACGACCCTGAAAGGCGGGGAAATCATTGCCCCGAAACTGCCGCGCAGAGTATTTTCAAGCTCCTGGCATACAGAGGAAATCCTCCCGACCGCTCTACCCTGGAACTCTTGGTAAAAATGACCCGGATACCACGAATTTCCTGGGAAAATCTGCCCGGCCGGTCGCTTTGTGTCCCGTCTCTCGCTCCTTATCTCGGATGAAACCGCACCTTACGCCTTACTGGCTTTATGGGAGTGTACCCTATTTCTGAAAAAACTGCTCTCCGGTTCCATATTTTTCATAGACATAATCAATGTCCTTATCGCCCCGGCCGGAGAGATTGACCAAAATAGTACCATGGTGATGGGCTTTGGCATACCGCATAGCATAGGCTACTGCGTGCGCGCTCTCAATGGCAGGAATAATACCTTCGTAACGACAGAGATAGAAAAATGCCTCCATAGCCTCCTCGTCGGATACGGTCTCGTACCGAACCCGGCCGCAGTCTCGCAGATAGGCATGTTCCGGTCCCACGGCCGGATAATCCAGACCACTGGCAATGGAATATACCGGCAGCGGTTCCCCCTTTTCATCCTGCAACACATAGCTTTCAAAGCCGTGGAGAACGCCCTTGGTCCCGTAGGCCATGGATGCCGCATGGTCCCCTATGCCGCTGCCCCGGCCCAGAGGCTCAATGCCGTAGATATCCACTGGCTGATCCAAAAATCCAGCAAACATACCCGCCGCATTGGAGCCACCGCCTACACAGGCACATACAGCGTCCGGCAATTCTCCTGTCATCTCCACAAACTGATCTCTGGCTTCAAATCCCACGACCGCCTGGAAATCCCGTACCATCATGGGGAAAGGGTGGGGCCCTACCACAGAGCCAATACAGTAAATAGCATCTTTGTATTCTTTCAGATACCCTTCAAAAGCGGCATCCACCGCCTCTTTCAAGGTCTTTAGGCCATGGGTGACAGGAATTACATTGGCGCCCAGCATTTTCATCCGGATCACATTGGGATGCTGCTTGGCAATATCCACTTCTCCCATGTAGATATCACATTCCAGTCCAAAATAGGCTGCCGCTGTAGCCAGGGCCACGCCGTGCTGGCCTGCACCTGTCTCAGCTATAATCTTCTTTTTCCCCATATGTTTGGCCAGAAGGCCCTCGCCCATACAGTGGTTCAGCTTATGGGCTCCGGTATGGTTTAAATCTTCCCGCTTCAGATAAATTTGACAAGCGCCAAACAGCCTGGAAAGCCGCTCACAGTGATAAACCGGAGTGGGCCGGCCCTGGAACTCCTTGCGAATCCGCCGCAGTTCATTGATAAACTGGGCCGAGTGGCTGATTTCCTGATAAGCCTGCGTAATCTCTTCAAAAGCCGGAACCAGTTCCGGCGGCAGATATTGCCCGCCAAATTCGCCAAATCTGCCATTTTCATCCGGATAGTTTTTCAGATAGTTGGTAAAATCTTGATAAGTTTTCATTGTGTTCGCTGCCTTTCTTTTTTCATTATTTTGTGTGTGTTGTTTTTCGGCAGCTTCACCATCGAAAATCTAAGGGTCTTATCATATTGGACTCCTTTCAGCAATAAAAAAACGCTTTTATCCCACTCTACTGGGACAAAAGCGATTTCTAACTTCTGCGGTACCACCCACATTCGCCGGATTCCGGCGCTCTCTGCCACATACCAACATATGTGCTCCAAGGTAACGGTAGGCTTCCGTCTCCCCTACTGGCCTTCCGGCGTTGGGTTCGCCCTCGCAAATCCATTCCCACCTGTCTCCATCACCGCATTTCCACCCTCAGCGGCTCTCTGTCATGGCACTCCAGACGGTACTCTTTTTGCTCATCGGTTTTGCAATATTTTTCTCATTATATGCACAATTTTTCGTCTTTGTCAACCCCTTTGGGATAGAAAACGTCTTTTCCTCATTTCCCGTCCGGAATGTGAAGAAGGAGTCCCATCCCAGTCCGGAACAGCAAACGGTTTCCCATACTAAGCAAGGCAGACTTGGGCAAAGGGAGAACCTTTTCGTTTATCCTCAAAGGATCTTCTGATCATCAGAAAGCTACTGGGATCTTATTCTGTCCCAAATGTGGCAGCGGTTAAATTGGAACGGCAAAATGAGGCTTATCCTGTGTGTTGGGCAAAAACACAGGACTTCTTGGTGCCAGCTTGACAAAAAAATGTAAACCGGTATAATGAACAATGTTCACATTGAGGTGATAAAATGAATACAGCAGTAACGTCAAAAGATGAGATTTTGAAAATCAGCCGGGAACTCATTCAGAAACAGGGCTGGTCTGCGATCAACATTCGCTCCGTTGCAGCTGCCTGTGGTGTATCCGTAGGGTCTATTTACAATTACTTTGATTCTAAAACGGCCCTGATAGGCGCCACCGTAGAAAGCGTCTGGTGTGAAATTTTTCACCGTCCGGAAGATGAAACCGCATTTCAGGATACTCTGGCGTGTATTACCTGGATATACCAGCGGATGGAATACGGCTGCAAGCAGTTTCCCGGTTTCTTCACCCTCCACTCTTTGGGATTCCTGCACGAGGATAAGTCAGACGGGAAACGAAGAATGCAGAAAACCTGGGAGCATATTTTAGAGGGACTGTGCTCCGTTCTAAAAAGAGATACCAACGTTCGCCCCGATGCTTTTACTGCGCAGTTTACCGTGGAGAAATTTGCAGGGGTCCTGTTTTCCCTGATGCTGTCCGCTTTATTGCGGCAAGACTATGATCCCGGCGCTGTTTTGGAAATCGTCCGCAGAGCGCTTTATTAAAATTCCCACAACTATGTGGGAATTTTTCACCGTTGAAATTGAACGGTGTTCAATTGAAGGTGAAACCCATGAAAGTAAAACGAAATACGCTGCTACTGTTCGCCTGTCTGGTATGGAGTGGGGCAGGCTTAAACATCCTTCGCATTGGATTCCCGGCGCATCCGCCTTATGTGTCTGTGCTGAACTTTTTGTTGTCTATCCTGGTTTTCCTTGTGTTCCAAAGTTTTGTCTTTGGAAAACTGGTTAAAAAGCATACTGCCAGAATCAACGGCTACCTGGAAAAACGATGCTTCTTTCTCAGATTTTTTGACAGGAAAGCTTTTGTCACAATGGCCGTGATGATGACCGGCGGGATTGGCCTGCGTGCAAGCGGATTGGTACCGGCACGGTTTATCGCAGTCTTTTATACCGGTCCGGGCGCTTCTCTTTTGCTGGCCGGCCTCTTATTTGGCCGTAACTTTTGTGAAGCGGCAGTTACCGGTGCTACTGTCCAAGCGGTTCCCACCACACTTAAACCGTAAATTCATTATACGAGGAGAATAAGCAATGCAAGCAATCGTAGAAACCTTATTTGATGCAATCTATTTAATTTCTGTCATTACCATCGGTGTCCTGATGATACGGAAAAGTAAGACAGAGTCCCAATTCCGGTTGTTTGGCTGGATGGCGGTGATACTGGGAGCCGGTGACGCTTTTCACCTGATCCCCCGCGCTTTGGCACTGTGTACCAGCGGGCTGGATCATTACACCGTCCCCCTGGGCCTGGGTAAGTGGATCACCTCTGTCACTATGACCGTTTTTTATGTGCTACTCTACTATGTCTGGCGGAAGCGATACCAGATTAAGGCACAAAATGGCCTGACAGTTGTCGTATACGGTTTGGCCGCTTTGCGGATTGCGCTGTGCATGATGCCACAGAATCAGTGGCTCAGCACCGAATCGCCTCTGGCCTGGGGTATCTACCGCAATATTCCCTTTGCCCTGCTAGGCCTTTTGGTAATCGTATTGTTTTACCGCAGTGCAAAACTACAAAAAGATCGTGCCTTCCGCTGGATGTGGCTGACCATCGTGCTAAGCTTTGGCTTCTATATCCCCGTGGTACTGTGGGCCGATACGATTCCCATGATCGGGATGCTGATGATTCCCAAGACTTGCGCCTATGTGTGGACCGTTCTCATTGGGTACTTTGCCATGAAAAAAGAATGCAAATAACAGGAGAAATGAAGATGAAACGATTTATGAATGCAGCTTTGTTATATGTCGTCCTTGCCATGGCCGGCGGCGTGTTTTATCGGGAGTTCACAAAATTCAACGGCTTTACTGGTCAAACCACTCTGGGCGTGGTACATACGCATTATTTTGTACTGGGCACGGTGTTTTTCCTGTTGTTGCTGGTACTGGAAAAGAATTTTTGTTTTACCTCCAAAAAGACCGGATGGATACTGGCAATCTACCATGTTGGTCTGAACCTGACTGCCACGATGTTCGTGATACGGGGCATAACTCAGGTGTTGGGCCTCACACTTTCTTCTGGTGGGAATGGCGCAATCTCCGGCATGGCCGGAGTGGGTCATATCCTGTTGAGCATCAGTTTGGTGCTTTTGCTGCTACAAATGAAACGCAGCATTCCAAAAACAGAGCACTGAATCTCTGGGATTGCAAAACGATTGTTTCCGTGTTTCGCGATGGTCGAAAAGCAAAGAAAACGACGTCTGACCGGGGAAACGTTTCAAATGCGATAGCGTGTTCACCGACAGGCCACAAAAGCGGTAAGCCTTTGAGAGGCTTACCGCTTTTTGCCTTGCCTTCGCAATTTGCATTCACACCGACAGGGCAGCCAGGCGCGATCCGTCCGCCAGAGCCTGACCGGCTGGGAACAGTAACCGAAATCCGGAAAGGAAGCAGGCATACAAAATGCCCAAGGAGTCCAAAGCCTCGGAAAAAGTGCCCTCTTTTTCCCCGCTTTATCCGGGAAAAAGCCGGCAGGAAAATACCCACCGGCTTTGAATGCTCTTATAGGTTCTGAAAATCCAGGACTTTGCCGACGCCTTGTTCTGCCGCTTTCCGGTAAACAAATTCTGCCAAAGCCACGTCTTCCAGACTCATCCCCACATCTAAGGTCAAAATCCGCTCCGACTCATTTCTACGTCCTACTACATTTCCCAAAACCACGTCACCAAACTGGGCCGTCACCTGGTTCGCCGTCAGTTCTTCATAGGGAATTCCTGTCTTTCTGGCACCTTCTCGTCCCATGGCGTTGAACCGTTCCAAAACGCATTCGGTAAAGTCTGTATAGAACTTGTCAAATTTGGCCACTGCTTGGGGCGTTACCAGCTCGTTGACGCAAATAACCGTGGATCCAGCTTCCACCTGACAGTTTTCCAGAATCGGCACAGGAGCAGAAGCACAGAAAAGCGCTATATGGGCGCCTGCCATTGCCTCCTGATTTTCCGCACAGGAGATATACCGCAGATGCGGATACAGCTCCTTTGCCTTTTGGATAAACTGTTCCCTTCTCTGAGGCACCAAATCGCTGACCCGCAGCTCCTGAATTCTTTCCGGTCCCATGGCGGTCATAACCATTTCCATGGCGGAAAAGCCCTGGGCCCCGGCGCCAATAACCGCCAACACAGTGGCGTCTTCCCGCGCCAGATACTTAGCCTTCAGTCCCGCCGCAGCACCTGTTCGCAAATTGGTAATATGAGTTCCACCCAGAATGGCGTAGGGCATCCCTGTCTGCCAGTCGTGAAGGACAATGGTCCCCAAGGTGGCCAACAGGCCATGCTCCTTCGGATTGTCGTGGTACACCGTTACCAGCTTTACACCGGTAGCCTTCGTCTCCCGATTGTACGAGGGCATGGAATTGAGATACCCGTCGCAGTCGGGGTAAATGGGCAAATGTAATTTCACCGGATTGACTACATTTCCCCGGGCAAAGGCCCGAAATCCTTCTTCTACCAGGTCTAATGCCTGCTCTTTTGTAATCAGGCTCTGAATTTCCTGTTCATTGAGAAATAAAATTTGTCCGCGTTCCATCGTGCCACCTCCCAAATGTGAAGCGCCTGCCGCTATCTCCCGGTTTTTGCGGGAGTCTCCCAGCGCTCATGGTTGGAATGTAGCAAATTTGCACAAGTTTGTCAATACGTTTTCTCAGTTTATAGTCAACACATACAATTATTCCGCATCCTTCTCCGCAGCTTCCAGACTGGCCTTTTCCAGTTGTTGATTGCGAATGCGGTAGTAAACTTCTGTATTGGCAAAATGGTCTTCCATTGCCTGACGGGCCCCCTGGCTGTCCCCTCGTTCAATGGCCCGGAAAATACGGGTATGCACATCCTCTTCCCGGTCAAAATGTTCCAAATCCAGAGGCACCATCCGCCGGGCGCTGCGCACGTCCCCCATAATAGAGTAAAGCAGCTTTACCAGAAGACGATTGCCTCCCAGTTCCACTACCGCCATGTGAAATTCGTTGCCGGCTTTTCCGCCCTCTCTTTGCCGGCTATCCAAAGCCTTCATAAGGGCCTTCCATTTTTTCTCCAGTTCTCTCAGCCGTCTGGGGTCTTCTTTGGCCCGCTGGGCCGCCAGGGCCGCTCCTTCCGTTTCAATAATCCTGCGGACCTGCAAGAGTTCCATAAGGGAAACGCCGTTCACTGCGTCTAAAATGACCGCTGCCCCGCCCCGGAGCTCGGTGGGGTCCACTCGCAAAAATGTTCCCCGGCCTGACACTGATTCGGTGATTCCCGCCATATTTAAAGTCTTTAATGCTTCCCGTACGGAATTCCGACTGACGCCCAACATCTCAGACAGTTCCTTTTCTGTGGGCAACAAGTCGTTAACCCGGTAATTCTGGGTTTTGACCATTTCTACCAGGGCCTCTAAAATTTTCTCTACCAATGTGCTGCGTTGAATGGTTCCCATATGCCAAGCCTCTTTTCTTACGGGTCCCCATCAGGACCACATACCTTTTCCGTGCTGTGCTTTTGTCCAATATTTAAACTTCAGAAAGTATATCAAGTTTTCTCCCTTGTGTCAAGCCAGGCACAGGACTTCCCGGCAGACGCTCCGTGAGAAAAAGGTCCCCGTCCCGAAGTCCGCTTCCTGCCCCGGAAGGACTGACCAAGGAAAAAGGCCCCGGCCCCGAAGTCCGCTTCCTGCCCTGGAAGGATCGCCCGAGGGAAAAGGTCCCGGCCCTGAAGTCCACTTCCTGCCGCTAAAAGGCTGCCCAACAGAAAAAGGCCAGGTGTCCGGAAAATCCGGGCACCCGGCCTGTATAGCCTACCAGTAAGGGCAGCTCTGAAGATCACGTTCTCCTGTCTTCCAGAGCTTACCAGTAACAGGATCCACCATTGTGAAGATTGGAAATCCCAGTTCTGGAATTGTTAGAGCTGGAAATCTCCATTGCAGCCGCATCCATTACTCTCGGGCAGCGCAAGTAGGCGGCACGGCAGGATAGTCGCCGTTCAGGCTCTTTGCATGAGGAATGGTCCAGCTGTAGTCCCCCAGAATTTCCGAGGCTGTCAGCTTTCCTTCGGCAAAGTCCAACATCTTTTCATACAGCTCAATGCTGGCCTGCTCCACCGTTTTTTCGCCCCGCAGCACCGGCGCAGCACAGTAGTCGAAAAATTCCTCCATGTTGTCATAGGTCTCCTGATTTCCCGTCAGCTTAATGGTGGGAGCACAGGCATTGCCAAGCATGGTGCCACGGCCTGTGGTAAAGACGATAAAGTGGGCGCCGGACATGGCGCTGCCGGTGCAGCCATAGGAGTCATTGTTACCATGACACTGGTCAATCGCCCAGGTGCCGGGTCCCGGAGCTCTCTCGCCTACTTCGATAAACCCATGGATCAGGGCATGGCCGGTAGACTCGTGGGTACCCAGATTCTTTTCCTCCAAGGTGGTAAGGCCACCGGCTTTGTTGCCAGGTGTGGGGTTAACTTCGCTCATACCATTGCCGTTGCGGATTTTGCAGTCGGCACGGAACTTGTCGCCCACATCCATCATTCTTTCAAATACATGTCTGTTGCCACACCGGGTAATCTGATTGCCCCGGCCGCCGCCTGCCACAATGGTGCCACCTACCGCTTCATGGATGTCCAGAAGGCCACCGCAAACCGGGTTGGCAGATAAGCCGGAAGTCCAGTCGCTGCCGCCACAGTGGGCTGTCATAATCAACTGGGAAATCGGGCAGGGCACCCGAACCTCATCCAGTGCCTTGGCCTGCATCTGCTTAACCAGTTTCGTTCCCTCTGCAACCACTTTGTGGAAACCGCCGTCCGTCTGCAGGCACAGATGATATACTTCCCGACCAGATTGCCGGATGGGATCTACCACCCAGTCCGGTTTGATCTGCTGACAGCCAAGGCTCACTACCAGCACGCTGTAGGTGTTGGGGTGGGTTCCTGCCGTAACAAATCCCTGAATTAAACGCTCCAGCCGGTCAGGGAATTCCAGACAACCGCCCTCCTGAGTGATGGGGATCGCGCCGGTAGCCTCAGCAATTTTCTGGGCAGCCAAGTTGGCGCACTGGATAATAGAAATAACCAGCACATGGTTACGCACGCCAATATCCCCATTGGTCCGGCGGTAAGCCATAATGGTGTCACGGGAGAGCTTGGGTGCCGTCCGGTAAGGCTTAATTTCATGGTCTTCCGTCTGTATAACCTTTTCATAGGTTTTGCGCTGGGCCTCTGCTTCCAGCTGCTCCGTCACATCGTCCACATTGTGGCTGTGGACCCAGTCGCCTTTTTGAATGTCCTGGGAAGCCAGTCCGATGACATGATTATATTTGACAATGGGCTGCCCTTTGGGAATGTCCTGACGGGCAATTTTATGACCTCTGGGGATAGCCTGGTTCGCCGGAATCCGCTCTTGTCCCACTTGTGCCATTTCCCCGGCGGCAATATTCTCGATGGCAACCGCCACGTTGTCCTGTTCCTGAATGACCATAGTCCTTCTGGTTTGTTCCATATCTGGTACCTCCGTATCCAAATCCCTTTGGATTCATTTTGCATTTTAATTATACCAGCATCTTTTTTCGCTGCAACCACCTGCCAGATCCCAATTGGTTTTTTGTCACTTCCCACAGTTTGAGCAAGACTTTTTTGTTGTTTTTGTTCTCATCTGGCGGACATTGTTTCCAGTCCTGGGATTTTCCATTGCCAATTACAAAAAAATACGGTATACTGCAACCGAAAGAATGGACAAGGGAGGGACAGCCCATGCCGGAAGGAAAAGATAAGGGCGTAATCATCCAGTCTGTAGATCGGGCCGTCCGGGTTCTGGAATGCTTCCACGATGCCGAGCTTCTGGGCATTACGGAAATCAGCAACAAACTGGGCCTATATAAATCTACCACTTTTGGACTGGTCAACACTTTGACCAGCCATCGGCTCCTGGAGCAGGACCCGGCTACGGGGAAATACCGTCTGGGCATTGAAATGTTCCGTCTGGGCTCCAAAACCAGAATCAACATCCGGGAAATCTGTCTGCCCCATATTCGCCAGCTGGTGGATGTGCTGGGTGAGACGGTCAATTTGGTTATCCAGGACGGGAAAAAGGTCGTATACATTGAAAAACAGGAGAGTCCCCATTCTATGCGGATTTGTACCCAAATCGGGCAGCGCTCTCCATTTTACTGTACCGCTGTAGGAAAGGTTATGCTGGCCTTCATGGATCCCCAGGAGGCCCAGCGGCTGATGGAAGAAACGCCTTTGGAAGCTTTGACAGAGCACACCATCACCAGTCAAGAAGCGCTGGCACAGGAAGTGGCCCTGACCCGCAGCCGGGGCTATGGAATCGACGCAGAAGAATTTGAATACGGTCTGTACTGTGTGGCCGTGCCCATTTTAGGTCCTTCCGGTACTGCCGTGGCGGCTTTAAGCTGCTCTGGACCCCGGCAGCGTATGACGGAGGAAACCGTTCAGAATATCTATGTACAGCTATTGCGGCATGCCAGGGAAATTGCAGCCAGTCTTTACTGACTGTCCTGCCCTCAACACAAAAATACAGAAAAAACCGCCGGACTCCTGGGGCGTCCGGCGGTTTCCCGTCTGCCAAAGCCCCCGTTCTTCCATCCTCTGAAAACGGGCCGGTTGTCAAAGTGTTCCAAAAGAACATCCCCCCTCCCGGCTTGTGACCGTGAAAATCAGCTGCTACAATATTGCCGTCAACAGGCCGGAGCTTCCAGAAGCTCCGGCCTGCCCTGAAATCAATACTTTCAGGCCTTCGGGCCGGTTTTACAGAAATGAGGATATGGAAATGAAAAGATTTCTTTGGCTTCTGACCGCTTTGTGTATGGCGGTAACTTTATGCGCCTGTAGTCCTGCAGGTACCTCGGAGGAAACAGATATTTCTTCCCTGGACACTTCTTCTACCGAAAACTCCAAGATTCTGCGTCTTGCGGAAAGTTATGCGTACCCCAGTCTGGACACCCATGTAGAATATTACGGGTGGTTTACTTCCATTTATGGAATCACCCAATCTCTGTATCGAATTGGAGATGACAGTTCCCTGCAGCCCTGTCTGGCAGACAGTGCCAGTGTAGACGAAAGCGGACTCATCTGGACCATTGTGCTGAAAGAAGAGGTATGCTTTTCCAACGGAGAACCTCTGACGGCACAAATGGCCGTACGGAATATCCAGCGGCTGGCCCAGGAAAATGAGAGATTTTATTATCTGGCAGATTTTCAGTACCAGGTAGTTGACGAAGCTTCCTTTACCATTACCACCCCAGAGGTGTATCCCACCATGCTCAACACACTGGCAAGTCCGGAGATGGGCATGCTGGATCTGGACCATACGTCTGACTTTGACCTAAGCCCCATCGGTACCGGACCTTTCCAGATCAAAAGCTTCGTGCCGTCCGGAACTGTGGAAGTAGAGCGAAACGATAACTATTGGGACGGGGAAGTAAAATTGGATGGCGCCATTTTCTATTACATGCAAGATGACGACTCCAAACTCATGGCCATGCAGAATGGCGAAATCGACGCATATGACGGGGTCACGGCAGCCGCTATGGAACTGTTCAGCGCCGATCCGGCCTCTTATACCCTCAACAGCATTCCCGCTACCCGTCTGCAATTTTATATTCTGAATGAGAACACCCTAAGCGATCCGGTTCGGGCTGCCATCAATCTGGCAGTAGACCCTCAGGCCATCGCTGAGTTTCTCAAGGGGACTGTGACGCCGGCTATCGGGCCGTTCTCCCCTTCCGCCTCCTATGGTCAGGTCACCAAGCCGGATCCAGACCCTCAGGCTGCCATGGCCCAGCTGGAAAACGCCGGGTATCAGCGAAATGCAAATGGGTATTATGAAAAAGATGGACAGGAACTGCAGGTAAACATCTGTTATTACGCCGCACGGTCCTTAGACACTATCGCAGTTTTGATGCAGGAGCAACTCAAAACCATTGGAATCCGGGCAACGCTCACCTGTGAAGAAGATGCAGATGCCACCTATATCGCCACAGGAGATTTTGATATCGCCCTGTACTGTATGATTGCCGACTCGGCCGGAGACCCCTACGCCTTTATTGACGCAACCATCCGGGATGGCAGTTACTATGACTGCGGCGGGTTTGACGATCCGGACTGCCAGGCGCTTGTAGAGAAACTGCAATATGAAACTGACCCGGAAGAACGGGCCCGGCTTGCCAACTCCATTATTCAAATGGTAATCGACGACAACGCCTTCGGGTTTGTAGGCTTGTTCAATAAAATTTCCGTTATGAAACCTGGCGTCACCGGTATCAGCGAAAACTGTCCCTTTGACTTTTATCGTTTGACTGCGGATTCCGACATTGCTTAGGGTTTGCCGCAGTAGCAGGAAGGAGGTTGCACCTATGTTAAAATATATTGGAATCCGATTGGTACAGCTGATTCCTGTTGTGTTGGGTGCCACATTCCTGACGTTTCTGCTGATCTATCTGACCCCGGGAGATGCGGCCATGAAACGGCTGACCGCCCAGGGCGCCGCCATTGATGAAGAGGTTCTGGAACAGACCCGGGAAGAAATGGGTCTGAACCGGCCGTTTCCTGTCCAATATCTCCACTGGCTCACAGGGCTTTTCCACGGAGATCTGGGTTTGTCCTACCAGGACAACCGCCCCGTTTCCCAGAAACTGGCGGAAGGCATGGGAAACACCTTAACTCTGACTCTCAGTGCTCTGGCCCTGGCCATAGCGGTGTCTCTTCCACTTGGTTTTCTGGCAGCTGTCAAAAAAGGGAGCCTTTTGGATCATGGGATCCGGATTTTTGCCTTTACCGGAAACAGTCTGCCTAATTTCCTGATCAGCGTCGTGTGTATGTATTGGTTTTGCATTCGCCTGCAGCTACTTCCAGTAGTGGCTGACGACAGTCTGAAGGGATTGCTGCTTCCCTGTCTAACTTTGGCCATTCCCTTGTCTGGTCAGTTTATCCGGCAGATCCGGGCTGAAATTCTGGAACAGTTGGGGAAAGAATATGTGACCGGCGCAAAAAATCGGGGTATTCGGAAACGTTTTTTGTATTTCAGCCACATTTTCCGAAACTGTCTGCCTTCCTTGTTTACCTTTCTGGCACTTTCTGCCGGGACCTTAATGGGAGGCAGTGTTGTGATTGAGACAATTTTTCGCTGGCCCGGGCTGGGTGAGCTGGCCATGGATGCCATTTCCCACCGGGACTATCCGGTAATCCAGGGGTTCGTGGTTCTCATGTCCCTGATTTATGTATTTCTCAATCTGCTGGCAGACATTGGCGGTCGTCTGATCGACCCGCGAAGGGAGTGCCAGGTACCATGAAAATAAAGCAGTCTGTTTCCAAAAAACAGCGGCGGCTCCGCATTCGACTTGCCGTTCTTCTGGCTCTCGTGGGACTTTTCCTTCTTGTTGGCCTTTTGGCGCCATACCTGGTTCCCAATGATCCCACTGCCACCTCCGCCGCCCATATGAACGAAGCTCCCAATTCCCAGTTTCCCTTGGGGACGGACCGGTATGGCCGGTGTATTTTTTCCCGGGTTCTTTCCGGTACCGGTATCTCCGTCTTTTCGGCCATGGGCCTGGTGGCAATTCTCTTTGTCGTCGGAACGGCTCTGGGTATGGCCTGCGGTTATTTTGGTGGAATTCTGGATGCGGTTGTCATGCGCCTGGCGGACTGTTTTCTGTCATTTCCCCAGATGGTACTGGCGATTGCGGTAGCCGGTATTTTAGGCGGAGGCACCGGCAACGCCATGTTGGCTCTGGGTCTTACCGGATGGACCCTTTATGCCAGAATGGCCCGGAGCAGTACTATGGCCCTAAAATCTGAGCCTTTTATCCAGGCTGCCAGATTGTCTGGCAACGGAACTTTGCAAATTCTCGTCCGGCACGTTCTGCCTAATATTCTGGGCCCCCTGGTTGTCAGCGCAGCCACCCAAATCGGCTCCGTCATGGTGGGAATTGCCGGCCTTTCCTTCCTGGGCATCGGCGTCACCCCTCCTACACCGGAGTGGGGCAGTATGATCAATGAAAACCGGGCGTATATGCAGCTGGCTCCCTGGGCCGTTCTGGCCCCTGCGGCAGCCATTGTGGTCACTGTCATGATTTTTAACTATTTGGGAGACACCATCCGGGATTTGGCGGATGTGAAAGGAACATGAAACAAACCTTACTGGACGTAGAACAATTACAAATTGCCTATGGCACCAGAGTGGTGGTGCCCCGGGTAAGTTTCTCTTTGGCGCCGGGGGAAATTCTGTGTATCGCAGGCCAGAGCGGAAGTGGAAAAAGTACCCTGCTCAAAGCTCTTATGGGTACCGATCCGGCCCTTGGCGTGCAGGGCAGAATTCTTTGGGAAGGCCAGGATTTGACACAGATGAAACCGCGTCAAAGGCAGCGGCTTCTGGGCACATCCATTGCCCTGGTCCCCCAGGACCCTGCCGCCTCTTTTAATCCTGTCCGCAGTTATGGCGCGCAGATCCGGGAATTGCTGATCAGTCATGGCCGCTATTGCCGAAAGACATTTTATGAGGAGATTGGAGAACTGTTTTCCAAATTGGCTCTGGAAGACTGGCAGAGAATTTTAAAAAGCCGGCCCTATGAACTCAGCGGCGGTATGAACCAGCGCGTTGCTCTGGCCGCAGCTATGCTTTTAAAACCCAGACTCCTTTTGGCCGACGAGCCTACCAGTGCCCTGGACACCACTTTGCAAAAACAGATGGCCCAGGAACTGCTGCGGCTGCGGGAACTGTTCGGCGTATCCCAAATTGTGGTAACCCACAATCTGGCCTTGGCCGGATTCCTGGCGGATAAAACCGGAATTATGCACAACGGCCAACTGATAGAATGCAACGAAACCCAAACACTTCTTCATACCCCCATCCACGAGCCTACCAGGCGTTTAATCGCCAGTGTTCCCAGTCTGGGAAGCGGCAAGCCGGAGCCCCCATCCTCCCGTCCTCTTTTGGTCTGTTCCGGTCTGTGTAAGGCCTTCTCCCGGCAAACTCACAAGGTAGAAGCTCTGCAAGACGTAACCTTCACCATAAATGGTAGGGAAACCCTGGGGATTGTCGGAGAAAGTGGAAGCGGGAAAAGCACTCTGGTTCGGGTTGTGGCAGGTCTGGTGACGCCGGATCAAGGCAGTGTGCAGCTGGAGGGGAAAGTCCTGGGAAAACGGCGAAATCCATCGCAGCTTCAGGCCATCCAGATGGTATTTCAGGACCCAAGAGCCTCTTTCGATCCCCGTATGACCATGGGAGCTTCCATTCAGGAAACTATGCGCTGTCTTTTGGGGCACGGCAACCTGGAAGAGGTGGAACAGTTGACCCAGCTGGTGGGACTGGACCCCAGTTTATGCAGGCGGTATCCCTTCCAGCTCAGCGGCGGTCAATGTCAGCGGTTTGCCATTGCCCGTGCCCTTTCTGTAAAGCCCGCTCTTCTTCTGTGTGATGAAATTACCAGCGCACTGGATGTCTCTGCCCAGGCCAATATTCTGGATCTTTTAAACCAGTTGCAAGAGACCTTACACATGTCCATTCTGTTTGTCAGCCACGACCTGGCCGTTGTCAGTCAGCTCTGTCACCGGGTTCTGGTTCTGCATCACGGCTCCCTCGTGGAATCCGGTCCCTGTGGACAGGTAATATCCGGTCCCCGGGACGCCTATACCAAAGAATTGCTGTCTTCCGTCCTGGAGCTGCCCCGGTAGGCTGCAGGCCAGACATTTTCAAAACCGGCGGCTTTTTTGCCGCCGGTTTTTGTTGGGTGATGCGGCTTTTGCCATCATCCCTCTGTCTCTTCCCGTTGGCTTCTCTCTTTCTTCCATCCGGCTATCTTCTTTTTTCCCCGGCCCCGCTCCTTCTCATATCCGGCCATCTATTTCTTCCACCGGTTCTCCTTTCTCTTCTTCCAACCGCCAGCGTCTGCCATCTGTCTTTGTTCTTCTGCGATTGGAATCGCCCTATAAGACTCTGTCTATTCCTCCCATCCTTTCTGCGTCATCCCAAACCACCCCAGAATTCATTCCATAGATTTTTGTTTCTTGCACAGAAAAGCAGTCAATAATTTGTCCAAATTTTCCTGGCCAAGTTGGCGTGAAAAAGAAAGAAAAAAAAACAGGCCTGTGGTATACTGGAGATAATTGAGAAATGAGAGAACGCTGTTCTATATCGCAGAACAGTCAGCCTCTACTTTTCTGTGATTTCGTCCACATTTGTGAAGACGTGTTAGAAAGGATTTGAACAACATGGCAAAAAAGAAATCTATTCTTGATATTTACAAGATGAAGCAAAATGGCGAAAAGATCTCTTGGATTACTTCCTATGATGCTCCCATTGCTTCCTTTGCTGAGCAGGCCGGCATGGATATGATCCTGGTAGGCGACTCCATGGGCATGGTAGTCTTTGGCTTCGAAGGTACGAATCCGGTTACCATGGATATGTGCATTTCCCATTGTCAGGCAGTTCGCCGCGGCGCTCCCAACACCTTCATCGTGGGCGATATGCCGTTTGGTTCCTATCAGATTTCCGATGAAGACGCAGCTGCCAATGCTATCCGCTTTATCAAAGAGGGCGGCGTAGACGCCATCAAGCTGGAAGGCGGCAAGTCTATGGCCAGCCGTATCGCTGCCATTCGGAACTGCGGCATTGTTGTGTGCGGCCACATTGGCCTGACTCCCCAGAGCTCCGGTGTTCTCGGCGGCCACAAGGCTCAGGGCCGGACTGTGGAAAGCGCCCGTGCCGTTATTGAAGACGCTCTGGCTGTAGAAGCTGCCGGCGCTAACATGATTCTGGTTGAAGCAGTTCCCCCGGAAGTCACTGCAAAAATTCACGAGCTGCTGTCCATTCCGGTTCTGTCCATTGGTGCAGGCGCTCCTTGCGACGGCCAGCTGACCATCTTTGCCGATACCATCGGTATGTTCCAGTCCTTTACTCCCAAATTCATCAAGAAGTATGCGGACATTGCGCCTGTTATCATTGATGCTTTCGCCCAGTACTCCAAGGAAATCAAGGAAGGCGTATTCCCCTCCGATGAGCATTGCTACCATGTCATCGGCGATATCGCCCCCTTTGAAGAAATGTTCAAGGAATTTGACAAATAAGTTTCCCTTCATCCCTGGAAACTTTTGTATCCGGCGCCAGTCTGGGATTTTCCAGACCGGCGTCGGATTTTTTCCCAAGTTTATCTCAACAAGGAGGTATCATTTATGGATTCCCAAATGCTTTCCACTGCGGTAAAAGCTCTCAAATCCCACTTTTTTGACGTATATACTTGTAAAACCGGAGAAGAAGCCGCTCAACTGGCCATGCGTCTGATCCCCTCTGACCACACAGTATCCTGGGGAGGCTCCACGACCATCGACACCATTGGTCTGAAAGACCGTCTGCGCCAGGCAGGCTACCGGCTGATTGACCGGGATACCGCCAAAACGCCTCAGGAAAGAAAAGAACTGATGCGCCAGGGACTTTTGGCAGACACATTTCTCACCAGTGCCAATGCCATCAGCCTGGATGGATATCTGGTCAATATTGACGGTAACGGCAATCGGGTCGCCGCCATGTGCTACGGCCCTTCCAACGTAGTGGTCATTGCCGGCATCAACAAACTGGCTCCGGATTTGGCTTCTGCCCAGGACCGGGCCCGAAATGTAGCAGCCCCTCAAAATGCTCAGCGGCTGCAAAAGCCAACCCCCTGCGTCAGCACAGGACAGTGCCACGACTGTCTGAGCCCTGAGACTATCTGCAGCTATTTTCTCAATACCCGCATCAGTAGCCCTCCTGGTCGGATTAAGGTCATTTTGGTAGAGGAGCCGCTTGGATATTAAACGGTCTTTTGGCAAGGGGAAGTTCCCCTTGCCAAAATTTTTACGTCTTTTCCGCAAACCGCGCCTTGCCTGCCAGTCCTCCTTCTTATTTACCAGTTTTCCTTCTCATTTGCCGGATTTTCTTTCCCTGTGCCGGCAATATCCATTTTTGCTCCCGCGGCTTGAAATTGTAGACGAGGGGGTTGCTTTTCCCCAGGAGGAGTGCCTGACGCTTCCATCCGGTGCTACATTTTTGCCAATCAGACTTATGTAGCCGTAGCCAGAGATAGCCAGACCTGCAAACTTATGGGACTTTATATTCTTCACCCCAACAATGTGGGCAGATGTGGACACATTGCCAATGCCAGTTACGCCGT